>NC_007722.1:1062466-1394121 GCF_000013005.1 Erythrobacter litoralis HTCC2594 | reverse complement strand
TCGCCTGGGGCATCGCCAAGGCCTGCGCCGAGGCGGGGGCGGAGCTGGCGTTCACCTATCAGGGCGATGCCTTCGGCAAGCGGCTCGAGCCGCTCGCGCAAAGCGTCGGTTCGGACATTATGCTCGATGTCGATGTCACGGACGATGTCTCCCTGGACAACGCCTTTGCGGAATTGGGGAGGAAGTGGGGCCGGCTCGATTTCGTGATCCACGCCATTGCCTTTTCGGACAAGGCGGAACTGACCGGCCGCATTCTCGATACCAGCCGCGAGAACTTCAAGAATTCGCTCGATATCTCCGCCTACAGCTTCATCGAGATCGCGCGCCGCGCGCACCCGATGATGGTGGAGCATGGCGGCACGCTGATCACGCTGAGCTACATGGGCTCCAACCGCGTCACGCCGAACTACAATGTGATGGGCGTCGCCAAGGCGGCGCTGGAATCGGCTGTACGATACCTCGCAGACGATCTCGGCCCGGAAGGGATCCGGGTCAATGCGATCAGCCCCGGCCCCATGAAGACGCTGGCCGGGTCCGCCATCGGCGGCGCGCGCAAGACGTGGAAGCACACCGAGAGCAACGCGCCGCTCCGCGCGAATGCCTCGCTCGAGGCCGTGGGGGGCACGGCAGTCTATCTGTGCTCGGACGCAGGGGCGTGCACGACGGGCGAGATCATCCGCGTCGATGGCGGTTTCCACGTGCTCGGCATGCCGCAGCACGAAAACCTCTGACGAGGGCATTATGCGAATACGCGCGACCGATCTTTCCGAACCGGAAGTTCGCGCGCTGCTAGAACTACATCATGCCGAGATGACGGCCTATTCGCCGCCGAGCAAGGCGCATGTACTTGATCTCGATGCGCTGCGCGTACCCGGAATAGAAGTCTTCGCAGCATGGGATGGGGCGGATCTGCTGGCTATTGGCGCATTGCGGTGGGCGGACGATTACGCCGAAATCAAATCGATGCGGGCTTCTCCGGCAGCGCGAGGACGGGGAGCTGGCAAGGCGATTCTCCAGCACCTCGTCGATCGCGCACACGCAGCGGGCAAGAGCCGCGTCAGTCTGGAAACCGGGTCGGGCGAGCTATTCGCACCGGCGGAGGGGCTATATCGCTCGTTCGGTTTCAAGCCCGGCCAACCTTTTGCCGACTATGTCGGGAGCGATTTCAACCGTTTTTTCCACCTAGAGCTCTAATCGAGATCCCAGGCTCGCTCGCCATGAGCTGCGATATCGAGGCCGTTCCGCTCGTCGTCTTCGCTGGCGCGCATGGGGAAGATCACACTGACCATCAGCGCGAGGATCGCGGTGGCGACTGCGCTGAACAGGGCCACCGCGCCGATGCCGATCGCCTGGGCGATGAGCTGCGACACCATCGTCGCGCCTTCGCCGTAGCCGAGGCCGCCGAAGCTCGTTGACAGGAATACCGCCAGGAGAAGCGAGCCGAGCATGCCGCCGACGCCGTGGACGGCAAAGACATCGAGCGAATCGTCGATGTGCAGCTTCTGCTTGAATAGCTGGATCGCGTAATAGCAGACCACCGAAGCGAGCACGCCCATCACGATCGCCGCGCCCGGGCCGACGAAGCCCGCCGCAGGCGTGATCGTGGCGAGGCCCGCAATGGCTCCGGTTGCCCAGCCGACGCTGGTAGGCTTGCCCAGACTCACCTTTTCGATCAGCAACCAGACCAGCGTTGCCGTAGCTGCTGCCACATGGGTGTTGATGATCGCGGTCGAAGCGTCGTCGGTGGCGGTCAGCGCGCTGCCACCGTTGAAGCCGAACCAGCCGACCCACAGCAGCGCGGCACCTGCCATGGTCAGAGCCGGCGCATGCGGGAGCAGCGGCGATTTCGGGAAACCGTCGCGACGGCCCAGCAGCAGGGCGATCACCAGCGCGGAGACCCCTGCGGTCGTATGCACGACGATACCGCCGGCAAAATCGAGCACACCGAAGCCTGAGAGCCAGCCTCCACCCCAGACCCAGTGCGCGACCGGAGCGTAGACGACCAAGCCCCACAGCGCACAGAACCCGACGACCCAGCCGAAACGTGCACGCTCGACCCAGGCGCCGACCATCAGGGCCGGCGTGATCACGGCAAAGGTCATCTGGAACAGGGCGAACGTGCTTTCGGGTATGGTCAGGCCCTCACGAACACTGGCGAGATCGATCAGCATCCATGCATTGCCCGCGCCGAGCCACCCATTGGTTACCGCGCCGAAAGCGAGGGTATAGCCGACGACGACCCACAAGACCGAAGCGACCGAAGCGACCGCGCCGACCTGCAGCAGAACCGAGAGGAAATTCTTCGCTCTCACCAGCCCGCCGTAAAACAGCCCGAGGCCCGGCAGGGTCATCATCAGCACCAGCGCGGAGGCGGTCAGGATCCAGGCGGTATCGCCACCATCGCTGAGCGCGATCTGCGTCACGTCCTGCGCGGCGAGCGTGCCGGGCAAGCTTGCGAGTACTGCTGCGGAAAACAAGCGACGCATCGTATCCCCCTCGGCGCGCAGGATGGTCAGGCAGCGCGCATATCGGCCGAAGGTTATGGCGTGTTTAACCGCGCGCACAAGCGGAATGCTGCCGGTTATCCGGCAGTTTGACGGTTGCGCGGTGCGGGGATGTCAGACCAGCGCGTCGAGGACCTGGTCGGGCGGGCGGTGGCCGTCGGCCCAGAAGCGGATGTTGGCGATCACTTTCTCGCCCGAGGCCTCGCGCCCTTCGGCAGTGGCGCTGCCGATATGCGGCAGGGTCATGACATTGGGGTGGCGGATCAGTCGCTTGTCGACATTGGGTTCGTCGGGATATACATCGAGACCCGCCCCGGCGAGATGGCCTTGCTCCAGCGCAGAGATCAGCGCCTCCTGATCGACCAGTTCCCCGCGCGCCGTGTTGATGAGGCTGGCCCCCGGCTTCATCAGGCCGATCCGCCGCGCGTCGAGCATGCCGATCGTATCCTGTGTCGCGGGGCAATGCAGCGAGAGGATGTCCGCTTCGGCGACCAGCGTGTCGAGGTCGCCGACAAAGCGGGCACCCAGCATCCGCTCGACCGCTTCGGGCAGGCGCTTGCGGTTGTGATAAGCGATGTCGAGCCCGAAGGCCTTGGCGCGGTGCGCGACCGCCTGTCCGATCCGGCCCATGCCGACGATGCCGAGCACCTTGCCGCCGATCTTTCGCCCCAGCATCCCCGATGGTGCCCAGCCGGTCCATTTGCCGCTGCGCACCAGTTCGACGCCTTCGCGAATCCGTCGCGGCACGCCGATAATGCCGAGCATCGCGATGTCGGCGGTGTCGTCGGTGAACACGCTCGGCGTGTTGGTGACCATGATCTTGCGTTTGGCGGCTGCGGCGAGGTCGATGTGATCGGTTCCCGCGCCGAAATTGGCGATCAGTTTCAGCCGCTCCCCTGCGCCGGCGATCAGATCGGCATCGATCCGGTCGGTCACGGTCGGAACCAGAACATCGCAATCGGCCATGGCGGCGGCCAATTGCTCCCGGCTCATCGGGTGATCGTCGGGATTGAGCGTTGCGTCGTAGAGTTCGCGCATGCGCGCCTCGACCGAGGGCATCAGGTGGCGCGTCACCACGACCTTGGGTGTGCCTTCGATCCGGCGGGCGGTGGTGTTCTCTGGGTCGCTCATCTGTCCCGTGCTTGGACATAGCCGCGAATTGGGTCAAGTCGGCGCGCGCAAAGTCTTGCGGGGAAGGGGGTATTTACCATAAATTGTCTGCATCATGGTCCGGACCGCAATTCTCATTCCGCTCTGCCTCGTGCTCGCTGCCTGCGGTTCTGCCGCCGCGCAGCAGCGCGAAGTGCCCTATTGGGCGTCGATCAATACGACCGAACTCAACATGCGCGTCGGGCCGAGTACGGAATACAGGATCCAATGGGTGTTCAAGCGCGAAGGGTTGCCGGTGAAGGTTCTGCGCCTGAAAGACGGGTGGCGCTACATCGAGGACCCGGTCGGTGATCAGGGCTGGGTCGCCGCGCGCATGCTCAGCACTGAACGCGGCGGCGTGGTCACGGGGGAGGGCCTCGCGCCGATGCGGGCGGCCCCGGCCGACAATTCCTCACTCAAGTGGAACCTCGAGCCCGGCGTTGTCGGCACGCTGGGCGATTGCGAGGCCGGATGGTGCGTCTTCAGCGTCGAAGGGCGCGAAGGCTATGTGCCCGAAGCGCGCCTGTGGGGCGCCGGCACGCCTTAACGGGCACGCTTACGGCTGCGAGCCTATTTCTTCCGGGCCGCCGATCGGCCTGACGGTTATCCGCAAATCGCCGCTCTCGCTGGTCGCATCGAACCGTCCGCTTTCGTCCGGCTCGCTCGATGTGTAGCAAATCTCGGGGCTGTCATCTCCCGCCGGGTCGAAGCACGAGCGCTTGCCGACACTGGTCCAGGTGCCGTTGCCGGTGTCGTTTCCGTCCCGGCCGAACAACCGGTAGGAGCCGTCTTCCATCAGCTGCGCACCGCCCAGCGTACCTTCGGAATTCATCGTCTCGTAAAAGCCCGGGGTGACGGCGGCGCTCGGGGTCTCGACAGCCGCCGGTGCCTCTTCGGCAGGCGCGTCCGGTTGCGAGCAGGCGGCCAAGACCGCAACGCTCAAACATACAACGAGCTTCTTCATATCGAACCTCCCTCTCAAAGAGGCCGACAGTGTAACACCGCTGAAAGGAAACGCCGAATCGGCGCGCGGCTGGCTCAGACGAGTTCGACCGCCACCGCAGTCGCTTCGCCGCCGCCGATGCAGAGGCTGGCAACGCCCTTCGTCTTGCCCTGGTTTTTCAAGGCGTTGAGAAGCGTCACGATTATGCGCGTGCCGCTCGCGCCGATCGGGTGGCCGAGTGCGGTGCCGCCGCCGTTGATGTTGATCTTGTCGTGCGGGATGCCGATGTCGCGCATGGCGAACATGGCGACGCAGGCGAAGGCTTCGTTGACTTCCCACAGATCGACCTCGTCCGCGGACCAGCCGGCTTTCTCGAGCACCTTCTCGATCGCGCCGATCGGAGCCACCGTGAACTCGGAAGGCTCCTGCGCGTGCGCTGCCATGGCGACGATCTTCGCGACGGGTGTCTGGCCATTCTCTCTCGCGAGGCTCTCGCGCGTCAAGACGACGGCCGCCGCGCCGTCGGAGATCGAGGAGGAGGTCGCCGCGGTAATCGTGCCATCCTTGGCGAATGCGGGCCGCAGGGTCGGGATCTTGTCCGGCTTGCCTTTGCCGGGCTGCTCGTCATGCTCGACCGTCACGTCGCCGCGGCGGGTCGAGAAGCTGACCGGCACGACCTCGTCGGCGAAAGCGCCGCTCTCGATCGCGGCATTGGCGCGGCGCAGCGATTCGATCGAATAGTCGTCCATCTGCTCGCGGGTGAGCTGGTATTCGTTTGCGGTATCCTGCGCAAAGGTGCCCATCGCCCGGCCTTCCTCGTAGGCATCTTCCAGCCCGTCGAGGAACATGTGGTCGTAGGTCGTATCGTGGCCCAGCCGCGCGCCGCTGCGGTGCTTTTTCAAGAGATAGGGCGCGTTGGTCATGCTCTCCATGCCGCCGGAGACGACATAGTCCACCGTGCCGCTGGCGAGCGCTTCTGCGCCCATGATGACCGTCTGCATGCCGCTGCCGCAAACCTTGTTGACGGTAGTCGCCTGGACCGATTTCGGCAGGCCCGCCTTGATCGAAGCCTGGCGGGCAGGGGCCTGGCCGAGACCAGCCGGCAGGACGCAACCCATGTAGGTGCGGTCGAACTTGTCGACCGGCACGCCCGAGCGCTCGACCGCCGCCTTCACCGCCGTCGCCCCAAGATCGGTGGCCGAGACATCGGCGAGCGCGCCCTGCATGCCGCCCATCGGGGTGCGGGCGTAGGAGAGGATTACGACGGGGTCGGAGGCGGCGAACTGGGTCATTGGGAGGGACCTTTCTGGTGAATCGATTGCTTGGTTGATCACCTAGTGCTGCACTGCGGCAAATTCAAACAGGATACGTTTGCAGGCGCGATAGGCAGGATCACGCCTCCGCTTGTCACATGCGACGATTTCGTGGAAACAAGTCGCAAAGCGAAACCGGAAGAGGAAAATCCCATGGCCGACGACAAGAAATCCGAGATGGAAGCGATCCTGAAGCGGCAGCGCGATGCCTTCACCGCCGCGCGTCCCGAACCGATGAGCGCCCGGCGCGACCGGATCAAGCGCGCCATCGCGCTGCTGGTCGATCACGGCGACGATCTGGCGCGGGCGATGAGCGCGGATTTCGGCAATCGCAGCCACGAAGCCTCGATGATCACCGACATCACCGGCACGATCGGTTTCGGCAAATACTGCTTCAAGCACATGGACAAGTGGGCCAGGCCCGAAAAGCGCGGCACGCGGTTCCCGCTCGGCCTGCTCGGCGCGAAGGCGGAGCTGCGTTACGAGCCCAAGGGCGTGGTCGGAATCCTCAGCCCTTGGAACTTCCCGGTCAACCTGTCGATCGGCCCGCTGATGCAGATCCTCGCGGCGGGCAACCGCGCGATGATCAAGCCCAGCGAGTTCACCGAAAAGACCAGCGAGCTGACCGCCGAGCTGGTCGCCAAGTATTTCGCCGAGGAAGAGGTCGCCGTCATCACCGGTAGCCCGGAAGTGGCTGCCGCGTTCTCCTCGCTGCCGTTCGATCACCTGCTCTTCACCGGTTCGACCGCTACGGGCCGCAAGGTGATGGAAGCCGCAGCGCGCAATCTTGTGCCGGTCACCTTGGAACTGGGCGGCAAGTCGCCCGTCTTCCTCGGACGCAGCGCCAATTTCGAACAGGCGGGCGAGCGGATCGCGATGGGCAAGATGCTCAATGCCGGGCAGATATGCCTCGCGCCCGACTACATGTATGTGCCCGAGGACAAGGAGCAGACGGCTGTCGATTCCGTCCGCCAGGCGGCGCACAATATGTATCCGACGCTGCTCGACAACGACGATTACACCTCGGTCGTCACCGACCGCCACTTCGACCGATTGCAGAGCATGGTCGCCGATGCGCGCGACAAGGGCGCGGACGTGATCGAGGTCAATCCGGCCAACGAGGATTTCTCCTCCACCAACGCCCGCAAGATGCCGCTGACGATCCTGCGCAACGTCAGCGACGACATGATGGCGATGCAGGAAGAGATTTTCGGCCCGGTCCTGCCGGTGAAGACATACAAGAACGTCGACGAAGCGATCGACTATGTGAACAGGAACGACCGCCCGCTCGGCCTCTATTATTTCGGCAGCGATGCGGGCGAGCGCGAGCATGTTTTGCAGCGCACGATTTCGGGCGGTGTCACGGTCAACGACGTTATCATGCATGTCTCGATGGACGATCTGCCGTTCGGCGGCGTCGGCCCGAGCGGGATCGGTTCCTATCACGGGCCGGAAGGCTTCAAGGAGTTCAGCCACGCGCGCAGCGTGTACACGCAGCCCAAGGCCGATATCGCTAAGCTGGCAGGCCTGAAGCCGCCCTTCGGCGACACCACCCGCAAGACCATCGCGCGCGAGATGAAGAAGGCGTGAGCGAAGCGAGCGTCCCAGCGCAGGCCGGGACTTCACCGGCGTAGAACGAGATTAATGGAGGCCCCAGCCTGCGCTGGAGCTCATCCCATCTTGCACATTTTGCACGTTTTGCGGCGCGATACCGCCCTTCGCCCCCTTGCGCCGGATGGGTGCGGGGACTAGGGCGCACCCAACGAAAATGCAGCCTGATGAGTCAGCACCTTGGTCGACCTTTCGCAATATCTCCCGATCCTGATCTTCCTGTTCATCGCAGTGGGATTGTCGGCCCTGTTCGTGTTTCTGCCGATGGGCGTTTCGCGACTGACGGGCGCGCACAACCCCAATGCGGAAAAGCTCAGCGAGTACGAGTGCGGCTTCCCCGCCTTCGAGGATGCCCGCAGCCGCTTCGACGTGCGGTTCTATCTCGTCGCGATCCTGTTCATCATCTTCGACCTCGAAGTGGCCTTCCTGTTTCCGTGGGCGGTCAGCTTGGATCACAGCGGATGGATCGGCTGGATCGGCATGATGATCTTCCTCGTCATCCTCACCGTGGGTTTTGCCTACGAGTGGAAGAAGGGCGCGCTGGAGTGGGAATGACATGAGCACGCAGAATAACAACACGCGCCTCGCAGGCCTCACGCCTTCCGATGTGACCGGCGGTCAGTCGCGGGTCGATAATTACGGCACGATGACTGCCGATCACAATCGAGCCCTCCACGATGCACCGACCGCCAGGGGCGGCGAAGTGCGTCAGCCCGATGGCGATTATTTCAACGCGCTGCAGACCGAGGTCAACGACAAGGGCTTCCTCGTCACAAGCACCGAGGACCTGTTCCAGTGGGCGCGCACCGGTTCGCTGTGGTGGATGACCTTCGGCCTGGCCTGCTGCGCGGTCGAGATGATCCACGTCAACATGCCGCGCTACGACATGGAGCGTTTCGGCGCTGCACCACGCGCATCCCCTCGCCAGAGCGACGTGATGATCGTCGCGGGCACGCTCTGCAACAAGATGGCCCCCGCGCTGCGCAAGGTCTACGACCAGATGTCGGACCCGAAATACGTGATCAGCATGGGTAGCTGCGCTAATGGCGGTGGGTATTACCACTACAGCTATTCGGTCGTGCGCGGCTGCGACCGCATCGTGCCGGTCGATATCTATGTGCCAGGCTGCCCGCCGACCGCGGAAGCGCTGCTCTACGGCGTGATGCAGTTGCAGCGGAAGATCCGCCGCTCCGGGACGATCGAGCGATGAGAGGCTCGCGCTAAGATGGCTGTCGTTCACTCCGCCCCCAAATATGCCTCCAACGACGGCGTGCGCGGCACGCTGGTGAAGGCGCTGGGCGATTATGTCGCCGCTTCGCACGAGAAGTATGGCGAGATCATCATCACCGTCGAGCGCGATGCTATCGAAGACGTGCTGCGCACCCTGCGCGACGATCACGATTACCAGCAACTGATGGAAATCGCGGGGGTCGACTATCCCGAGCGGCCCGAGCGGTTCGAAGTCGTCTACATGCTGCTCAGTCTGACGAAGAACCACCGCGTGATGGTCAAGGTAAGCACGGACGAGAAAACGCCTGTTCCGACCGTCACGACGCTGTGGCCCAATGCCGGCTGGCTCGAGCGTGAAGTGTTCGACCTCTACGGCGTATTGTTCGACGGCAATACCGATCTTCGCCGCATCCTTACCGATTACGGCTTCGAAGGGCACCCCTTCCGCAAGGACTTCCCGCTGACTGGCTATACCGAGCTGCGCTATTCCGAAGAGGAGCAGCGCGTCGTGTACGAACCGGTCGAGCTGGCGCAGGACCTGCGCACGTTCGATTTTCTCAGCCCATGGGAAGGCATGACCCCGCCGCTGCCGGGCGACGAGAAGGCCGACATGCCTCCGATCGACGATCCGATGGTGACCGAAGGACCGGAAGACACCGGTGCGGGTGCCAGGGCGAACGCCAAGGCCGCCGAGGGCACGCCTGCCGATCCGCCTGCCATGGATGACGAAGAGGAGGACGACGCATGATGCCGGTGCGCGCGTCCACTTTTGCGGCGACCGTCTCGCTGGCGCTTGCGGCCTGCTCGCAAGCCGGCGAAGAGCAGAGCGCGGACGATTTCGCCAATCGCGTTGGCGCGAATGGCCAGGCGACCGGTCCTTCGCAAGCCGAGGTGGAGGCGCAGGCGGCACAGCCCAATGCTCCGGCCGCGCAGATCCCGTCCGGCGCGGATCCCAAACAGCTCGAGCGGCTCGGCGATATCGGGATGGTCGATCTCGGCACGCGCCAGGGCGGCTGCACCTTCCAGGAACTGGGCCGGGAAATCCTCTACACGTCGGGCAACGATCAGAGCGGCAAGGGTGTCGTACGGATCGGCGGGGAACTGATAACCGTCGATGCGTCGGGCGGCCTGTCGGCAATCAGGGCCGGCACGACTTTCTCGACGCAGGGTGTCAGCATCAGCGTGGCCCCGACCGCCGGCAACGAAGCGCGCCGCGCCGCCAACATGGTCGTCACCGACAGCGCGGGCACGACACAGAGCTATAGCGGCGATTGGATCTGCGGATGAGCGTTCACATCGAAGAAAGCCCCACCACCGACGGGGACGTGATCACCAACTACACGATCAATTTCGGGCCCCAGCACCCGGCGGCCCACGGCGTGCTGCGCATGATCATGGAGCTGGACGGCGAAATCATCGAACGCGTCGACCCGCATGTCGGCCTGCTCCACCGCGGCACCGAGAAGCTGATCGAGCACAAGACCTATCTGCAGGCGCTGCCCTATTTCGACCGGCTCGACTATTGTTCGCCTCTTTGCATGGAGCACAGCTACGTGCTCGCGATCGAGAAGCTGCTCAACATCGAAGTGCCCGAGCGGGCGCAGTACCTTCGCGTGCTGTTCGCCGAATTGACCCGCATTTCCAACCACATGCTCAACCTCGGCGCGCATGTCCTCGATGTCGGCGCCTTTACGCCGAACCTGTGGATGTTCGAATTGCGCGAAGACTGCATGAATTTCTTCGAGCGGGCTTCGGGCGCGCGTATGCATATGGCGTGGTTCCGCCCCGGCGGCGTCCACCAGGACGTGCCGGAAAAGCTGCTGGTCGATATCGGCGAGTGGCTCGATACGCGCCTGCCCGAACTGTTCGGCGACGCGATGAGCCTCGTGCTCGACAACCGCATCTTCAAGCAGCGCAACGTCGATATCGCCGTCGTCAGCAAGGACGATGCGGTTAAATGGGGCTTCTCCGGCCCGATGATCCGTGCGGCGGGCATCCCGTGGGACCTGCGCAAGTCGCAGCCTTACGACGTCTATGACCGGATGGAATTCGACATCCCCGTCGGCACCAATTCGGATTGCTACGACCGCTTCTCCGTGCGCGTGAAGGAAGTTTACGAGAGCGCAAAGATCATCAAGCAGTGCCTTGCGCAAATGCCGCAGGGCCCGATTGCCAGCACCGACGGTAAAGTCTCGCCCCCGTCGCGCGGCAGGATGAAACAGTCGATGGAAGCGCTGATCCATCACTTCAAGCTCTACACCGAGGGCTTCCACGTTCCGGCGGGCGAAGTCTACGTGGCGACGGAAAGCCCCAAGGGCGAATTCGGCGTCTATCTGGTCGCCGACGGCACCAACAAGCCATATCGCTGCAAGATCCGCCCGACCGCGTTTTCGCACCTGCAAGCGATGGACTTCATGTCCAAGGGCCACATGCTGCCCGACGCGACCGCCATCCTCGGCGCAATCGACGTGGTGTTCGGGGAGTGTGACCGGTGATCCTCCGCGAACTGTTCATCTTCATCGCGGCGTTTGCGGCGTTCGCTTCGGCGATTGCGGCTTATCTTGCCGTGTTTCACGGGGCGCCGAGCTTCAAGGAAATCACGTCGACGGCGGGTGCCGCTGTCATCGGCCTCTATGTCGGCCGCTATCTGCAACACAGGTTGAACCATGGCTGATCGTTCTCTCGCCGCCGATACGCCCGAACTGCGCGAGCGCTGGGGCAACTTCGTCTTCACGGCCGCGAACAAGGCCGAAGCGGACAAGCATATCGCCAAATACCCTGAAGGGCGCCAGCGCAGCGCGGTGATGCCGCTGCTGTTTCTCGCCCAGGCCCAGGTCGGCGAAGAGACCAACACGCAGGGGTGGCTGCCGCTGCCGGTGATGGAATATGTCGCCGACTATCTCGACATGCCGGTGATCCGCGTGGTCGAGGTCGCGACCTTCTATTTCATGTACAACCTCCAGCCGGTCGGGAAATACCACGTGCAGGTATGCGGCACGACGCCCTGCATGCTGCGCGGCAGCGACGAGATCATTGCCGCCTGCAAGAAGCGCGGGATGGAGAAGGGCAGGGTCTCGGCAGATGGCCTCTGGACCCTCACCGAAGTCGAATGCATGGGCAATTGCGCCACCGCGCCGATGGTCCAGATCAACGACGACAATTACGAAGACCTGACGCCCGAACGCCTCGATGCCGTGCTCGACGCGCTCGCGGCGGGCGAGCAGCCGAAGACCGGCACGCAGGAGCCGGGGCGGCACACGTCGGAGCCCCTGGGCGGGCCGACGACGCTCAAGGAAATGGTCGACGCCAATCACGATTACCGGAGCGAGTGGTGAGCGATGGAATTCGTCTCGATCATAGTCGCGCTCGGGCTGGCCTTCATCGCCTACAAGGTGCTGATGGGGCTGGCGCGCGTGGGCGTGATCATCGTCATTTTCGCCGTGTTGGCAGCGCTGTGGCAGCAGGGAGCGATCGGATGAGCGGCAGCACGATCGCGCTCGCCATTGCAGGTCTCGTCGGCGTGTTCGGCGGGGTGTTCCTCACGGTCGACGGCAATCGCACCGCCGGTATCGCCATGCTGGCAATGGGCCTGATCTTTCAGGTGCTGTGCCTGCGGCAGCTGAGGGCGGGAAACAGGAAGGATATCGACGATGCTGGCTGACAAGGACCGCATCTTCACCAACGTCTACGGTTTCCAGGACTGGGGGCTGAAGGCTGCGCAGGCGCGCGGGGACTGGGACGATACCAAGGCCCTGATCGCGCGCGGCGAAGAGAATATCATCGAAGAGATCAAGACCTCCGGCCTGCGCGGGCGGGGCGGGGCGGGCTTCCCGACCGGCCTCAAATGGTCGTTTATGCCGAAAGAATCGAAAGACGGTCGCCCGAGCTTCCTCGTGATCAATGCCGACGAATCCGAACCCGGTTCGTGCAAGGACCGCGAGATCATCCGCCACGATCCGCACAAGCTGATCGAAGGCGCACTCGTCGCCGGTTTCGCGATGCGCGCGCGCGCCGCCTATATCTACATCCGCGGCGAGTATATCCGCGAGGCCGAGACGCTGCAGGCGGCCATCGACGAGGCTTATGACGCGGGCCTGATCGGCAAGAATGCCAGCGGCTCGGGTTTCGATTACGATGTCTTCCTGCACCGCGGCGCGGGCGCCTATATCTGCGGCGAAGAAACCGCGATGATCGAGAGCCTGGAAGGCAAAAAGGGCCAGCCCCGCCTGAAGCCGCCATTCCCGGCCGGCGCGGGCCTCTATGGCTGCCCGACCACTGTCAACAATGTCGAGAGCATCGCGGTCGTGCCGACGATCCTGCGGCGCGGCGGCAACTGGTTCGCGAGCTTCGGGCGCGAAAACAATCACGGCACCAAGCTCTTCCAGATCAGCGGTCATGTCGAAAAGCCCTGCGTCGTCGAAGAAGCGATGAGCATTCCCTTCGAGGAGCTGATCGAAAAGCATTGCGGCGGCATTACCGGCGGGTGGGACAATCTGCTGGCGGTGATCCCTGGCGGCAGCTCGGTGCCGCTCGTCCCCGCCGAGCAGATCCGCCAAGCGCCGATGGATTTCGACGGGCTGAAAGACGTCGGCTCCGGCCTCGGCACGGCGGCGGTGATCGTGATGGACAAGTCGACCGATATCGTCCGCGCGATCAGCCGCATCAGCTATTTCTACAAACATGAATCTTGCGGCCAATGCACGCCCTGCCGCGAAGGCACCGGCTGGATGTGGCGCATGATGGAGCGCCTGCGCACCGGCGATGCGGCGATCGAGGAAATCGACATGCTGCAGCAAGTGACCAAGCAGGTCGAAGGCCACACCATCTGCGCGCTCGGCGATGCCGCGGCGTGGCCGATCCAGGGCCTTATCCGCCACTTCCGCCCGGAACTGGAGCGCCGGATCGAAGAGCATAACACCAAATTCGCGGAGGCTGCGGAATGAAGTGGGTCGTCGCCCTTGCCGTCGCAGCGAGCCTTTTGGCTGGAGCAGCCCATGCGCAGCCCAAGAAGATGGAACGCAGCGTCGAAAAGCAGCGTGAAGCGGTTGAGGCGTGGACCGCCTGCATCGCCGATGAGAATGCGCAGGAAGTCGCTGCGACCCTGATGCAGGACTATCGCGAAGACGGTTACAAGTCCGCGATCCAGCAACTGGCGCAAAAGCGCGTCAGTTCGGAATGTTTCGAGGCCATGCCGCGCGCCTATCGTCAAATCCGCCTTACCGGGCTGCCCTTCGCCGGCGGTCTCGCCGAACGCATGATCGAACGCGACGAAGCACCGTTGATCACGCGCCTTTCGATGGCGGCCATCGGCCCCGAAGCGCCGACCTATTCCTATACCGACCAGGTTGCATCCTGCATGACGCGCGGTGCACCCCATCTCGTGGCCCGGCTGTTCGGCACCGAGATCAATTCAGAAGCGGAACTGGCTTCGCTGAAAGAACTGGCCGCAGTCAAGGACGTCTGCACCTCGCGCGGCGCGCCGGTCGAAGCCTCCCCGCTCGCGATGCGCGCCATGCTCGCCACCGCTTCTTTCCGCCTGCTTGCAGCCCAGAAGGCCCAAACCGATGCCTAAAGTCACCGTAGACGGACAGGAACTCGAGGTTCCGGACGGCGCAACCGTCCTCCAGGCCTGCGAGATGGCGGGGAAGGAAATTCCGCGCTTCTGCTATCACGAACGGCTGAGCATCGCCGGCAATTGCCGCATGTGTCTGGTCGAGGTGAAGCCGGGTCCACCCAAGCCGCAGGCGAGCTGCGCGCTGCCCGCGGCCGACGGGCAGGAAATCCGCACCGACAGCGAGATGGTCAAGACCGCGCGCGAAGGCGTGATGGAATTCCTGCTCATCAACCACCCGCTCGACTGCCCGATCTGCGACCAGGGCGGCGAATGCGACCTTCAGGACCAGGCCGTTGCCTACGGTCGTGGCGGTTCGCGCTACGATATGAACAAGCGGGCGGTGACCGAGAAATACATGGGCCCACTGATCAAAACGATCATGACCCGCTGCATCCACTGCACCCGCTGCGTGCGCTTTTCCGAAGAAATCGCCGGCGTGGACGAAATCGGCGCGCTCTATCGCGGCGAGGACATGCAGATCACCACTTATCTGGAGCAGGCCGCCGAGCATGAGCTGTCGGCCAATGTGATCGACCTATGCCCGGTCGGCGCGCTGACCAGCCGGCCCTATGCTTTCGAAGCGCGTCCGTGGGAATTGAAACGCACGCTCAGCATCGATGTGTCGGACGCTGTCGGCGCCAATATCACGCTCCATTCCAAAGGCCGCGAAGTCATGCGCGCGCTCCCGCGCATCAATGACGACGTCAATGAAGAATGGGTCAGCGACAAGGGCCGCTACCAGGTTGATGGCCTCATCAAACGGCGGCTCGACAAGGTCTTCATGCGCAAGCGCGGCAAGTTGCAGCCTGCGGGATGGGACGAGGCCTTCAAGGCGATTGCGAAACAGCTCAAGGGCAACACCTCGAGCATCGCCGCCGTCGCAGGCGATCTGGTCGATTGCGAGACGATGTTTGCGGCCAAGGCGCTGCTCAAGGCGTGCGGGTCGGACCTGCTCGAAGGCCGCCAGACCGGCATGGACTATGACGTGTCGAACCTCGCGGCGGTCAATTTCAATTCGACGCTGGCCGGTATCGAGACCGCCGATGCGATCCTGATCGTCGGCAGCCACATCCGCTGGGAAGCGCCGCTGGTAAACGTGCGTTTGCGCAAGGCGGTGAAGCGCGGCGCCAAGGTGTTCGTGATCGGGCCGGAGTGGGAGACCACTTTCCCAGCGACGTTCCTCGGAAGTGACCTCGCGGTGCTGTCGGACCTGCCGAGCGATCTGGTCGATAACTTCAAGGGCGCTGAGCGTTCCGCCATCATCATGGGCGGCGCAGCCTTGGCCAAGGGCGCTCTTGGCGCAGGTCTTGCCGCCGCCGATACGCTCGGCTGCATCAAGGACGGCTGGAACGGCTTCAACGTGCTGCACTTCTCCGCCGCGCGCATGGGCGGGCTGATGCTCGGCTATGCGCAGAAGGGCGGGGTGAAGGACATCGCCAAGGCCGCGCCCAAGGTTCTGCTGGCGCTAGGCGCGGACGAGATGGATTTCGAACCGTTCGCCGACAGCCTCAAGGTCTATATCGGCCACCACGGCGACAAGGGCGCGCATGCGGCGGATATCATCCTGCCCGCGGCGAGCTATGCCGAGAAAGACGGCACCTACGTCAATACCGAAGGCCGCGTCCAATATGCCGAGAAAGCCGTCTTCGCGCCGGGCGATGCCCGCGAAGACTGGACCATCCTGCGCGCGCTGGCCGATGCGATTGGCGTTGAGGTCGGCTTTGACAGCTTCGACCAGTTGCAGAGCGCCATGATCGCCGAAGTACCGGCCTTGGGTGAAGAAGGTCTCGCCGATCTCGGCAAGCTGCCCAAGGCGGACAGCAAGGCCAAGGCCGAAGGCGTTATCGAAGCCTATCCGATCAAGGATTTCTACCTCACCAACCCCATCGCCCGCGCCAGCGCGGTGATGCAGCAATGCTCGGCCGAGCTGCTGCATGGCGATGAACTCGCGGAGGCGGCGGAATGAGCGTCGTTCTGACTATCCTCGCCGCTGTGATTGTGAGCGCTTCGGCCATCGCTGCCATCGTGCTGGTTTCGAAGAAGGTATCCGACAGGAAAATGGACCGGCATAGTGAGCGCGCTGGAGCCGCTGGCCTTGGCTATGGTGCATATGCAGCTGGCCATGATCTTGGGAGCTCCGGCGCCGGAGATTGCGGCGGAGGAGGCGAATAATGACTGAATTCTTCCAAACCCTCGGCATGAATTACGAATGGGCGTGGTTTACCGCGACCATTGCCGGAATCCTGCTGATCGCGCTGCCGGTGATGCTGGCGGTCGCGATGGTGATCTATGTCGACCGCAAGGTGCTGGGCGCGATCATGCTGCGGCGCGGGCCCAACGTGGTCGGGCCCTTCGGCCTGCTGCAAAGCTTCGCCGACGGGCTCAAGGTGTTCCTGCAGGAAACCATCATCCCCAGCGCGGCGAACAAGGGTATTTTCCTGCTCGCACCGATCGTGACCTTCGTCGTTGCGCTAGTCGCCTGGGCGGTGATCCCGTTCGGCGACGGCATGGTGCTGGCGGATATCAATGTCGGCCTGCTCTACGTGCTCGCGATCAGCTCGCTGGGTGTCTACGGCATCGTCATGGCGGGCTGGGCTAGCAACTCCAAATACCCGTTCTTCTCCGCCATGCGCGCCGCCGCTCAGATGATCTCTTACGAAGTCTCGATCGGCTTCATCCTGATCTGCGTCGTGCTGTGGGCGGGCACGTTCAACCTCAGCGAAATCGTCGAGGCGCAGCGCGGGCACGGGCTCGGCATCGTCAACGGCTATTTCTTCAACATCCTGCTGTTCCCGATGTGGGTGCTGTTCTTCATCTCCTGCCTCGCCGAAACGCAGCGCGCGCCCTTCGACCTGACCGAAGCGGAATCGGAGCTCGTGGCGGGCTACCAGACCGAATATTCCAGCATGAGCTTCGCGCTGTTCTGGCTCGGTGAGTATGCCAATATCCTGTTGCTGTGCTCGCTCAACACCGTGCTGTTCTTTGGCGGTTGGCTGCCGCCGATCGACTGGGCGCCGCTCTATTATGTGCCGGGCTTCCTCTGGTTCCTTATCAAGACCTTCCTGTTCTTCTTCATGTTCAGCTGGATCTGGGCGACCGTGCCCCGGTACCGTTACGACCAGCTGATGCGGCTCGGATGGAAGGTCTTCCTGCCGATGAGCCTGCTCTTCGTTTTCCTTATCAGCGGCTATCTGATGGCCACGGGGCACTACGGATGACCACCGCAACCCAACTCCTCAAATCGTTCACCTTGTGGGAATTCCTCAAGGCGCATGCGCTGACCTTGAAGTATTTCTTCAAGCCCAAGGCGACGATCAACTACCCGTTCGAAAAGAACCCGCTGAGCCCGCGCTTCCGCGGCGAGCATGCGCTGCGTCGCTATCCCAATGGCGAGGAACGCTGCATCGCCTGCAAGCTGTGTGAGGCGGTCTGCCCGGCGCAGGCGATCACGATCGAGAGCGAACCGCGCGACGACGGCAGCCGCCGCACCACCCGCTACGATATCGATATGACAAAGTGCATCTATTGCGGCTTCTGCCAGGAAGCGTGCCCGGTGGACGCCATCGTCGAGGGTCCGAACTTCGAATATTCGACCGAAACCCGCGAGGAGCTGCTCTACGACAAGGCAAAGCTGCTCGCCAATGGTGACAAGTGGGAGCGGGCGATCGCCGCAAACCTTGAAGCCGATGCGCCGTATCGCTAACCGCGCGCCAGACGAAACCGGGGCACCATGATACAAGCATTCGCCTTTTACCTGTTCGCAGCGCTGATGATCGCCAGCGGCGTGCTGACGATCATGAGCCGCAATCCGGTGCATTCGGTGCTGTGGCTGATCCTCGCTTTCTTCAACGCGGCGGGGCTGATGGTGCTGCTGGGGGCAGAGTTCATCGCAATGCTGCTGGTGATCGTCTATGTCGGCGCGGTCGCGGTGCTGTTCCTGTTCGTGGTGATGATGCTGGACATCGATTTCGCCGAGCTGCGCGCCGGCTTCATCAAGAACTTCCCGCTCGGCATCGCGATTGCGCTGGTGTTGTTGGCGGAGCTGGTGCTGGGCATCGGTGCCTACCGCGCCGGTATCGTCGAGCTTGGCACCCCCGATGGTAGCGCCGCGCCGCTGGTGGGGGAGACCAATATCGAGAGCCTCGGCGCGCTGATGTACGGCAAATACCTGTTCCTGTTCGAGGGCGCGGGGCTGATCCTGCTGGTTGCCATGATCGGCGCGATCGTGCTGACGCACCGCGATCTCAAGAACACCCGCGGCCACCAGAATATCGGCAAGCAGGTCAGCCGCCGTCCGGAAGAGGCGACGGTGATGAAGCAGCCCGAGATCGGGAAGGGGGTCGAGCTGTGATCGGCATCGAACACTACATCGTCGTCAGTACGATCCTGTTCGTGCTCGGCGTGCTGGGGATTTTCCTCAATCGCAAGAACATCATCGTCATCCTGATGGCGATCGAATTGATCCTGCTGGCGGTGAACCTGAATCTGGTCGCTTTCAGTTCCTTCCTCGGCGATTTGACGGGCCAGATCTTCGCGATGTTCGTTCTGACCGTGGCGGCAGGCGAGGCGGCTATCGGCCTCGCGATCCTCGTCATTTATTTCCGCAGCCGCGGCACGATCAGCGTCGACAGCGTCGACCGGCTCAAGGGGTAATCCGGTGTCCTCGATCCTGATCATCGTTTTCGGCCCCTTGCTGGCGTCGATAATCGCCGGGCTGGTCAACAAGTCTGCGCCCAGCGTGTTCGCCAAGGCGATCACGACCGGCGCGCTGTTCCTGTCCTGCGCGTTGAGCTGGCCGATCTTCATCGGCTTCCTCACCGGCACGCAGGAAGCGACCGTCGTGCCCGTGCTGCAATGGGTGCAGTCGGGCTCCATGAGCTTCGACTGGGCGCTGCGCGTCGATGCGCTGACTGCTGTCATGCTGGTTGTGATCAACAGCGTTTCCGCGCTCGTGCACCTCTATTCCTGGGGGTACATGGAGGAAGACCCGGACCAGCCGCGCTTCTTCGCCTATCTCTCGTTGTTCACCTTCGCCATGCTGATGCTGGTGACCGCCGACAACCTGGTGCAGATGTTCTTCGGTTGGGAAGGCGTGGGCCTCGCCAGCTATCTGCTGATCGGGTTCTGGTTCAAGAAACCGAGCGCCAACGCCGCCGCGATCAAGGCTTTCGTGGTCAACCGCGTGGGCGACCTGGGCTTCATGCTCGGCATCTTCGGCACTTTCCTCGTGTTCGGCACCGTTTCGATCCCCGAAATCCTCGAGATGGCACCGTCGATGAGCGGCAGCACAATCGGCGCCTTCGGTTACCGCTTCTACACAATGGATATCCTCGCCATCCTGCTGTTCATCGGCGCGATGGGCAAATCGGCGCAGCTGGGCCTGCACACCTGGTTGCCCGACGCGATGGAAGGCCCGACCCCGGTCTCTGCACTGATCCACGCCGCGACCATGGTGACCGCAGGCGTGTTCATGGTCTGCCGCCTGTCGCCGATGTTCGAAACCGCGCCGACGGCGCTGGCCATCGTGACTTTCATCGGCGCAGCGACCTGCCTCTTCGCGGCGACGGTCGGCACGACGCAGTGGGACATCAAGCGCGTCATCGCCTATTCGACCTGCTCGCAGCTCGGCTACATGTTCTTCGCCGCCGGTGTCGGCGCCTATGGCGTCGCCATGTTCCACCTCTTCACGCACGCCTTCTTCAAGGCGCTGCTGTTCCTGGGCGCAGGCTCGGTCATCCACGCGATGCATCACGAGCAGGACATGCGCTATTACGGCGCGCTGCGTAAGCATATCCCGATCACTTTCTGGGCCATGCTGGCGGGCACGCTGGCGATCACCGGCGTCGGCGTGCTGGGCGTTTTCGGCTTCGCGGGGTTCTATTCGAAAGACGCGATTCTCGAGGCTGCCTTTGCGCGCGGCACCGACATGGGCATGTTCGCCTTCTGGGCCGGCGCTTTCGCCGCGCTGCTGACCAGCTTCTACAGCTGGCGCCTGATGTTCCTGACTTTCTGGGGCAAGCCGCGCTGGGCCGAAAGCGAGCATATCCAGCACGCGGTCCATCACGGGCACGACGATCCCGAACACGGCAATCCGCCGGTGCAGGAAGACAGCGGCGACGATGTCGCGCATGCCGTGCCGTCGCCCGAGCACGCCGATGGCACCGCGGGCTATCACCCGCACGAGAGTCCGTGGTCGATGCTGATCCCGCTGGTCGTCCTGACAATCGGCGCGATTTTCGCGGGCTATGTCTTCAAGTATCCGTTCGTGGACGGTTCGGCCGATGCGGTGAATGGCGCCTTCTGGGGCGATTCGATCTTCTTCAACGAAAACCTGATCCACGCGCTGCATGCCGTCCCGCTGTGGGTGAAACTGACGGCTACAATCGTCATGATCCTCGGGTTCATCATCGCCTGGTTTGCCTACATCAAGGACACGTCGATCCCGGGCAAGGCCGCCGAACAGCTTGGGCCGGTGTACAAATTCCTGTTCAACAAATGGTATTTCGACGAACTCTACAACGTGCTGTTCGTGAAGCCGGCCTTCTGGCTCGGGCGGCTGTTCTGGCACGTCATCGATGTCGGCGTGATCAAGCGCTTCGGACCTGACGGCGCGGCATGGGTCGTCATGCAAGGTTCTGGCGCGGCCAGGCGCCTGCAGTCCGGTTATCTCTACAGCTACGCGCTGATCATGCTGCTGGGCCTGGTCGCCGCGGTTACCTGGGTGCTCCTGTGATGGAAGGCTTCCCTATCCTTACTGCTCTCCTGGTAGTGCCGCTGGTCGCGGCGCTTGCCTGCTATTTCCTCGAAGCGTCGGCAGCGCGCATGGTCGCGCTGGTCGCCACGATGATCAATCTCGCGCTGGGCATCGCGCTGTGGGCAGGTTTCGAAATCGGCGGTCCGCAGTGGCAGTTCACCGAGCGGGCAGACCTGTTTGCGGGATTCGACTATGCCCTCGGCGTCGATGGCATTGCGATGCTGCTCATTATGCTCAGCGTCTTCCTGATGCCGATCTGTGTCCTCGCCAGCTGGGAAGCGATCCAGAAGCGCGTCGGCGAATACATGGCCGCGCTGTTGCTGACAGAGATGCTCATGATCGGCGTCTTCGCCGCGCAGGACTTGTTCCTGTTCTACATCTTCTTCGAAGCCGGCCTGATCCCGATGTACCTGCTGATCGGCATCTGGGGCGGGGCGGACCGCATCTACGCAGCGTTCAAGTTCTTCCTCTATACGCTGATCGGCTCGGTCCTGATGCTGGTCGCAATGTTCTGGATGGTGAACGAAGCGGGCACCTCCGACATCCCGACGCTGATGCAATACGATTTCGCGCCGGAAGCGCAGACCTGGCTGTGGCTGGCCTTCTTCGCGAGCTTCGCGGTGAAAGTGCCGATGTTCCCCTTCCACACCTGGCTGCCCGCCGCACACGTGCAGGCGCCGACTGCCGGTTCGGTGATCCTCGCCGGCGTGCTGCTCAAGCTCGGCGGCTACGGCTTCATTCGCTTCAGTCTGCCGATGTTCCCCGAAGCCTCCGCGCAGTTCACGTGGCTGGTCTTTGCCCTGTCGATGATCGCGGTGATCTACACCTCGCTCGTTGCGCTGGTGCAGGAGGACATGAAGAAACTGATCGCCTATTCCTCGGTCGCGCACATGGCGATCGTGACGGCGGCACTCTTCGCCTTCAACGTCCAGGGCCTCGAAGGCGCAATGATCGTGATGCTGAGCCACGGCCTGGTGTCGGGCGCGCTCTTCCTGTGCGTGGGGATCATCTACGACCGGCTGCATACGCGCGAGATCGGGCGTTACGGCGGGCTTGCCATCAACATGCCCAAATATGCGCTGTTCTTCCTCCTCTTCACCATGGCCAGCATCGGCCTGCCGGGCACAAGCGGCTTCGTCGCGGAATTCCTCAGCCTTGCCGGCACCTACCAGGTCTCCAGCTCAGTGACGCTGTTCCTTACCACGGGCATCATCCTCGGAGCTGGCTACATGCTCTATCTCTATCGCCGGGTCGTCTTCGGCACGCAGGTCAACGAGGACGCCGCGGCGATGAAGGATCTCAACCTGCGCGAGTGGGCGATGCTGGGCCCTATTGCCGCCGCCGTGCTGTGGATGGGCGTCTATCCCGAAAGCTTCCTCGCCCCGATGCGGCAGGACATCGCTGCGCTCGACGCGCGCCTGTCGCGCGCCGCGCCGGAAGGCGATGCGAAACTGGCGGCGGGTGAGCCACGGGCGGAGGCCGCCAATGCCGTCGCTTACGAGGCCAAGGAAGGGGGAGCGCACTGATGGAACTCAATGCATCCCTCACGCTGATCCTCCCCGAGATCGTCATGGCGATCTCGGCCATGGCGCTGATCCTGATCACTGCCTATGTCGGCGACAAGACCGCGCGGCTTGTAAGCATCCTTGCGGCGGCAACGCTGGGCGCTGCCGCCGTAATGGTCGCACCCGCGCTGACCAGTGGGGCGAGCGGGCCCGATACCGTCGCGTTCGGCGGCCAGTTCCTTGCGGACAGCTTTGCCAGCTTTGCCAAGATCCTGATCTACCTTTCGGCCATAGGCTGCCTGATGATCGCCCCGGCCTTCTTCGACCGGCTCAAGGCCATGCGCCCGGAATATCCGGTGCTCGTCCTGCTGGCGACGCTGGGCATGAGCATCATGGTCTCCGCCGGGGATCTGATCACGCTTTATATCGGCCTGGAGCTCAACAGCCTCGCGGCCTATGTCCTCGCCAGCTTCCTGCGCAACGACACGCGTTCGGCGGAGGCAGGCCTCAAGTACTTCGTCCTCGGCGCGTTAGCCTCGGGTATCCTGCTGTACGGCATGAGCCTCGTCTACGGCTTTACCGGAACGACCGACTTCGAAGGCGTGCGTGGGGCGCTCACCGGCGACATGTCGACCGGCGCGCTGTTCGGGGTGATCTTCGTGCTCGCCGGTCTCGCCTTCAAGATCGCCGCCGTGCCGTTCCACATGTGGACGCCGGACGTTTACGAAGGCGCGCCGACACCGGTGACGACATTCTTCGCCACCGCGCCCAAGGTGGCCGCCGTTGCCCTGACCGCGCGCGTCGCGCTCAGCCCGTTCGGCGAGCAGACCGAGGCGTGGCAGCAGATCGTGATCTTCGCGGCGCTGGCCTCTATCGTACTCGGCGCGCTGGGCGCGATCGGCCAGACCAACCTCAAGCGACTGCTGGCCTATTCCTCGATCAACAATGTCGGCTTCATCCTGATCGGCCTGGCCGCATCGACCGTCGCGGGCCTCAGCGCCATGCTGACCTATCTCGCGATCTATGTCGTGATGGCGCTGGGCAGTTTTGTGGCGCTGCTGATGCTGAAGGATGAGGACGGCACCCCGCTCGAAACCTTCGACGATATTGCCGGGCTCTCGACGACGCGTCCGGCGCTCGCATGGTGTCTGCTGTTCCTGATGTTCAGCCTCGCCGGCATCCCGCCGCTGCTGGGCTTCTGGGGCAAGTTCGTGGTCTTTCAGGCCGCGGTGCAGGCCGACATGGTGCTGCTGGCTGCGCTCGGTATCGCTGCCAGCGTCATCGGTGCGTTCTACTACATCAAGTTCGTCAAGGTCATGTTCTTCGATGACGCGGTCGACCGCGTGAAGGGCACTTCGGATACGGCCCATTGGGTGCTGCTGATATTGGCGGCGGTGGTCGTTTCGCCACTCGGTTACCTGCTGACGGGCTGGCTCGGCGGGCTGACCGATAGCGCCGCGTCGGCGCTGTTCATCGCCTCTTGATTCAGACCGTCGCCGAAACCGGCTCGACTAACGCCGACCTGATTTCGCGCATCTGCGGTGGTGATCATGTGCCGGAAGGGCACTGGCTGGTCGCAGACCGCCAGACAGCCGGCCGAGGACGGCAGGGGCGGACCTGGTTCGATGGTTCGGGCAATTTCATGGGCTCGACGGTCGTGCATCGGGCGCCGCAGGACCCGCTCGCGCATTCGCTTTCGCTGGTTGCAGGGTTGGCGCTTTACGAGGCGCTCGCATCGCATGTGTCGGACCCGTCGGGACTGATGCTCAAATGGCCCAACGACGTGCTCCTGCGCGGAGCCAAGCTGTGCGGTGTTCTTCTGGAGCGCGCAGGCGACGCTGTCGTGATCGGCATCGGGGTTAACCTCGCCGCTGCGCCCGACTTACCCGATCGCGAAACTATTGCGCTTTCGCAACTCGGTCCGGCTCCCGACCGCGATCTTTTTGCTGCAGCGCTGGCCGGAGCGCTGGATCGTGAACTCGAGCGCTGGCGCGCTTATGGTCTCGATCCGCTGATCCGCCGCTGGCTGGTTGGCGGGACGCCGGAGGGCACTGCGCTTTCGGTTCATGAACCCGACGGCAGCAGGCTCAGCGGCCGCTTTGCCGGGCTCGACGCCGAGGGCACGCTGCAACTGCGCTTGGACGACGGGACCATCCGTGCCATTCACGCCGGCGATGTGATGCTCGCCTGAAGGAGCCGAGAGAGACATGCTGCTAGCCGCCGATGTCGGGAACACCAATGTCGTCTTCGCGCTGTTCGAAGGCCGCGACATCCGCGCCCGCTGGCGTATCGCGACCGACCCGCGGCGGACGGGCGACGAATACGCCGTCTGGCTGCTCCAGTTGCTCCAGATCGAGGGTGTGCAGCGCGAAGAGATTACGCAGATCATCTTTGCCTCCGTGGTCCCCCGCGCGAACCACAACCTCACCGTGCTGTGCGAGAAATATTTCGGTATCGCGCCCCTGGTCGCGGGCGAGGGCAAGGCGGCGTGGCCGTTCCAGGCCGATGTCGACCAGCCGAGTTCGCTGGGCGCCGACCGCGCGCTCAATATCCTCGCCGCGCACGAGAAATATGGCGGCGACCTGATCGTCGTCGATTTCGGCACCGCGACCAAGCTCGAGGCGATCGATTTCAACGGCACCTACAAGGGCGGAATCATCGCGCCGGGGATCAATCTTTCTCTCGACGCACTCGTCGGCAAGACCGCCAAGCTCCCCCGCATCGCCATTCGCGCGCCGGAGACCGCCAGCGTTATCGGACGCAACACCGAAGATCAGATGCTGATCGGCGTGTTCTGGGCGCATGTCGCGATGATGGAAGGCCTGATCGAGCGCATGCGCGCGGAGATCGGTCGCCCGGCGAAAGTCGTCGCGACCGGCGGGCTTGCCATCCTGTTCGACGAGAAAACCGACATTTTCGACCACGTCGATGCGGACCTTACCATCGAGGGTCTCGCGATCCTCGCCGAACACGCATCGAAGCAATAAGAGACCTATGAAAAAAGATTACACGCCGGAAGACGAGCTGCTGTTCCTTGCGCTCGGTGGGTCGGGCGAGATCGGCATGAACGTCAATCTCTACGGCTGCCAGGGCAAATGGCTGATGGTGGACCTCGGCATGACCTTCGGCGCCAACGAGTATCCGGGCACCGAGCTGGTCTTTGCCGACCTCGAATTTATCGAGGAGCGCCGCAAGGACCTGCTGGGCGTGGTGCTGACACATGCGCACGAGGATCACATCGGCGCGGTGCCCTATTTCGCCGAGGAATTGGGCGTTCCGCTCTATGCCACGCCGTTCACCGCCGAGCTGGTGCTGCGCAAGCTCGAAGAGGCCGGGCTCGACACCGCAATCGAGATCAACATCATCGAGGAAGATCACGGCGAGATCGAGCTGGGTCCGTTCACCATCACCTATCTGCCGCTCGCGCACTCGATTGCCGAAGGCAATGCGCTGCTGATCGACACGCCGCACGGCCGCATCTTCCACACCGGCGACTGGAAGCTCGACGAGGATCCGATCATCGGCGAGCCGACTACGGAAGAGGAATTGCGCGAAATTGGAGACGAGGGCGTGCTGGCGCTGGTCTGCGACAGCACCAATGTCTTCAATCCCAAATCCAGCGGCTCGGAAGGCGCTGTTTACAAGGGCTTGCTCGATGAAGTTCGCAAATGGGACGGGCGGCGCGTGCTGGTAACGACCTTCGCCTCCAATGTCGCTCGGCTGCAGACCTTGGGCGAAGTCGCAAAAGAAACCGGGCGGGCGCTGTGCGTGGCCGGTCGGTCGATCGAGCGCATCATCGACGTCTCCAAGCAGTCCGGCTATCTCGCCGACTTCCCCGAACTGGTGGATTGGGACACGGCGATGGGGCTGCCGCGCGGGCAGGTCATGATCCTCGCCACCGGAGGGCAGGGCGAGCCGCGCGCGGCGCTCAGCCGGATTGCCGAGCAAAACCATCCCATTGAGCTCACCAGTGGCGATGTCGTGATGTTTTCCAGCCGCCAGATCCCGGGCAACGAGATCGGCATCGGCAAGGTCCAGAACCGCTTGGCCGAGCGCGGCATCGTGATGGTAACCGACCGGCAGAGCATGATCCACGTTTCAGGGCATCCTGGCCGGCCTGAGCTGGCCGCGCTCTACGGATGGCTGCGGCCCGATATCCTCGTGCCGGTCCATGGCGAAATCCGCCACATGCAGGAGCAGTGCCGCTTCGGGAAATCCGAGGGCATCGAACACTGCACCTTCCAGTCCAATGGCGACATCGTGCGCCTTGCGCCCGGCGCGTCGGGCAGGGTGGCGCAGGTCCATACCGGTCGCCTTGTGCTGGATGGCGACATCATCGTGCCCGCCGACGGCGAAAGCATCGTCATGCGGCGCAGGCTGGCCTTCAACGGGGTGGTCATGGTCGTGCTCGATCACAAGGGCGGGCCGCAGGTGGAAGCTTTGGGGCTGCCGCTCGACGAGGACTACGCGGACTTTGTCGAGGAAGCGCAGGCGGACATCGTCGAGGCGTTGCGCCGATTGAAAGGCAAGGCGGCGAGCGACCGCGATGCCGTGATCGAAGCCGCCCGCCTTGCGACCCGCCGCGCAGCGACGCGCTGGTCGGGCAAGCGCCCGCAGGTCAAGGTCATGCTGGCGGAGGGCTGAGCCGTGGCATGGACCTCTATTCTCGCGGTCTATGCCCTGTTCTGGGTCATGAGCGCGTTCATCCTGCTGCCCTTCGGCGTGAAAACGGCCGATGAGGCAGGGGTCGAGAAGATCCCGGGTCAGGCCGACAGTGCGCCGGTCAATTTTCGCCCCGGCAGGATCGCGGCCAGGGCCACCGGCCTGTCGATCGTGCTGACCACGCTATGGGTGCTCAATTGGGAGTATCAGTGGGTCACGGTCGACATGATCGACATCTTCCAGCGGCCAGACGACCTCGTTCGCTAACTAGTCGTCGCGCAGGCGCTCGATCGCCTGGGCCAGCGCAACGTATAGCTTGCCCATGTCGGAGCTCAGCAGGGTCACGCCGATCGCATTGCCGTCGCGGGTCGACAGCATGGTCCGCAGCATCGCTTCGAAATCGGCGATGTAGCGGCTGACATGGTCGCGGAACTCGTGGTCTGAATCGTAGAGTTCGGCGATCTCGCGCGCTTCGGTGTTCGACAGGAGCGAAACCGCGCGGCGGGTGAAGATACCGCGATCGCCCCGCAGGTAGCTTGCCCATGCGGTGTCGGTGACGTCGGTCGAGAGCGACTTGGCGATATCGATCGAGTTGGAGTTCAGCGCTTCGGTAATCAGCGCGACGCGGCGCGCGAAATCGTTGTCGACCTGCTCCTCCGCGCGTTCGCGGGCGAGGGCGACGCGGCTTTCGAGATTGCCGGCCAATTCGTTGACGAGGGCGAGCTGGTCGCGCAGCTGGACCGCCGCTTCGCGGGCAGAGGCAGTCGATCTGGTGGCCGCCTTGTCCAGTTCGGCGATCGCACTGTCCGATTGTTCGCGGACCGCGCGGTCGATGGCGTCTGCGGAGCGCTTGGCAATACCGTCGGCGATGGCATCGATCGTGCCCGAACTTTGCTGCCCGGCCAGCACCATCGCCTGTTTGACCTTGTCCTGCAGCGCATCGATCGCTTCGCGCAGGGCGGCAAGCGAGGTCTCTGCCGTGCGCTTGCCATCGTCTTCGAGCGCGCCAATTGAAGCGCGCAAGTTGTCGATTTCCTCGATATAGCGCGCACTCAGCGCCGAGAGCCGCTCCTGCAGCTCGCCGGTGCGGGTTTCGAGTGCTCCGCCGGTCTCGTTCGCGGAAATGACGTAATTCGATATCCGCTCGGACCGATCGAGGCTTTCGCCAAGCAGCAATCCCAATTGTTCCGTGCCTTCGCGGGTGGCGGCAAGGCGCTCTTCGGCCGCCGCAATGGCTGCCGGCAATTCGCCCTTGCTGTGTTGCGCGCTGGCCTGAATAAGCTCCAGCAGGCGGACGCAGGCTTCGGTCATCTCTTCGATGACGCCCTGCGTCGCGACCAGATCTTCGCGACTTGCCGAGAGTTTCCCCGCTACCGCTTCCGTCGTGCCGACCAGTTCCGCCTGTGCATCGCGGCCCCGGGCAACGAGGCTGTCGATCTGCGTGACGAGCTCGCCGACCTCGGTGGCCGTTGCATGCGTCGTTTCGCGCAAGGCCTCGGCGGCTTCGGCCTGCCGTGTGCGGCGATCGGCGAGCTCGGCATCGAGAATTTCCAGCTGGCCTCGCAGCGCTTCAAGCGCCTGTTGCTCGCCGCTTTCGATCGCCGACTTGCGCTCTTCCATCTGGGTGTTGAAGAGATCGTTGCGCTCGGCCAGCCGGGCATCGACCTGCACCGCCTCGTCGCGCAGCGCCTGCAGTTTGCGATTGGCGGTTTCCAGGGCCTGTTCGTCGATCGTCTTGATCTGCTCGACCGCTGAGGCGAGCCTTTCCTTCATGCTGTCGATCTGGGCGATCCACAGCGCTTTTGCTTCTTCTTCCCCGTCGCGGATGGCGCGCGCGATCGTGTCGCTTTCCGTGCGAAGACCGGTGAGGCGGGCGCGCATGCTCTTGAGCGCTTCTTCTTCCTGCTCGTCGATCGTACCGCTGGTGGCAGCGAGTTCTTCGGCCAGTTGCTCGGCGCGGCGACGCATGGCGGCGAGGGTCTCGACTTCGCGCCCGTCCATCTCGGTCCGGAATTCCTCGCTCTTCTCGCGCAGCGTCGCGAAACGGGTGGCCGTGACGTCCTCCATTTTCGCGGCCTGCGCTTCGAATGCCGCGAGGGTAGCATCGACCTTGTCGCTGAGTGCATTCACCTGTCTTGCGCTGGCCTGGCCGAATTCGTTGAGCCGGTCGAACCCGCTGACAAGACGTTCGATCTGCTCTTCGGCCGTGCTGCCGGCGTTGCCGATCTGGTTGGCGACATCGCGCGCGGAATTTGCGATTACCGGCAAGTCGCCGCGCAACCTGTCCATGTTTTCGAGCGCCGTCGTGCTGACGGTCGCGATACGGTCGACCTGCTCGCCATTGTCGTGCACCAGCGTTTGCAGGTGGTCGGCGTGCTCGGAAAGTCGCTCGCTCGCTCTCCTGCCGAAGGATTCGAGCTCGAGCCCCTGGGACGAAAGGAATTCCCTCGCGAGGCTGAGTTCGCGGTTCACCGTCGTCAGCCGCTCTTCCAGCAGGACCGATTCCGTGGCCAGGGCGTTTGCGGCCTGCGCATAGCGATTGGCTTCGCGGGTGGAATTGCGCTGAATCAGGATCCAGCCGGCCAGCACCAGCGCAACCGGCAAGGACCATTGGCTGATCCAGTCGACCCATTGCTGCGGCGTCGCCGGAGCCACCATCGCGTCGCGGTGGGCCCAAACGAAGAACGCTGTCCAGGCAACGATGGCGAAACCCGCGATCGTCGGGAAAACCCAGCCTTTCCCGCTGGTTGAGTGCGAGTCCTCCCAATCCTCGTCCCATGCAGCTTCATCTTCGACTGTGGGCGATGCAGCGGTTTCTTCTGCTGCGTCCACTTCGACACTGGTGCCTTGCTCGTTGCCATCGGCGCCGATTGCACGGATATGATGTCCCCCGCTCATAAGCGGGAAACTACCACGTTCGGGGGCCGATTAAACCCCGCATTAACCCAAATGCGACTAGCTGTGGCATTATGGCATTCGAGTATGGCGCCTTTTCTGCGACCCTGTCGGCAGCTGCCGGGGAGGATTCTTCCCTGCATGCCGAACTTCGCGCAGCATTTCGCGAGAGCCTGGAGCAGCAGGTCGACCTGTTGTCACGGGCGCGATGCGACGGAAACTGGGTGGTCGCCGCGCAGCGCATCAAGGGGCTCGCAGCCAGCTTTCACGCCGAACCGCTGATGGTGCTGGCGGATGAAGCGGTCGAGACTGCGCCCGGCGATCCGGTCGTCCTGCGCAAGCTGACCGCCTTCATCGACGACTTCGACAGGTGATCGACCAATCCAGATTGGTATGACGGTGCCGCACCCGCTTGGCTTGGGCGGGGCGGCGGCCTATTCCTGTCGCCCACATGGAACTGGATATGTCACGCGTGGCCTTGTTGTCGCTCAGCGAAGCGGACGGTGCTGCCATATCCAACAGGCGCATGGTCGCCGGCGCGAGTGCGCTGGAGAGGCAGGTCGACCTCGCTTTGGCCGCAGGATGCGGGCGGATCTGGCTTCTCGCGTCGCGGCAGGATGATGTCGCCATCGCTGCGCAGCACCTGGCCGAAAGCGGCGGTGCCCGGTTTCGGCTTCTCACGCACGGACGGCAGCTGCTCGGCGCGCTGCGGCAGCAGGACGAGCTGGTTGTGCTGGCCGAAGGGCTGGTGGTGGGGCAAGGCGACGGGCTGGCAATGCTCACGTCCGGGCCGGCGCTCTTGAGGCTGCCTGCAGACAGCGGCATGAACGCGGGGTTCGAGCGGCTCGACCGCGACTACGCATGGGGCGGGGCGATGGTCCTGCCGGGCAGGATAGTGGAGCAGCTCGAGGCTCTCCCGGACGACATGGAGCCGGTGTCCGCTCTCCTCAGGGCGGCGCGGGCGGCGCGGATAAGCGAGTCCGATCTGCCCGAAGAATGGCTCGCTGCCGGGGAATGGAGCCTGCAGTCCGAGGGGCGATCTTCGGGCAAGGCGGGGTCGGGTCCTGAGGATGGCGGGGAGGTCACGGTGCGCGCTCCTGCCGAGAGGGTCGGCGCCGCGCTGGTGGGCAGGAATACCATCGCCAACGTGATTCTCTGTGCCAGTCTTCTCGCGGTGATCGCCGCCGTTGCTGGCCTGTATTTCTCGCAATTCGCTATCGCGCTGGGACTGGTCGCCCTCGCGATCGCGGGTTTGCGCACCTGGTTCGCCTATCGCCGCGAGCGCGACCCGAGGTTCTTTTCCGGCAAACCCCCGACAATCCTGCCGGATCTGTCATTGCACGCTCCTGACCTCGTCGGACTAATTGCCGTCGCAGCGGCGCTGGCCACGGAATTCCCAATAGAGTCAGCAATTTACATGACGCTCCTGACCTATTTCTGCTGGATCCTGGCGCGAAGCATGTCGGCCCGCGGCCGCTCGCTTTTCCGCCATCACGAACTCATATGGGCAACTTTCGTGATCTTCGGTGCCTTCAACGCATGGTTCATCGGCGTCGCCGCGCTCACCATAGTCGCAGTGTCCGCCATCGGCCTCGATTTTCGCCGGGGTTCAATAATAACGCGGACTTAACCATGGCCCGCTAAGGCAGCCTCTATGGTCGAGGCCGAGATGATTGATATGAACGCTAGCTCTACAGCCGAAGCGCCCGTCGAGGCGATCCTGCGCGATGAGCTCGCGCATGGCGACGTCATGCTGGGAACGATAGGTCCGATCCTCGGGCATCTTCTGGCAAATCACGATCATTCCTTGTTCAGCGACGAAATCATCGCACGCGTTCGCGGCATGGTTCTCAGCGTAGCAAGTCAGCTTCTCGAGCTTCAAGCCGAGGTCGCCCAAGATGCCGATGCGCGCGGGTTCGCCGAGCGTAATGCCGCTGAATTGGCCGAATTGATCGCCCGCGATCCCGCTTTCCTGCTGCACTGCCACGGGCTTGCGATCGAAAGCCAGTTGGCCCTTCGCTTGCAGCGTCGCAATGCCATCGATCCCACTTTGTCGCCGCTATTGCAGTCGCTGGTCGCGTCGGACGACGCCGAGACTGCGAGCCTGGCCATGACGGCGCTCGCGTCCCAGGCCCGCTTCATGCAGCATCAGAAGCGCATGTTCTTGCCCTTGACGGAATTGCCCGCCGACCTTTTCCATCAGGCATTGCAGTGTTGGTACGGTTTCAGTGACGGCCTGGATGAAGGTTTGGTCGGAAAAATCGAGACGGCCATGCGCAGGAATTACGACGAGAGTGCCAGCCGGCTAGGCCTGCTGTCGCGTCTTGTCGAAGGAATGGGAAATGGTCACCGCGCAGCCCTGTCCATCGCTCACGCCGGCGTTTCCCTGTTTCTGACGGCTCTGGCATCTGGCTCGCAACAGGATCGCGACGTTGTGGCTCTGTCGACCAATGATAGACAATTGGCCCGCCTTGCCCTCGCACTGCGCGCTGCGGGTCTGAACCCGAAGGAAGTCGAGGAGCAATTCCTCTATATTCATCCCGAGGTATCACTGCCCGAAGGATTTTCCCAGTTGAGGGTCGAGCGGGCGCAGGCGATGCTTGCAGCCTCGCCCGGATGGCGGGTGTCCTGACAGTGGATCGACGCAAATCCACAGTTCTTGCCAAAGCGCGCACTGACGCCGGGGATCGTCTCGTCGAAGCGGATGACCCGCTCGCGAGCCTGCAATCCAGGTGTGGAGGGGAAATTCCGGGCACCATTGCGATCCATGAACTGAGGCAGCTCGTACGCAAGGCGCGAGAGATGGATCTGCGTCTTGCGCGGACCATTCGCGCATTCGATGGTGAGTCCCGCATCACGGCCTGGGTCGAAGTCGCTCCTTATAACGGCGAAGTGGAGCAAGGATGTGCGATCACCGTGCAGACATGGCAAGTGGCGGTGCCGCAAGCCGAAAGTGAAGACGCCGCAGCTGCCCGGCGCGATGCGATCGACAATGCCCTCGCCGAATTGCATGCGCGGCTCGATGCCGAACAGCGTATCATCACGATCGACACCGACGCCGACGACCTCCAGCCGCTGGTCAAGGCGATCAAGGCCGACCCCGGACGGCGCTGGACCGACTATGTTTCGCTGCCCGGCATCGCTCATGCCCAGCCATTCCATTGGCGCCTTCTCGACCAGGCCCGCTGCGAGATCGAGGGCAGCCCACGGCAATGGACGGCGCGGCTCATTCCCATGGGGACACCCGAACCGGGGAGTGAAGGCTTCGAGCTCTATCTCGTCGCCAACCGGGCCTGGGTTCAGCGATCCGACCGGAGGCGTGGGCAAAACAAGGAAGTGCAGGCTCGCATGGGGCGCGATCTCTCGCCTGTGCTCCGCCAACCGGTTTCGCGGATCATCGCAAATGCCGAGACAATCCGTACCAAGCTCGCCGGTCCGCTTGCCGACGAGTATAGCGACTATGCCGCAGACATCGCCAATGCGGGGCAACATCTCCTTTCGCTGATCGACGATCTTGCCGATCTTGAGATCATCGAATCCGAAGGCTTTTCTACCGCCCCGGACAAGATCGACCTGGTGCAAGTGGTGCGGCAGGCCGCGGGAATTCTCGGCGTGACGGCGCAGGAAAAACAGATCGAAATACTCGTCCCGGACAAGGATCAGTCATGCCCCGCGATCGGCGAATTCCGGAGGGTATTGCAGGTCCTGCTGAATCTGATCGGTAATGCCATCCGCTATTCGCCTGTCGGCTCCAGGATCCGCGTCGAACTCGCACGCAATGGAAAGGTTGCCGGCGCGCGGGTCATCGACGAAGGCCCCGGCATCGACACGGAGCAACAGGCGGCGATCTTCGACAAATTCGAACGTCTCGGCCGCTCCGGCGATGGTGGCTCCGGCCTTGGCCTCTATATCTCGCGCCGCCTCGCACGGGCGATGGGTGGCGACCTGAAAGTTAAAAGCACGCGCGGCGAAGGCGCAACGTTTACGCTTACATTGCCGGTTTCGCCTGCAAAAAGATCAAAGCCCTAACGGCGAAAGCGGCGCGACAGACTCAGAGCCACCCCGCCCAGTGCAAACACTCCCGCACCGATATAGGCCCACTGCTGCTTGCCGGCGATATAGCTGGTTTCGGAATCGCCTATGATCGAAAGGCCCTGCAATACCCACCATGCCCCTGTGAGGAGCATCGTCAGGCCCGCGATCTGCAACAGGAACCCCGGAAGGCGCATGCGCCCTGTCGCTTAGCGTTGACCGATCGGCACGTAGTCGCGCTCGGTCGGCCCGGTGTAGAGCTGGCGCGGGCGACCGATGACCTGGCCTGGATCGGAGATCATCTCATTCCACTGTGCGACCCAGCCGACCGTACGGGCAAGGGCGAACAGCGCAGTGAACATGGTGGTCGGGAAGCCGATCGCGTTCAGGATGATACCCGAGTAGAAGTCGACATTCGGGAAGAGCTTCTTTTCCCTGAAGTAATCGTCGTTGAGGGCGATCTCTTCCAGCTGAAGCGCGACTTCGAAGACCGGATCCTGGACGTTGAGCGCTTCGAAGACCTCGCGCAGCGTCTGCTGCATCACGGTCGCACGCGGATCGTAATTCTTGTAGACCCGGTGGCCGAAGCCCATCAGGCGGAAGGGGTCATTCTTGTCCTTCGCGCGCTCGATATAGTGCGGGATGCGATCGGGGCTGCCGATTTCCTGCAACATGTTGAGCGCGGCTTCGTTGGCACCGCCGTGCGCCGGGCCCCACAGGCACGCAATTCCGGCAGCAATACACGCGAAGGGGTTGGCCCCCGACGAGCCGGCAAGGCGCACGGTCGAGGTCGACGCGTTCTGTTCGTGATCGGCGTGCAGAATGAAGATGCGATCCATCGCTCGCTCGATAGCGGGGTGGATTTCGTAATCCTCTGCTGGAACACCGAAGGTCATGCGCAGGAAATTGCCCGTATAGCTCAAGTCGTTCTTCGGCTGTAGGAAGGGCTGACCGACGGCGTATTTGTAGGCCATGGCGGCAATCGTCGGCATCTTGGCGATCAGACGGTGGCTGCTGATCTTGCGGTGCTCGGGATCGGAAATGTCGGTGCTGTCGTGATAGAACGCCGACAGCGCGCCCACGACGCCGCACATGATCGCCATCGGGTGCGCATCGCGGCGGAAGCCCTGGTAGAACTGTCGCAGCTGGTCGTGCAGCATGGTGTGACGGGTGATGGTGTAAGTGAAGTCATCGAGCTCGTCCTGCTTCGGCAGCTCGCCGTTGAGCAGCAGGTAGCTTACTTCCATGAAGCTCGATTGTTCGGCCAGCTGGCCGATCGGGTAGCCGCGATGCAGCAGCACGCCCTCGTTGCCGTCGATATAGGTCAGCGCGCTTTCACAACTGGCGGTGGATTTGTAGCCGGGATCGAAGGTGAAGGCACCGGTGGCACCGTAAAGCTTGCGGATGTCGACCACATCGGGGCCGGTCGTGCCTTGCAACACGGGAAACTCATGGGACTGGCCATTCAGCTCTAGCTTTGCCGTGTCTGCCATTGTCGTGTTCTCCTAAAATCAGTCTATCCGTTCGCGCCTTCTTCGGCCGGGGTCGCCTGCGCGTCTATCCGCGCCAGGGACTCCTCTCTGCCGAGCAGGACGAGCACATCGAAAATTCCGGGGGACGTCGTCGTCCCCGTTAAAGCTGCACGCATGGGCTGCGCCAGCTTGCCAAGGCCCAGTTCGAGGCGCTCGGCGAGCGCTTTCGTAGTGGCTTCGAGGGCCTCGATTGTCCAGTCATTTTCAGCGCTCAAAGCCTCGGAAACCTTCGCCAATCTTTCGCGGCCTTCCCCGTCGAGCAGCTTCTCCGCCTTTTCGGTCATTTCAAGCGGGCGTTTGCTGAACAGGAACGCTGCGCCCTCGGCCAGTTCGTTGATGTCCTTGGCTCGGACCTTGAGAACCTCCATCGCTTGCGTCAGCAAAGCTTCGTCCGCCGCCGGGCCAATCTTGGCCGCAACCAGCGCTGCGAGGCGCGCATTGTCCGCCTCGCGGATATGGTGTCCGTTGAGGTTGAGCAGCTTTTTCGTATCGAAGCGCGAGGCACTCTTTCCAACTCCTTCCAGCGTAAAGAGCTCGATGGCTTGTTCTCGTGTGAATTCTTCCTGGTCGCCGTGCCCCCAGCCGAGGCGGAGGAGGTAATTGAACAGTGCCTCGGGAAGCACGCCCATTTCGTCGCGATAGGCCTCGACGCCGACCGCGCCATGCCGCTTGGACAGCTTGGCACCGTCTTGGCCGTGGATCAGCGGGACATGTGCATAGACCGGCTCGGGCCAGCCGCCTTCGATGGTGTCCATCGCATGGTAGATCGGCAGCTGCCGGAAGGCGTTGTTGAGATGATCGTCGCCACGGATAACATGGGTCACGCCCATGTCATGGTCGTCGACGACTACGGCGAGCATGTAGGTCGGCGAGCCATCAGCGCGCAGCAGGATATAGTCATCCAATTCTTCATTGCGGACAGTGACCCTGCCCTGCACTTTATCTTCGATAGTCGTCTCACCATCTTCAGCCGTTTTCAATCGGACGACGAAAGGGGAGCCTGCAGGGGCTTCCGAGGCATCTCGATGACGCCAGCGGCCGTCATAGCGTTGCGGTTGTTTGGCCGCGCGTTGAGCGGCCCGCATTTGCTCAAGCTCTTCCTGCGTGGCGTAGCAGCGATAGGCATAGCCATATTCAAGCAGCTTCTCCGCCACTTCGACATGGCGGGATCCGCGTTCCGATTGGAACAGCGGCGTATCGTCATAGTCGAGGCCGAGCCAATCGAGACCCTCGAGAATTTTGTCGATGGCATCTTGGGTCGAGCGCTTCTTGTCGGTATCTTCGATGCGTAGAAGCGCCTTGCCGCCGTAGTGGCGCGCGAATAGCCAATTGAACAACGCGGTGCGCGCGCCGCCCAGGTGCAAATATCCGGTAGGTGATGGGGCGAAACGGGTGACGACATTACTCGTTCCAGCGTCATCTTTACTTGCCATCCTGCGTGGCTTCCTTTCCAATCGAGATCATGGCGACCGGTAGCGCCACTGATCCGCCCCCACTGATTCCGGTGGCAGGCGACCTGGCGCAAGGTCATGTTGCATTGCAGCAACGCCCTTGGCATTCACGCTGGCGCTTGTCCAGCATAGGCGATTTCGCCGAACGTGCGCTGGGAGCTTCCGGCTTCGACAGAGCGCCGTGGATCGCGGTCAGTCTGTGTTTCGGCATAAGCCTGTGGTTCCTGCTCGATAATCCATGGCAGTGGAGCGCTTTGATCGGTTCGTGTGGACTGGCTGCGCTCGGCGGTTGGCTGATGATCCGGCAGACCGATCTCAAGCAATTCGGCATGGCTGTGGTGGCGGTTTCGCTTGCTGTCGGATTCGGGACAGGTCTCATCTGGGCCCGGTCTGCCACGATCGGCGCGGAGGCGCTGCCGGCTCCGCAAGTGCAATGGTACCAGGGGAGGGTTCTCGAACGCGAGGAACAGCCTTCGCGCGACCGGATCAGGCTGGTGCTGGCTGTGCGCGATGCCGAAGCCGGAGAAGCACGCAAGATCCGCATAAATGTGCCACTGGAGCGGGCCCGGGATGACCTGCGCGAAAACGCGGTCGTCCGGTTTCGCGCGAGGTTGATGCCACCCGCACCGCCGATGGTGCCGGGGGCGTACAATTTCGCAAGAAGAGCGTGGTTCGATGGCTATGCTGCGACGGGATCGGTGCTCGGCGAGATCGAATTGGTCGAACCTCCACCTCCACCCACCGGACTGGCTGCGGTGCAGCGCTTTCTTTCGGGCCACGTGCGCGACCGGGTTGATGGTTCGGCAGGGACTATCGCAGCGGCCTTTGCCAGCGGCGACAGGGGGGCGATTACGGAGGCGGACGAAGAGGCGATGCGCGATGCAGGGCTGACGCACCTGCTTTCCATCAGCGGCTTGCATGTGAGCGCGATCATCGCCGCCGCTTACATCCTCTCGCTCAAGCTCTTGGCGCTGTGGCCGTGGCTGGCCTTGCGGGTCCGACTGCCGCTGGTGGCTGCGGGCATCGGCGCGCTGGCCGGGATCGGCTACACGCTCCTGACGGGTGCTGAAGTACCCACAGTGCGGAGCTGTGCGGCAGCGGTGCTGGTGCTGATTGCACTCGCGCTCGGGCGCGAGCCGCTGTCGCTGCGGATGGTGGCAGTGGCAGCAGTGTTCGTGCTGCTGTTGTGGCCGGAGTCGCTGGTCGGGCCGAGTTTCCAGATGAGCTTTGCGGCTGTGATCGCCATCGTGGCGCTGCACAATGCAGAGCCGGTCAAACGCTTCCTCGCGCCGCGCGAAGAGGGCTGGTTTGCACATGTCGGTCGGCGCGCGCTGATGCTGCTCGTTACCGGGTTGGTGATCGAGATCGCTTTGATGCCGATCGTGCTGTTCCATTTCCATCGGGCTGGCGTCTACGGGGCGCTCGCCAATGTCATTGCGATCCCATTGGTGACCTTCATTTCTATGCCGCTGATTGCGATAGCATTGGCGCTGGACGCTGTCGGACTGGGTGAGCCGGTATGGTGGTTGGTCGGGCAGTCGCTCGATCTGCTGCTGGGCATTGCGCATTTCACTTCGAGCCAGCCAGGCGCGGTCAAACTGATGCCGCAGATGGGGCTGGGGACGCTGTCGCTGTTCGTGGCGGGCGGATTGTGGCTCGCCTTGTGGAAGGGACGCCGCCGATTGCTTGGCTTCGCACCGGTTGCGGCGGGGACCCTTCTGCTGCTGCTCACGCCAGTGCCCGACATCCTGATCTCTGGTGATGGTCGGCACGTGGGCATCGCCGAGGACAATCGGCTGATCATGCTGCGGGAGAGCCGATCGGACTATGCAAGGGACAACCTGATGGAGCTTGCCGGCATGTCGGGCGAGCCGGTGACGATTACGGACTGGCCGGGCGCACAGTGCAGCAGGGACTTCTGCACGGTGACCATCCAGCGTGGCGGGCGGGACTGGCATGTGCTGATGGCGCGGAGCCGGGACCGGGTCGAGGAGCGGGCGCTGGCGGCGGCATGCGAACGCTCCCACATCGTGATTGCCGATAGGTGGTTGCCCCGCTCTTGCCGGCCGCAATGGCTCAAGGCGGATCGGCGGTTCCTGGGCCAGTCCGGGGGCCTGGCGCTGTTTCTGGAGGAGGAGCGGTTCACCAGCGTGGCCCAGGGGGAGGGCGAGCATGGCTGGTGGAGAGGTCGGGAGAAGGGGGCGCGGCGGTAGGCGGGGAAGCCTGCTGCGAGCGGGATCGCAGTTGCGGGGACAGTGCCGCGCCCCCTAGCTTGTGCAGATCAGTGGTATCGGCGCAGCAAACCGGCGAGCTTGCCCTGCACCTGCACCTGATGCGGATCGTAGACCTGCGCTTCATAACTGGCATTGGCCGGATCGAGCCGGACCCTGCCGCTGTCGCGATGCAGGTATTTGAGCGTCGCTTCCTCGTTATTGACCAGCGCCACGACAATCTCGCCATCGCGTGCGGAGTCCGTGCGGCGGATAAGGGCGAAGTCGCCGTCGAAGATGCCCGCCTCGATCATGGAATCGCCAGAGACTTCAAGCGCGTAGTGATCGCCCGGACCGAGCAGGGCGGCGGGAACGGGCAGCGACTGGTGATCTTCCAATGCCTCGATCGGCGCGCCGGCGGCGATACGACCGTGGAGCGGAATTTCGACCACGTCATTGATGGGAGCCGGTACGGTCTTGGCCTGCGCGGTACGAATATCGACCACATTGCTGGCTTCCGAACCTGACTGTGCGGCCTTGGCGCCGCCACCTACGACATCTTCCGGCTGTTTGAGAATTTCCAGCGCGCGCGCCCGGTTGGGCAGGCGACGGATGAAACCGCGTTCTTCGAGCGCGGAAATCAGGCGATGCACCCCAGACTTGCTCTTGAGATCGAGCGCCTCCTTCATTTCCTCGAAAGATGGCGAAATTCCCGTCTCCTCCAGCCGTTGCTGGATAAAGCGGATCAATTCGTGCTGCTTTGCCGTCAGCATGGGTGTTGGCTCCCTCTTTGGGCTCGCAAATGGCCCGTTCCAACTTCGCGCGCGAATGCGAACGAATGTGGAACAATTAAGGAACCAATTTTCGTAAGTCAAGCAATTCAGGGGATTTCCAACAATAAGCACGGAACAGATGTTCCCGCTTTCGCCTCGTCGCCATGGGCGGGGCGGTCGATCAGGACATTTGATCGGGCGAGGGTGAGGAGGGCACTGCTGTCTTGCTGCGGAGCGGGGACGACGCCCTCAGCGAGCGACCCGCGCATGAATTCTCGCCTTGGTCCTCCAGCAGGACAATCGGTCGCGAGAGGCAGGTGGATGGTTTGCGGTAAGCAGTCGCGAGCGCCGAGCAGCTTGCGCAGCGCCGGAAGCATGAACAGGAAACCGGTCACGAAGGCGGATACGGGATTGCCGGGAAGGCCAAGGATAAGCTGTTTGCCACGCCGAGCGACCATCAGCGGTTTTCCAGGCTTCATGGCAACCTTCCAGAAATCCAGTTGCGCCCCGACCGCGTCCAGTGCAGGCTTTGCCAGATCATGGTCGCCGACCGAGGCACCACCTGTCAGCACCATCAGGTCGGCCCCGCGATGCGCCTCCAAAGCGGCGACAATGTCATCGAGACGGTCGGGCAAGGGATCGCTCTGGTGGATGTCGCACGGCAGCGCGCCCGCCAGTGCCGCCAGCATCGCGCCATTGCTGGCAGGGATTTCGTGGACGCCGCAGGCAGTCGGATCGGAATTGAGCTCATCTCCGCTGTCGAAGATGGCAAGCGTCGGCCTGGCCTGGACCGCGACCTCGGCATGACCTGCCGAGCGGATCAGCGCGACATGTGCGGGTCCGATCCGTGTCCCGGCATCCAACAGCGTGTGACCGGGGCTGAACTCAAAGCCCTTCCGGCGAATATGCTTGCCGACCGGCGGATCCTCGGTGTGGATTACGGTGTCGCCTGAAACGTCCGCATCTTCCTGGATCAGGACGCGATCGGCACCCTCCGGCAGGACCGCGCCTGTCGAAATGCGGACGCATTCTCCGCCATGGATCGCCCCCGCGAACGGCTCGCCACACCGGCTTTCCCCTTTGAGGCGCCACGGCCCTTGGCCGGCCACGGCGTACCCATCCATGGCCGACAGGTCCGCCGGGGGTTGCGTCCGCGCAGCGGTGAGAGGCTCAGCCAGGTAGCGTCCGAGCGCCGCCTCGACCGCCACGCGCTCCATGGGCAACGGTTCCAGCAGCGCCAGCATCCGCGCCTGCGCATTCTCGAGACTCAAGTGCGGCAAGCTCATTTCGCGATCCAGTGCCCCGACTTGCCGCCGCGCTTTTCCAGCAGGCGCAGGCCTTCGATCACCATGCCCTTGTCGAGCGCCTTGGCCATGTCGTAGATCGTAAGCAGGGCAACGCTCGCCGCGGTCAGCGCTTCCATCTCGACACCGGTCTTGCCGGTCAGCGATGCTGTCGCAGTAACGGCGATTTCTCTCTCGCCGAACTCGAAAGCGACGTCTACCGCATCGAGCGCAAGCGGATGGCACAACGGGATCAGCTCGCCGGTCTTCTTGGCCGCCATGATCCCGGCGATGCGCGCCGTGCCAAGCACATCGCCCTTGGGTGCGTCGCCTGCCTTGATCGCGGCGAGGGCTTCGGCGCTCATGCGGATCGTCCCGCCAGCGCGCGCAAGGCGTTCGGTCGCGGGCTTGCCGCCGACATCGACCATATGCGCAGCGCCTGAGTCGTCGAGGTGGGTCAGCTGGCTCATTTCGTCGCGGCTCCCGCACACATGGACCGCATGGACCACTGTCCAGGGGCAGAAAAATCTGCGGTCCCAATTCGGGCGTAAAACGGGCCGGCAGAGAGGCTTGATCGGTCCAACATGCCGCAGGTCTGCCAGAACTGCGCAGGGTAGGACAGTCCTAACCGCCGAGAAGTTCGCGGGTGGCGGCTTCGACGTCGTCCTGCCGCATCAGGCTCTCACCAACGAGGAAGGTCTGGACCCCCGCTTGCGACAGCCGCACGCAATCGGCGTGGTTGTCGATACCGCTTTCTCCGACCAGAAGCGCGCCTGCGGGTGCCAGCGGAGCCAAGCGCTCGGTGGTCGCGAGATCGGTGGTGAAGGTTTTCAAGTCGCGATTATTGACGCCAACCAGCCGCGATTGCAGCGCATGGGCGCGACTCATTTCTTCTTCGTCGTGCACTTCGACCAGCGCATCCATCCGATGCTCCAGCGCAGCAGCTTCGATCTCGTGCATCTGCGCATTGGAGAGTGCCGCAACGATAATCAGGATCGCGTCGGCACCCATGCTCCGGGCTTCGGCGCATTGCCACGGATCGACCATGAAGTCCTTGCGCAGGGCGGGGAGGGTGCACGCATCGCGCGCTTCGCGCAGGTAATCGGCGTGGCCCTGGAAATAGTCTTCATCGGTCAGGACGGACAGGCACGCCGCGCCGCCTGCCTCATAGGCGCGGGCGTGGTCTGCGGGATGAAAGTCTGCGCGGATGAGACCCTTCGACGGTGAGGCTTTCTTGATCTCGGCAATCAGTGCGAAGTCGGTTACGGCCTTGGCACGCAGAGCGGCTTCGAACCCGCGCGGCGCGGATTGGGCTGCGATGCGATCGGCCAATTCGCTATCCGACAGCGCAGCCTTGCGCGTCGCGACTTCGTCGAGCTTGGCGGCGCATATCTCTTCAAGTTTGTTCATTTATTCACCACACTAAAATCCGTTCGGGCTGAGCTTGTCGAAGCCCTGTACTTACTTCTGGTGGGCGTGTTCCAGGAAACGACAGCCGTAGACGCTTTGCGTCAGCTTCGCTTCCGACAGGCTCAGGGCGAACGGAAGGGGGGCTTTACACTAGACCGCCATCTCGATCCATTTGCCCAGCAATTCGTTGGCCTTGCCGCTATCGAGCGATTCCACTGCCATCGCCGCGCCGACCTCCCAATCTTCGACCGCACCTGCTGCCATCAGCGTCGCAGCCGCGTTGAAGACGACGGCATCCCGATAGGGGCCGGGGGTGCCTTCGAGCAGGGCCTTCAGCGCCATGGCATTGTGGGCTGCATCGCCGCCTCGAATGGCCTCCACCGGCGCATGCGGCAGGCCGATCATCTCGGCATAGACGCGGCGCATCTCGAACTCGTTTCCGCAGACGTCGGCCAGCTCGTTGCCGCCGGCAAGGCTGAGCTCATCCAGCCCTTCGTCGCCGGAAACGATGTATGTCCGCTCCGTGCCCAGCTTGGCCTTGGCTTCGGCATAGATCGGGACGTAGCCGGGCCGCGCGATTCCGATCAGCTGGCGCTTTACCCCCGCGGGGTTGGACAGCGGGCCCATCAGGTTGAAGATCGTGCGTTTGCCGAGGCGCTGGCGAATGGGCTGGATACGGCCCATCGCCGGGTGGTGGTTCTTGGCGAACAGAAAACAGATGCCGATCTCGGCGAGTGTCTTCTCCGCCGTGCGACCAACGGCCTCCATGTCGAGGCCGAGCGCTTCGAGCGTGTCGGCAGCGCCGGATTTCGACGACGCCGCGCGGTTGCCGTGCTTGGCGACCGGCACGCCTGCCGCGGCTACCACCAGGCTCACGGCAGTCGAGACATTGAGCGTGTGATGCCCGTCGCCGCCGGTGCCGCAGCAATCGACGGCACCTTCGGGCGCTTCGACGGGGATGAGCCGATCCCGCAAGGCGCGCGCCGCCCCGGCGATTTCGTCCGCCGTCTCGCTCCGCTCGGTCATGGCGAGCAGGAAGCGCGCGATTTCCTCTTCCGAGGCTTCGCCGTCGAGGATCCAGCCGAACACCTCTTCGGCCTCGTCCTGGCTCATATGCGGGACGGCGAGGGGGAGGGTTTTCATGCGGGTGCCTTTTCTGTGCGGGCAGGGGAAATGCCGCACAGCGACAGGAAGTTGGCAAGCAGGTCATGGCCGTGCTCGGTGGCGATGCTTTCCGGGTGGAACTGCACGCCGTGGATGGGCAGGTCCCGGTGCCGGAAACCCATCACCATGGTGCCGTCGAGGCCGGGTGTTTCGCTGGTTGCATTGACGGTGAGAACCTCGGGAATGTCTTGCACCACCAACGAATGATAGCGGGTAGCGGTGAAGGGCGAGGGCAAGCCAGCGAAAACGCCGCTGTCGTCGTGCGTGACGGGTGAGGTCTTACCATGCATCAAGCCGCCCTGCACGACGCGCCCGCCAAAATACTGGCCGATTGCCTGATGCCCGAGGCACACCCCGAGGAGCGGCATATCGGCATCCGCGCAGGCGCCCACGAGATCGAGGCTGATCCCCGCTTCATCGGGCGTGCAGGGACCGGGAGAGATGAGAATGCCCTTCGCGCCGCTGGCGATCGCGTCCGCAGCTGTCAGCGCGTCATTGCGCTCGACCCGCACCTCTGCCCCCAGTTCCATCAGGTAATGGACGAGATTGAAAGTGAAACTGTCGTAATTGTCGATGACGAGGATCATGGACTAGATACAGTCCTCTCTAAGACAGATCTCTGCAATGGCGTGTGAAAGGGGCGCATATTTGAACTTCTTTCCCATCACAACATAGACCTCCTCATCGCGGTCTATCACCTTGAATGCATGTCCCAATTGTTCATCTGTGATAGTATGCGATGCAAAGATTGGCCCGGGTATTATCGGTCCCACGGGGTCAAATGCGATCCATCGGTCAATTCTCTCGTCATGGTGTTCTAGAGAATTGCGCAAATTGCGATCATTTAGAGGCGACGCATCGTCAATTTTGTAGAGTTCACGAAGCTTTTCCCCTCGGTATCTCGCAACTGCACCAGCCTTTGGTGAGGGCCAGAAAAACCTCGAAACCGCTGCGCAATGATTGATGGCATCGTGTAGCAATCCAGCAGCTTCTGAAGGCGATGCGCCGTCTTCAATTGCGTCAGAGTAGTCCATGAAAGAACGAACAGCCAAGCGTGCTGCCTCGTCAATCGCAACCCCATAGAATGCAAAAGCATATGGTGGAAAGTTCTCCGGCGAGATTTTGTGGCGTGCTTTCTTCACTTTGACTTATCGGCAAATTGATCCGTTGCGCGCACCAGACCGTCCACGATCCCCGGTTCGCTTGCGCTGTGGCCTGCGTCGTGCACCATCCACAGCTCGGCTGCCGGATGCGCTTTCTTGACCGCCCATGCCGCACCCGGCGGGGTGCAGATGTCGTGGCGGCCCTGCACGATGATGGTCGGGATATGCCCGATGCTCTGCATGTCGCGCAGCAATTGCCCTTCCTCGAGATAGAAGTTCTCGAGGAAGAAACGCGCGCAGATGCGGGCGAAGGGCACGGCTTTCGCCGGATCCTCGAAATCCGCCAGCAAGTCCGCATTGGGCAGCAAGGTTGCGACGGTTCCTTCCCACAAGGACCATTGCTTGGCCGCTGCCAGCCGCGTTGGCTCGTCGTCGCTCGTCAGGCGCGCATAATAAGCCTGGACCAGGTCGTCGCGTTCGGCCTCGGGAATATGGCCAGAGAATTCGTCCCACTGCTCGGCCATGATCTCGCTCGCCCCGTACTGGTAAAGCCAGCTCTTCTCGTTCTGCCGGGCGAGGAAAACCCCGCGCAGCACGATCTCGGTGGTGCGTTCGGGATGTTTCTGGGCGTAGGCCAGCGCCAGCGTCGCGCCCCAGCTTCCGCCGAAGACCTGCCACGCCTCGTGGCCGCACATTTCGCGCAGGCGCTCGATATCGGCGACGATGCGCCAGGTGTCGTTGTGCTCGATTTCCGCAAAGGGTAGCGACTTGCCGCAACCGCGCTGGTCGAACAGCAGCACGTCGTAGAGCTCGGGGTCCCACTGGCGGCGATGCGAGGGTGCCATACCGCCGCCCGGCCCGCCATGCAGGAACACCGCCGGCTTGGCGCCCGGTGTGCCGACGCGCTCGTAATAGAGCTGATGGCCTTCGCCGACATCGAGCATGCCGGTCTCGTAAGGCTCGATCTCGGGATAGAGCGTGCGTTTGTAATCGAGCATATTGCTGTTCGCCATTACCTGGTCTCCACCACGATCATCGGGCCGATCGGCGCGCGGGCATCCATGCGGTCGTTCGCCGGGTCCCATAGGCCTGAGACATTGCCGTCGAGATAGAGCGCGTTCGGGGTATTCGCCACGTCGCGGAAGAAGCGGGCGAACTTGCCGAAGCTGATCGGACCTTCGCTGATGACGAAATGCGCGCGGCCCTGGCGGTCGACGCCGACGCCGTTGCGAATTTGGCGCGAGGGGCCGTCTTCGGAGATTTCCGGGTGCAGCTTACCGTCGATCAGCAGCATCGGGCCACTCTGAGTACCGAATTGCGGGCGGTCGGAGACATTGGCGAGGAAGCTTTCGGTCGTGCGCACGCGCCATTCGCCGTTGGAGCCGTAGAACACGCCGTTCGGCTTCAGGTGGAAATTGCCCGCGCCGTCATTCGTGTTGAGCGCCTGCAATCGCTCGCTGTCTTCGACGTAATAGCCGATCGGCTTGCCGTCGCCGTCGAACATGCCGGCATTGACCGCGAAGACTGGCGCGCTGCTGCGCCCTTCCGCGAGCTTGGCGAAGCTGCGATGCGGCGGACCGAGGACGGTTGTGATGCGGTGCTTGGCGGGCACGGCGACGCAATGGGTCAGCACCACTTCCTGGAATGTCAGCCGTTCGCACGCGCTTTCCGCCGCGACATTGGAGGTCGGCCCGGCGACCACTTCCTCCGTATCATCGCCTTCGACGCGGGTGATCGTCTCGCCATCCTCGCCAAATTCGATCACGGTTACCGGATCGCCTTCGACTTGCTGTCCGCAGGCGGCGAGGGCCAGGGCGAGGGCGACATAGGGTATTCTGTAATTCACTGTCCAAATCCGGGTTCGCTGGCGACACGGGCGGCTTCGCGGGCGGCAGCGATCAGGGCGCCCGCCTTGGCCTCGCATTCACGCTGTTCATAGGCGGGATCGCTGTCGGCGACGATACCAGCGCCCGCCTGCACATGCATCATACCGTCTTTGAGGACTGCAGTGCGCAGCACGATGCAGCTGTCGAAGCTGCCGTCGGGCGCGAAATAGCCCACGCCGCCCGCATAGGGACCGCGCGTTTCGGGCTCCAGTTCGGCAATGATCTCGCAGGCACGGATCTTGGGCGCGCCGCTGACGGTGCCTGCGGGAAAGCCCGCAAACAGCGCATCGAGCGCGTCCTTGGCCGGATCGAGTTGTCCGACAACATTGCTGACGATGTGCATCACATGGCTGTAGCGCTCGACGGTGAAACTGTCGGTCACTTCGACTGTGCCCTTGGCGGCGACCCGCCCGACATCATTGCGCCCCAGATCGAGCAGCATCAGGTGCTCGGCACGCTCCTTGGCATCGGCAAGCAGGCTCGCCTCCGCCTCGCGATCGGCTTCCGGCGTCGCGCCGCGCGGGCGGGTCCCGGCGATGGGCCGGATCGTGACCTCGCCATCGCGCAGACGCACGAGAATTTCCGGGCTCGAGCCAACGACCGCAAAACCGGGCAGGTCGAGAAAATAGAGAAACGGCGAGGGATTGACGCGGCGCAGCGCACGATAGAGCGCCAGCGGTGGTAGCGGAAAGGGACAGGTGAACCGCTGCGCCAGCACGACCTGAAAGATGTCGCCTGCGGTGATATACTCTTTCGCCTTCGCCACCATCGAGGAATACTGGTCCTCGGCCATTCGCGGAGTCAGATTCAGTTCGGGAAAATCGTCCGCGGCCACTTCGCTGACATCGGGGGACGCGAGACAGCGCAGTGTGTGGTCGATTCTCTCGCCCGCGCGCTCGATCGCCGCTTGCGGATCACCACTCGATGGCCACAACGGCGCGATGATGAAGAGATTGTCGGTGAGAGAATCGAACACGAGCAGCAGCGTCGGCCGGGTGAACACCATGTCCGGCAAATCGAGTTCGCTCTCCGGCGCGCGGGGCAGGACCTCGACCTGGCCGATCGTTTCATAGGCGAAATAGCCGACGAGGCAGGCGAGGGCGGGGGGAAGACCGTCCGGCACGTCGATGCGACACTCTTCGATCAGCGCTCGCAGGGCGTCGAGGCTCCTCCCATCGACGGGGATAAAGGCAGCCCGATCATGTTGCCACAGGCGGTTGATTTCGCCCTCCTCGGCGCGGGCGCGGAACACGAGGTCCGGGTCGAGCCCGAGCAAGCTGTAGCGTCCGCGTACTTCGCCGCCCTCGACCGATTCCAGCAGGAAATCCCCCCGCTCGGGTTCGATCAGCTTCAAGGCGGCACCAACCGGCGTTTCGGTATCGGCAACCACTTCGCGCCACACCAGCGCGGGCGCACCGCCAGCGAGCTGCCCCAGCGCGGCATCGCGATTATGGAGGCCCGCGCCAGACAGTTGCCGCCTCCTATTGCTGGGCTTCGCCGGTGAGCTGACGGCGGACTGCTTCGATGGCAGCTTCGTTGCGCTCGATGGTGACGTCGTTGCGGATCGCAAGCCGCAACTGCTCGCCATATTCCTGGCCGAAAGTCTGCCCGAATTGCGATTTTGCCTGGCGGAACAGCGGGTCGTCCCGGCCGACGACACCGGCCTCGATCGAATCCAGATCGACGATAAACCACCCGATATTGCGCGGTGCCTCCAGTTTCTTTTCGGTGCCCTGGGCCATGCTGAATAGCAGGGCGAGCGGTGCCGGCACCCCTCGCTCGCCGCGCTGGACAAGCTGTTCGCGAGTCAAATTGACCTGGTCGATTGGGGGAATGCTGGCGTCCTCCGCGCGGACGGCGGCCGCCAGCGACTGGCCATCGCCAAGACGTTTCAGCACCCGGTCGGCAGCCGCGCGCGCTCGCTTTGCCCCTTCGGCACGCTTCCAGTCGGCCACCACCGTATCGCGAATCTCCGCGAGCGGAGCCGGGGCCGATGGCGTAATGTCGCTGGCTTCGAACAGCATGAAGGTTTCTCCCGGTACCGCCTCGGTCAGTTGCGGTTCGCCTTCTTCCATCTGGAACGCCGTCGCGAGGGCGCGGCGCAGGATTTCCGGGGCCTGCTCGTTCTGCGTGCCATAGACGATGCCGGCGCCGGTGAGCGGACGCGTCGTTTGCACTTCGGCCCCGACTTCCGCTGCGACATCGGCGAGCGATTCGCCATCGGCGAAGCGGTCTTCGATACTTTCGGCCAATTCGTTGAAGGCGCGGCGGCGCCGTTCTTGCGTGAGAGTCGACACGATCTCTTCGCGCGCCTGCGCCAGCGACCGTCCTTCGATGCGATTGACATCGTCGACCCGCACCACGTGCCAGCCGAGGCCGCTGCGCGCGACGGGGGCGACCTGGCCGCGCGCGGTACCGAACACCGCCTGCGCAACCTGAGCGGAAGCCTGCGCGCCGTACTCGCTGCGGTCGATGGGGCCGATCTGCTGCGCTTCCAGCCCGGCTTCGCGCGCCACCGTTTCGAGCGAGGCACCACCGGCAACGCGATCGCGGAACGTCTGTGCCGCCTGCTGGGTGGGCACGATCAACTGCGTGAGCGTACGTTCTTCGCTCGCGGCATAGCGCGAGGCATCCTGTTCGTAGCGATTGGCGATCTCCGCAGCGGTCGGCGTGCCGACATCGGCGACGGCCGATTCGCCGAACGTCGCATAGCGAATAACGCGGCGCTCGGGCCGGATGTAATCGCCCTTGTTGGCATTGTAATAGGCTTGAACCTGCGCATCGGTCGGCTCGCCGTCAGGCGCGAACGAGGTGCTCGGGATTAGCGCGATGGCACCGCGGCGACGTTCCTTGAACAGCGCAGCATACCTGCTCGCCAGCTTGTCGGGGATCGTCGCACCGAAACTCCCCGGCACCAGGACCTGCTGGGCGATCAGGCCGTCGCCGAGATCGTCGCGCACGACGGCATCGGTCAGGCCCTGGCGCGCGATGGCGGCACGATAGGTTTCCTCGTCGAAATTGCCGTCGGCACCGCGGAATACCGGGATCCTGCGAATTTCGCTATTCACCAGATTGTCGCCCGCGCGCATGCCGTATTTCCGGCCGAATTCCGCGATCGCGATCCGGTCTAGCAGGGTTTCGACGACCCTTTCGAGCCCGCCCTGGTCGATGAAAGCCGGCATCGACAGCGTCGGATCGTTCTGCCTCAACTGGTCCAGGGCATTCGATGCCGCCCGGCTCAGCTCGGCAGTCCCGACTTTCTGCTCGCCCACCACAGCGACCCGGTCGCCGCCCGATACGCCGCCGAACGTGCCGGTGCTGGAGACGTCCGCCCCGGCAAAGGCAATCGCGATGAGCGCGAGGAATCCGACGAAGATGCCGATGCCGATCTTCGACTGAAAAAATCTGCGGAACGAATTGATCATGGAAAAGACAGGTCCAAATGTGGTCGAAAGCCGGCGCGGCGGGGGCCACACCGATAATGCCGCCCGCTTTAGAGAGGCTGCGACCCTCCCGCAACAGGTGGCAAAGGGTTTTGACTGGATCGAATTGCTCGGCTAGCGGACCCGGCCCCCACGCGCTAACCCCTTGCGCGAACTGACTATCAGGATTCTTGCATGTCTCTCCGACCCTATATCGTCGGCAATTGGAAAATGAACGGAACCCGCGCGATGCTCTCTGAAGCTCGTGCGATCGACCGTGCGGCGCAGCGCTACATGAAGGTCGAGGTCGCCGTGGCGCCGCCGTTCACGCTCATCCACGCCGTCCATCGCGAAGCCGAGCAGATCGCTGTCGGTGCACAGGATTGCCATGCCGATCCCGACGGCGCGCATACAGGCGACATTTCCGCGACCATGGCCGCCGATGCCGGCGCGAAATTCGTGATCCTGGGCCATAGCGAACGCCGCCAGGACCACGGCGAATCCAACGAACTGGTCCGGAGCAAGGCCGAGGCGGCGCTGGAAGCCGGGCTCAAGGTCATCCTGTGCTGCGGCGAACCCGAGGAAAAGCGCGACGAGGGCAAGGCCGAGGAGTTCGTCCTCACCCAGCTCAAGCTGTCGCTGCCGGATGCGATGGAAGATGTCGTCGAGCGTTTGACCATTGCCTACGAACCGATCTGGGCGATCGGCACCGGGCGTACGCCGACGCTGGACGATATTGCTGCCATGCACGGGGCGATCCGCGCGTTTCTCGTCGAGCGATTCGGCGAAGAAGACGGCGGACAGATTCGCATCCTCTATGGCGGTTCGGTAAAGCCTGAAAACGCGCGCGAAATCCTCGGCGTGGCCAATGTCGGCGGCGCGCTGGTGGGCGGGGCGAGCCTGACGGCGGACAGCTTCATGAATATCGCGCTCGCGGCCGGAGACGCCGAAGAGCAGTAGGGCACGCAGCGCCGCGCATCTTGTGCCAGGGCCGCCGCGCCCCTAAATGCGCGGGTAATTGATCATTATCGGGCAAACATCATGTCGCTCTTTCTTTTCCTTACCGTCGTGCAGGCCATCGTTGCTGCGGCCCTCGTCGGCGTCGTGCTGATGCAGCGCAGCGAAGGGGGCGGCCTCGGCATCGGCGGCAGTCCGAGCGGGATGATGAGCGCGCGCGGCGCGGCCGATTTCCTTACGCGTACGACCAAGTGGCTGGCGGTCGCCTTCGTCGGTCTGTCGATCGCCCTTGCGGCGGTCGCGGTCGAAACGACCGGTGGCGATGCCATCGAATCGACTCTTGACCGTAATGTTACCAGCACCGAGTCGGACCCGCTCGCAGCGCCTGCGGTGCCGGGTGACGATGCCCCCTCGACGCCAAGCGACGATCCGCTCTCGCCGGCGACCGAATAAGCTCCAAATAGCGCAGACATGTGGATTGCGGGCGTTTGCCTGCCCAATCCGCTTGCGCCGAATCCAGTTTCACGACTAAGGCCCAACTCCCATGGCGCGGTATATTTTCATCACCGGCGGCGTGGTCTCCTCGCTCGGAAAAGGTCTCATGGCGGCATCGCTCGGCGCGCTGCTGCAGGCGCGCGGCTACAAGGTCCGCATCCGTAAGTTCGACCCCTATCTGAACGTCGATCCGGGCACGATGAGCCCGTACCAGCACGGCGAGGTCTATGTGACCGACGACGGGGCCGAGACGGATCTCGACTTAGGGCACTACGAGCGCTTCACCGGCGTTTCTGCGCGCCAGAGCGACAACATCACCTCGGGCCGGGTCTATCAGGACATCATCGCCAAGGAACGCCGCGGTGACTACCTCGGCGCCACGGTGCAGGTGATCCCGCACGTTACCGACGCGATCAAGAATTTCGCGCTCGCCGACCAGGACGATCTCGATTTCATCCTTTGCGAGATCGGCGGGACCGTGGGCGACATCGAGTCCCTGCCTTTCATGGAGGCGATCCGCCAGCTCAGGAACGAGCTGGAGCCGATGCAGACGCTCAGCGTCCACGTGACGCTGGTACCCTACATTGCGGCTGCGGGTGAGTTGAAGACCAAGCCGACCCAGCATTCGGTACGCGAACTCGCGAGCCTCGGGATCAAGCCCGATGTGCTGCTCTGCCGCGCCGAACATCCGCTGCCCGATGGCGAGCGGCAGAAGATCGCCAATTTCTGCAACGTACGCAAAGAAGCCGTGATCCCCGCGCTTGACGCACCGTCGATCTATTCGGTGCCGCTGCAATATCACGAGGAAGGCCTCGATGCCGAGGTTTTGCGCGGCTTCGGAATCGTGGATGCGCCTGCGCCCGACCTGTCGGCATGGGACGATGTTACCGACCGTTATTTCAATCCCGAAGGCGAAGTGACGATCGGCGTGGTCGGCAAATATGTCGGCCTCCAGGATGCGTACAAGTCGCTGAACGAGGCACTGGTCCACGGCGGGCTCGCCAACCGCGTGAAGGTCAATATCCGCTGGATCGATGCCGAGGTCTTCGAAGAGGACGATGCGGCGATCGCCGCCAAGCTCGAGCCCCTGCACGGGATCCTCGTACCCGGCGGCTTCGGCGAACGGGGCAGTGAAGGCAAGATCGCCAGCGTGCGCTTCGCGCGCGAACGCAAAGTGCCCTTCTTCGGCATTTGTCTCGGCATGCAGATGGCCTGCATCGAAGGCGCGCGCGAGGCGGGGCACGCGCTAGCGTCCTCGACCGAATTCGGCGAAACCGAGGAGCCGGTCGTCGGCATCATCACCGAATGGATGACCGAGGAGGGCCTCGAAAAGCGTGAAGCAGGGGGCGATCTCGGTGGCACGATGCGGCTGGGAGCGTACGAAGCCAAGCTCGACGGCAACAGCCACGTGAGCGCGATCTACGGCGGCGCCACCGAGATTTCCGAGCGGCACCGCCATCGCTACGAGGTCAATGCGGCCTATCGCGATGCGCTGGAAGGGCAGGGGTTGATCTTTTCAGGCATGTCGCCCGACGGCCTTCTGCCCGAAATCGTCGAACGGCCCGATCACCCCTGGTTCGTCGGCGTGCAGTTCCATCCGGAGCTCAAATCCAAGCCATTCGACCCGCACCCGCTGTTTTCCGGCTTCATCAAGGCCGCGCTGCACCAGTCCCGTCTGGTCTAGGCAATTAACCTAGTCGCTTTACCCGCGAATCTGTCGCGTTTCTGCAAGTTTCGGTATGGCGGACCTACTAAAGTAGGCCAATGGTTACCATTTTTACCGATCACCCCTTTATCTTTTGCGCATAACACCGCATGTAGATCGTAAGGGTGTGGACAGCATCCGAGGGGCATATCCGGAGCAACGGGGTTTCCAAGGTAAACAGGGCTTGTCCCGGTTTTGATCGTCTTCTGCGACCCGGACGGTTAGGATCGGACGAGGCGGCCACAGGTCGCGGGGCGGATCTTCAAGCGGGTCCGCCCCATATTATTCAGACCGATGTTTCCGTTGCGCGAAACGAAAAGGGGCCCGCCCAGCGAAGGGCAGGCCCCGATCATTTCACCGTTTCTGCCGGTTAGGCAGCGTTAGCTTCGTCGTCCTTCTTGTCGCCATCGACCACGTTGAGGGTCTTCTGGTCGCCGATCAGGATCTTCTTCGGCTTCATCGCCTCGGGCACTTCGCGCACGAGATCGATCACCAGCAGGCCGTCCCGCAGGTCGGCATTGGCGACGCGTACGTAGTCGGCCAGTTCGAAGCGACGTTCGAACCCGCGGTTGGCGATGCCGACGTGAAGCATCTCGCCGTCTGCGGCTTCCTCGCGTTTCTTGCCGGTCACCGTCAGCAGGTTCTGCTGCGCGGTAATATCGAGATCTTCCGGACGGAAGCCTGCGATCGCGAGCGTGATGCGATATTCGTCATCGCCACGCTTTTCGATGTTGAAGGGCGGGTAATTGTCGCTGCCGCCCTGGCGAACATTGCTTTCCAGCATGTCGAACAGGCGGTCGAAACCGACGGTGCTGCGACGATAGGGGGTGAAATCAAGACGTGACATATTCAAATCCTCCAATGAGCAATTCAATTGCAAGGAACCCGCATCCGCGGCATTCCGTTGGTCAAATGACACGATCCGATATGGCATCGCGCCAAACCTGAATATAAGTCGGATAAAATGGCTTTCAAGCCCTGCCAAGCGTCGGAAAAACAAGGATTTTCAATGTCTGAACCCAAGGTCGACATCTACACTAAATTCGGTTGCGGTTACTGCGTCCGCGCCAAGCGCCTGCTCGACGAAAAAGGCGTCGACTACGAGGAATTCGACATCACCATGGGCGGCCCGAAACGGGACGAAATGCGCGAGCGCGCGCCCGGTGCGATGACGGTGCCGCAAATCTTCATCGGCGATACGCATGTCGGCGGTTCCGACGAGCTTCACGCGTTGGAGCGTGAAGGCAAACTCGATCCGCTGCTGGCAGGCTGAGGGCAGTCAGGTCGATGCCTAGGATAGCCGTCCTGCAAATGACCTCGGGGATCGATCCTGAGGCCAATTTCGCCGCGATTGAGCAGGCGGCGCGGGAAGCGAGTGCGGGCGGGGCGGAAATGCTGTTCACGCCTGAGATGAGCCTGTTGCTCGATCGCGATCGCAAGCGCGCGGCGCAGCATATCGCTCCGCAGGCCCAATCCCCATACCCTGAGCGGCTGCAAGCCATAGCCCGTGAGGCAGGGCTGTGGCTGACTGTGGGCGCACCGGTCAGGGTCGAAGACGATCGTTACGCCAATCGACAATGGTTGTTCTACCCGAGGGGCGAGAGCCCAGTGCATTACGACAAGATCCACATGTTCGATGTCGATCTTGCCGATGGCGAGAGTTGGCGTGAATCGAACGCCTACCGTCCGGGTGAGGAAGTCGTATTGGTCGACGACACGCCCGTGGGACGGCTTGGCCTGACGATTTGCTATGACCTGCGCTTTCCGGCGCTATTTGAAGAGCTGGGCAATGCGCGGGCCGATTGCATCGCGATCCCTGCGGCTTTCACGCGACCGACCGGCGCGGCGCATTGGCACACGCTGGTCCGCGCCCGCGCCATCGAAGCGAGCGCCTTCGTTGTCGCAGCGGCGCAGGTCGGCGAGCACGAAGACGGTCGAAAAACTTATGGTCACAGCCTGGTAGTCGATCCGTGGGGCGAGGTCCTGCTCGACATGAGCGGAGACAAACCGGGCCTGGGCTTCGCCGATATCGATTTGGCGCGCATCGAGGAAGTGCGGCGACAGGTCCCCAGCCTTGCCAACCGCCGCCCGATCCCTCAATCCACCGCGCAATGATCGTCTACGACCTTTCCTGCTCGAGCAGCCATCGGTTCGAGGTCTGGTTCCGCTCCAGCGCGGACTTTGCCGAGCAGCGCGAGAAGGGCTGGCTGCAATGCCCCGAATGCGGTTGCGAGCAGGTCGACAAGGCGCCCATGGCTCCATCCGTGCCGGCGAAATCCAGTGCGCGCAGCGAAGCGCTGTCGAACGCGCCCGCGCAAGAGATCGTCAGCGGCGGCGAGAGCGCGATTCCGCCTAAGGTCATGGAAGCGATGAAAGCGCTGGCCAAAGCGCAGTCCGAGGCCATCAAGGAGAGCAAGTGGGTCGGCAAGGACTTCGCCCAGCAGGCGCGGGACATGCATTATGGCGAGAAGGACGAAGAGTTGATCCACGGCAAGGCCACGCCGGAAGAAGCGCAAGACCTGGTCGACGAAGGCATTGCCGTCGCGCCGCTGCTCGTGCCGGTGGCCGATCCCGACGAACTCAATTGATTGATTGCCGCTGGGCTTGCCCTTAAGGCGCGAGAGGGGCGCCCGTAGCTCAGTCGGATAGAGCACCAGATTCCTAATCTGGGGGCCACAGGTTCGAATCCTGTCGGGCGCACCACCGAGGTTCGGTGTCGAAGCGCGCAGCGCGAAGACGTCCAGAGCACAGCGGCGGACAATCCGTTTGGGGACGCTATTGAAATTTGGGAGACGATTACATGACCGACAGCCCATGGACCCGCCGCATCAGCGGCCTCGCTTTCTGGCTGGCCATCGCCGCCGTCGCGGTTGCGCTGATCGGGACAACGCTCGCCCGGTACGATGTGATCGGCAAGCTCCCCGGCTTCATGTCCTTTGTCTACATGGCCATGGCGGGCGGCGGAATCGCCGTGCTCGCGCTGATTGCGCTCGTCATGAACTGGCGCGCCGGTTGGCCGGCTGCCGGCAAGGCAGTGACTGCGCTAGTGATCGGGGTTGCGGCCTTCGGTGCGCTGTCGCTGCTGCGCAGTACCGCGGCCGACTATCCCTTTATCCACGACGTCACGACCGACCTCGACAATCCGCCCGAATTTGCCGAGCTGATCGTCCCGGAAGACAATCTGCGCGGCACGGAAGGCGTCGAAGACTGGAAGGCCCAGCACCGCGAGGGCTATCCCGACATCGATGGTATTCTCGTCGCGATGAGCCCGGCCGAGGTTGTCGCGAAGGCGGCGGAGCTCGCGGAAGAGCGCGGCTGGACGATCGCCGCAACTGCGCCTGAGAAAGGGCGCTTCGAAGCGGTTGCCTATGCGTCATGGATCAAGTTCGAGGATATCGTCGTGCTTCGGGCGGTGCCGGCGGACGGCGGGCGAACGCGGGTCGACATGCGATCCGTCAGCCGGGTCGGTCAAAGCGACCTTGGCGAGAACGCCAAGCGCATTCGCGAATTCCTGGCTGCGCTTCAGACAGGCTGATTTCGCTCGGCGAGCCACGATAGCAGGACGAGCACCAGCGACATGCCAGCGCACAGCCCGGCGATGCCGTTCCAGCCGGCCAGATCGTACGCCACTGGGGCGGCCCAACTGGCAATGCCCGCACCGCCAAACATCATGATGATATAGCCGGTCATCAGCCGGGTGCGGATTTCCGGCGCGAGGCTGAGGAAGGTCATGCGCCCGGCTACATCGATGGTCGGGCCGACGATGTTGGTGATGATCAGAGGGATCAGCAGCAGCCACAGGCTCGACCCGGTCGGCCAATAAAGCAGGATGCCGAAAGCCTGGACGCACCCCAGTATTACGCGGGCGCGGTAGGGGCCGACACTGTCTGCCCACCCGCTGAGCCGCGGTGTCGCATAGATGCTGACGATGGCAATGGCAGCGAGGTAGCCGACGGTGTCGGTGCCGTATCCCATCTCGGGGCTCGTCAGGTGGAAGGCGAGGCCGAGCCAGATAATCAGGAACATGCCGAAGTTGAGCGCCTGTATCGCCCCGGAAAGCGCCACGCGTGGGTATTGCGCCAATAGGGTCAGGGTAGAGCCCACCAAGGCAAAATAGCCTTGCTCCGGAGTTGCGTCAGACTGCTGCGCGCGACCTTCCATGATGAAGGGAATCGCACACGTGACCGAAGCCATGAGCGCTGCCGCGATCCAGTAGACCCAGCGCCAGTCGGCCCACTCGGCGACCAGTCCTGCGCCGACGCGGGCGACCAGGATGGCAACGATGATCCCGGCCGTCAGCACGCCGGTCACTTTGCCCAATGCCTCGCGCGGCACGCGCTTCGAGGCATAGGCCGGGAGCAGGTAGGGTACGATGGTGACGAAGCCGAGCAAGGTCGAAGCGGCGACGAAAAGCACGAAATCCTGCGCCAGCGCCATCACCACCAGTGTCCCAGTCTGGCAGGCCGCGAGCACTATCGACAGGGTGCGATTGCTGATCCGGTCGCCGAGCGGGAGCAGCAGGAAAATGCCCAGAGCCAAAGCGATCTGGTTGAAGGCCGGGACGAGGCCGATCTGGGCGGGAGAGACGTCGAAATGCTGCCCGATCTCGGCGATGATCGGGTGGATGTAATAGGCGTTGGCGACCGTCACGCCCGTAAGCAGGGCCAACCACCATTGGTCGGCCCTGCTCAGACCGGCGCGGGCGCCGGGGTCGCTATCGTCGTCTGCCACCCGAGGCGGCTATCAGCTTTCGCTGGCGCTCCCAAGCGGAACCCGTTCCTTGAAGGTATGGGTGATGTAAGGGAACGGAATCTCGATCCCAGCATCGTCCAGCGCCCGCTTGATGGCGCGGACCACGCGGTCGCGGCTTTCGTGCATGTCGCGCGGTTTGGAGCCTGCCCACCATCGCACGTTGAAGTTCACAGAGCTGTCGGCGAACTCGCTCGCGAACACGTCGATACCCTTGTCGGTGAGGACATTGTCGACGCCTTCGACAGCTTTGCGAATAACTTCGGCCGCATGATCGAGATCTGTGTCGTAGGAGACCCCGGCCACGACTTCGTGCCGGCGCTCGGTCTCGTCGGTAAGGATCTCGACCGGGTTCTTGAACAGCATCGAGTTCGGCACCAGCGTCACTTCACCCGACAACTTGCGGACATAGGTTTCGCGCAAGGTGATGTGCTCGACCTTGCCGATGATGCCTTCGCACTCGATCACATCGCCAATCCGCATCTTCTCGCGCAGCATGATGAGCACGCCGGCGAGGAAATTCTCGAAAATGTCCTGGAACGCGAAACCGATCGCGACCGCGCCGATACCGAGGCCGGCGATCAGGCTCGCAGGCGTCATGCCGGGCATGACCACGATCAGCGCCACCATCAGGCCGACGATCCAGATCGCCAGTTTTACGACGGTGTCGATAAGGTTCTTGAGGCTGGGCCGGATTTCGGTCTTGCCGGTCAGTCCATCGGCGATCTTCGCGGCGAATTTGGCGATGATCCAGGTGATGAACAGAATGAACAGCGCAATGGCCAGGTTGGGCAGGGCGCGGATCAAACCTTCGCCCATGCCGACCAGCTGATCCTGCAAGGTTGCGATCGTGTTTACGGTGCGGTCGAAACTCTCGTCCGGCGCCACCGGTGTCTGTTGTGTCATGAAAACCCCTCTGAACTTACCCGCAAAACGGGCGATATTCGCAGGGGTTCCGGAATTTGCAACATGCGACGCGCGAGTGCTCGTGCGCCGGTCAGTCTACACCGTGCTCCTTGCGGGCAAGGTCGTGCAGCCAGTCGGCGTGGCGAGGGGCCTTCTTGGTTTCGCTCCATTCGTCGAGCATCATCGGCGCAACGCGCTTGAGCTCGGCATACTGCTCCTCGGTGCCGATGTCGGCCGCCAGTTCGACGCGGTGGCCGTTGGGGTCGAAGAAATAGATCGACTTGAAGATACCGTGGTGCGTCGGGCCCAGAACATCGATGCCTTGCGCTTCGATATGCTCTTTCGCTGCGAGCAATTCTTTCTCGCTACCGACGCGGAAGGCCAGATGCTGGACCCAGGCCGGGGTGTTTTCGTCACGGCCCATGTCCTTCTGGTTGGGCAGCTCGAAGAAGGCGAGGATGTTGCCGTTTCCCGCGTCGAGGAAGACGTGCATGTAGGGATCGTATTCGCCCGTCGATGGCACATGGTCTTCGGCAAACGCAGTGGTGTAATCCATGCCGAGGACGCGGCCGTACCATTCGACGGTCTCCTTCGCGTCCTTGCAGCGATAGGCGGCATGGTGGACGCCGCCCAGTTTTACGGGATGGCTGGACTGGTCGTTCATTCTGCCGGCTCCGCTTCGACGCTCTTGGCGTCATCGACACTCAGGGTTCCGCGCTTGATCTGGTCGCGTTCCATCGACTCGAACAGTGCCTTGAAGTTCCCTTCGCCGAAGCCTTCGTCACCCTTGCGCTGGATGAATTCGAAGAACACCGGGCCGACCTGCGCTTCGGCAAAAATCTGCAGCAGCAGGCGGGGCTGACCGCCCTCAGTCGTGCCGTCGAGCAGGATGCCGCGCATTTTGAGTTCGTCGACATTCTCGCCATGGCCGGGCAAACGCTCATCGAGCATTTCGTAATAGGTTTCCGGCGGCGCGGTCATGAACGGCACGCCGAATTCCTTCAGCCGGTCCCAACAGGAGATGAGATCATCGCAGATCAACGCGATGTGCTGGATGCCTTCGCCGTTGAACTCGCGCAGGAACTCCTCGATCTGGCCCTTGCCGCCTTCGCCTTCTTCGTTGAGCGGGATGCGGATCTTGCCGTCGGGCGCGGTCAGGGCCTTGGAGGTCAGGCCGGTATATTCGCCTTTGATGTCGAAAAAGCGGATTTCCTTGAAGTTGAAGAGCGTCTCGTAATAGTCCGCCCAGTACTTCATGCGGCCAGTGTAGACGTTGTGGGTCAGGTGATCGATGACCTTGAAACCTGCGCCCTCGGGGTATTTGTCGACACCCGGCAGATAGTCGAAGTCGATGTCGTAGATCGACAAACCATCACCGTTCTCGTCCTCATAACGATCGACGAGATACAGGATCGCGCCGCCGATTCCGCGGATCGCAGGGATCGCGAGTTCCATCGGGCCGGTTTCGACCTGCACCGGTTCGGCCCCTGCATCCATCAGGTGATCCCAGGCGGCGGCCGCATCTTTCACGCGGAACGCCATGCCACAGGCCGAAGGGCCGTGCTCGCGCGCGAAATACCACGCGGCGCTGCGCGGTTCGTAATTCGCGATCAGGTTGATGCCGCCCTGGCGCCACAAATGCACGTCTTTCGAGCGGTGCGTTGCGACATGGGTGAAGCCCATTGCTTCGAACACAGGTTCAAGCTGGCCTTTCTCGGGCGCGCAGAATTCGACGAACTCGAAGCCGTCGAGACCAGCGGGATTTTCGAATAGATCGGCCATGGGGGAACTCCTGAATATTCTGAGGTCGGCAAACTAGTTTCAAGAGAAACTATATCGCATTAGGCGAATTTACACAAGGGGTAGGGCGGGTGTAAAATGTGGCCGCGCTTTGAAGCCCACTGGCGAATCAGGCGCGAAAGGTGCACGGTTCGACTCATGCCAGATTCGTTTCATCGCATTTTCGGGAAGACCGCTTGATGCTGCGAATCCGCTATGATTCTGTCGTCTTCATGACCAGGCAGGGGCACAAGATCATCCTCCCGCGGGAGAAGTTCACACACGCGCTGGCGCTGGCCGCTCTGCTGCTGATGCTTGGGCTCGCAGCTTTCGGGCCGAGCGGTGCGTTGGCGTGGAGCGAATACGAGCAATTGCTGGATCAGCGGCAGGACCAGATCGCCGCGCTCAATGAAGAGCGCGACGAATTGCGCAATCGCGTCGCTGCGCTCGATCCCGAAGGTGCCGATCCCGACATGGTCGGCGAGTTGCTGCGCAAGAACCTCAATGTCGTCCATCCCGACGAAGTCGTGCTGCCGATCGAGCCGCAGGACTGAGCCTTCGGGCGCCCAAAACCCTTCGCGCATAGGTATTTCCGTAGCGTCGGACGCGCACAGGCGTTGCGCGGCGGGCGCGCTTGCCCTTATAGGCTGGCGCGGCCGCTGCTTCCTTGAGGACGGCCTAACTTTTGGAGGAATGCCCCCTTGGCCAAAGCCAGCACGCGAAAGACGCCCGCGAAGAAGAAATCGTCCGTCAAGCCCAATCCAGCAGCGACCGACGAGGATTTCGTCCTGCACAGCCTCCAGGAGGAGTTCGAGAAGAACAAGCGCTACAAGGCGAGCGACAAGGAGATGCTCGATTTCTACGAGCAGATGCTCCTCATCCGCCGGTTCGAGGAGCGGGCGGGGCAGCTCTACGGTCTCGGCCTGATCGGCGGTTTCTGTCATCTTTATATCGGTCAGGAAGCTGTAGCGATCGGCCTTCAGAGTGCGCTCGACGGGGACAAGGACAGCGTCATCACCGGCTATCGCGACCATGGCCACATGCTCGCCTATGGCATCGATCCCAAAGTTATCATGGCCGAGCTGACCGGCCGCGAAGCCGGTATCTCCAAGGGCAAGGGCGGCTCGATGCACATGTTCAGCACCGAGCATAAATTCTACGGCGGCCACGGAATTGTCGGCGCGCAGGTGGCGCTGGGCGGCGGGCTCGCCTTTGCGCACAAATACAATGAAGACGGCGGCATTTGCCTGGCTTATTTCGGCGATGGGGCGGCCAACCAGGGGCAGGTGTACGAGACCTTCAACATGGCGGCGCTCTGGAACCTGCCGATCGTCTTCGTGGTCGAGGACAACCAGTATGCGATGGGTACGTCGACCAAGCGTTCCAGTGCGGAGACGCGCTTCTACCGGCGCGGCACATCGTTCCGCATTCCGGGGATGGAAGTGAACGGGATGGATGTGCTGGAAGTACGCGCCGCGGCCGAGATCGCATTCAAGCATGTGCGCGAAGGCAACGGCCCGGTGCTGATGGAATGCAATACCTATCGCTATCGCGGGCACTCGATGTCCGACCCGGCCAAGTACCGCACGCGCGAAGAAGTGCAGGACCAACGCGATCATCACGATCCGATAGAAGGCCTGAAGAAAGCGCTGATCGAGCAGGGCAAGAGCGAGGACGACCTGAAAGCCATCGACAAGGCGATCCGCGCGCAGGTTTCCGAAGCGGCCGACTTCGCCGAGAACTCGCCCGAGCCCGATCCGAGCGAACTCTACACCGATGTCCTGGTGGAGGAGTATTGAGCCATGGCGATTGAACTCAAGATGCCGGCGCTCTCGCCGACGATGGAAGAGGGCACGCTCGCCAAGTGGCTGAAGGCCGAAGGCGACGAGATCGTCGCGGGCGACATCATTGCCGAGATCGAGACCGACAAGGCGACGATGGAATTCGAAGCGGTCGACGAAGGCACGCTCGGCAAGATTCTCGTCGAAGAGGGTACCGAGAACGTGAAGGTCGGCACGGTGATCGCCATGCTCGCCGCTGACGGTGAAGATGTTTCCGACGTCGAAGCGCCAGCCGAGAGCGCGCCGGTCGACGATGTTCCGGGCGAGGGCAAGGATGTCGGCCAGGACGACGCCGATGGCTCGATCACGCCGGACAAGCCTAAGCGCGAGCCCAAGGCCGATCCGGAAATCCCGGAAGGCACCAACATGGTCTCCGTGTCGGTCCGCGAAGCCCTGCGCGATGCGATGGCCGAGGAAATGCGCCGCGACGAACGTGTGTTCGTGATGGGCGAGGAAGTCGCCGAGTATCAGGGCGCCTACAAGGTGACCCAGGGGCTTCTCGACGAGTTCGGACCCAAGCGCGTGATCGATACGCCGATCACCGAATACGGCTTCGCTGGCATCGGCACCGGCGCGGCGATGGGCGGCCTGCGCCCGATCGTCGAATTCATGACCTTCAACTTCGCGATGCAGGCGATCGACCATATCGTGAACTCTGCCGCAAAGACTAACTACATGTCCGGCGGCCAGATGCGCTGCCCGGTCGTGTTTCGCGGGCCCAATGGAGCGGCCAGCCGCGTCGGCGCGCAGCACAGCCAGAATTATGGCCCATGGTACGCCAGCGTGCCGGGCCTGATCGTCATCGCGCCCTATGATTCATCGGATGCCAAGGGCCTGATGAAGGCCGCGATCCGCTGCGAAGATCCGGTGGTGTTTCTCGAGAACGAGCTGGTCTACGGACGCAGTTTCGAACTGCCCGAACTCGACGATCACGTCCTGCCGATCGGCAAGGCGCGGATCATGCGCGAAGGATTGGACGTCACCATCGTCGCCTATTCGATCGCCGTCGGCTTCGCGCTGGAAGCGGCTGAGCAACTGGCGGAAGAAGGCATCGACGCCGAAGTCATCGACTTGCGCACGCTGCGTCCGCTCGACAAGGAAGCGATTCTGACCTCGCTCGCCAAGACCAACCGGCTGATCATCGCCGAAGAAGGCTGGCCGACCTGCTCGATCGCTTCGGAGATCGCAGCGATCTGCATGGAAGAAGGGTTCGACCATCTCGATGCGCCGGTGCTGCGGGTAACGGACGAGGACGTGCCGTTGCCCTATGCTGCCAACCTGGAAAAGCTGGCGTTGATCGACGCGCCGCGGATCGTGAAGGCGGCGAAGAAGGTCTGTTACGTCGACTGACGATGCGAATTCGGGCTAGCCGGGCGTCGCGCTGTACACATCGCAGCGCGACACCGCAGGCGTGCCGAAATCGGTGCGCGTGTAGATTTCCGTCCGATCACGTTCGTGGCGGAGCGGGAAGCTGGCGATAGCCGAAATTTCCTTTGTTGAAAGAAACGCGTCGGTGAAGACCGGCTCGTATTCGTAGAAGACTTCGACGAAAATCGTCGCGCCGTTGGCTTCGGCGGTCACTCTTGCCCCGGTCGGCCCCATGCCGCCGGTCTGTTCGGCATTCTGCTGGCCGAAAGCGGAATCGTGGACCTTCTTGCCGCGACAGCGCTGCCATGAAATGAATTGGTCCCCTTCCGTCGCCGAAGTCGTCGGACAGCCATTCTTGCAATGGACACTGTCGTCGAACACTTCGAGGCTGCTCACGATCACTCGACCGTTCTCGAAGATGTCGAGCGTCTGCCCAGCCTGCATATGCGCGCCGGCCAGGACATCGTTGATGTCGTTTTCGTAAAGCTTGCGATTGGTCAGCACGCTGGAATCGCCCACCCTCGCCATATTGTCCGCAATATGCAGCGCGGTCTGGCTGATTTTCATTTGCGTGATGGCGAAATTCGCCGTTTCCATACCCCACAGGCCGGCCATGAGCACCAGCGGCGTGGCGAGCGCAAACTCCGTCAGCGCAACGCCGCCGGCATCTTTCCGAAGCGATCCAAAGAAGCGCTTCACGGGCAATTCCCGGTCGCTTCGCTCTGCGATTGCAGCGCCCAGGGCTGGTTGCGCAGCACGGTCTGCACGTCGAGCGAATAGTTGGGATCGAGGCCGATGAAGGTCGCGATGGGGACTACACGAGGGTATTCGATCGAGACGGTATAGACCACCGCGTCGCGTGCGCCGCCCGAACCGACCACGCCGCGGTCCGAATCCCATATGCCGTTACCGTTGGCGTCCTCGAACAATTCGCCGTCGGCGCAGATGCCATCATCATTGACATCGTCGAAGCTCTCGGCGCTGCCGACTTCGGTAAAGGTGGTGTAGGCAATTCGCTTGTGGGTAAAGGTAGCGTTGGGAGCCACCTGCCTGACCGCGGTCTCGACTGCGGCGTTTTGCGCCATGCTGTCCGCGCCCTCGAGTGCCGAATTGCGCGCGGCCTGTTGCACCGTGCCTTGCAGCATGCTGCTGGAATACATGTTGTAGGTGATGTCGAACACGCCGAGCAGCAGCACGATGAGAGTTGGCGCAACCATGCCGAACTCGACGATGGTCACACCGCGCTTGTCGTCCAGCAGGCGAGGCAGGAACGAGTGCATCATCGCGCGATCCGCAGGTCGCCGGTCGATTTGGCGATGGTGCTGAAGGCATCGTTGAGCTGGCTCGCATTGGCGGCTTCGAAATAGCGGCCCGAACCGGCGCAAGTCTTCATCTTGTCGTTGGCGGCCGTGCCGAATGCGACCACCCATACGGTCGCGCCCAGCTTCTTGACCTCGTTACAGGCAAACAGAAACCGCTCTTCGACAGTTTGCGCAAGGGTCAGAGACGAAGTCTGCGTCCAGCGCCGCTCGTCGATCGGGTCGATCCCATAGGAACCATAGGCAAGGTCATAGGGCTCCGTTTGACCATCGGTAAGGAAGATCAGGTGGCGCGATGTCGTGCGACCGGGCTTGGAGCTGTTCTCGGCGGCGAACAGGCCGTATTGCGACAGCAATCTACCCCCCCAGATCATGCCGCCATCGTGATAGGTCGCACCGTGAGGCGTCAGACTGTCGAGATAGCTGTCGAGTTCACCCGACGTCATTGCCTTGAGTTTCTGCGCGGGGGCAGGGCAGCCCGAAAACCACCAGTTGCCGGTCTGGATGAATTCTTTCTTGGTGTCGTAAACGGGGGCCGGTGAAAAGCTGCCCTTGTCGTCTGCCTCTTTCGAGCGCACGTAGATCATGTCCGGATAGCGCGGTCGCCATTGTGTGTCCTGATCACTCGCAACCGGCACCGTGTTGATATCGAGATCGAGATTCGCGCTCAGATCGACGCTGCTGAAATCGGTCAGGACGGTCGATTTGCGTTCTTCCATGCAGCCGAGCGCTTCGGCGCGCCAGTTGGACACGTCCATGGCCACGGGCAGGTAATTGTAAAGATTGGCCAGCGTGGGCACGACCGTTACCTCGTCGAACGTCTGCACGTAATCGTTGTATTCGCGTCGCTCGACGATGCAGTTGCTGCCCTGCAAGCGCACCCGGTAGCTGACGCCGTTCTCGGTACTCTGCATGGGTTGAGTGGTGCGAACGCCGGGCGGGTCCATGGTGACTGAAGTGGAGGGTATTCCGTTCTTCTCCGAATGCCATTTGTAGGTCGATTTCGGCAGCGACTGGTCGCAGCTGAAGGGGTTCGTGTCGCCCGAGCCCGGGTTCATCGTCGCGGCGTAAGTGCTCTCCTCGATCCAGGCCGAACGGCTGCCGGATTTGTAGGCCCAGTTTTCCCTGGTCTTGGTGCCGGCTTCGACGGTGGTGGTCCCGGAAATCGCCCGTGATTGATACGCCCAGCTATTCACCACCCACTCGTCCTTGAGCAAGTGCCCGACGTTCACATTGCTTGCATAGGGCACAAAACCATAGCGGATGCGCGTACCCGCCGACTTCGCGCCTTCCATCTGGTCGTAGAAATTCCGCACCGTGGCTTTGAGCGAATCTATCTTCGACAGCGTGTCGCCCGAATTGGTGTGCTTCATCGAACCGGTGACATCGAGCACCATCATCACGTCGACATCGGAAAAGCTGATCCGGGCCTGGCATTCCACCTTTACCGGGATCTTGGTGAAGCCGAAAACGGTCATCACGGAGGTCGGGACATCAACCGTTGCAGTTCCCGAAACCGAGTAGTCGTTTTCGAGCACCATGTTGAAGGTGCGGTTCTGGGTCCCGTAATTGCCGTCCTGAAAGTTGCTGTTGAAGAATTCCTGGCCGCGGGTGCCGGCATCGGTGGGAATGTCGGTGAGCGTGGCGATTTCCGTGCCGAGCGCCTTGCGCGCGGCGAGAACGCCGGAATCGCAGGCCTGCTGCAGGCGGCTTTCCGCCAGATAGGCGCGGCTCATGTCGACGCCGCTTCCGGCCATCGCCAGCAACGGCAGAAGCCCGGCCGCTATCAGCGCGAGCGTGTTGCCCGAGCGGTCGCTCGCCAGCCGTCGCATGACGCCGGGGAAGGGCGCAGCCTGAGGGGATTTCGCGCGGAGTTTCACGCCTGCCGTATTACCTAGCGGGCGTAAGCGCATCGCTAACGGCAATGGTTAATTTGTTGGGGATGTCTGGCAGCACGTATACCGTAGCGCCTCAGCACCAGCCTTTTTTGGCATGGCCCTCGGGGCAATGGGTCGATGTCGGCGTCGGTGTCGGCGTTGGCGTGGCCGTGGGGGTTGGTGTCGGCGTGGGCGTCGGAGTTGGAGTTGCTGTGGGCGTCGGCGTCGGTGTTGGCGTGCCGCCGCTGGTGGTCGTCGACGACGACGAACCGCCGGTACTGTCCATCAGGAAGACCGGGCGGGAATAGTTCAGCGTCAGTGCGGCCCCCGGTATCCACGAAAGCAGGTTGTCGGGCGTGTAGGTGAGATCGATTGTCATCTCGTGCATGCCCGAGATGCTCGAGGTGCCCTGTTGCGTCACGGTCTCGACCAGCTTGGTCGAATCGAGCAGGTAGCCGCCATTGTTGGCAAGCGTCTGGACCTGATTCTCGATGTCGGTGGCGGTCGGCGTGTTGCCTTTCTGGTATTCGACCATAGCATAGCGCGAGACATCGGACGAAAGGTTGCGCAGCGCGTTGTATTTCTGGACATAAACTCCCGCCTGGAACACGCCCACCGTCAGCGCGCAGAACATCGGCGCAAGCAGCGCGAATTCTATCGCGGCCCCGCCGGTGACGTTGGCGAGCAAGCGTGCGCGCATGCGTTGGATCTTGGTCGTCATTGGATCTGCACCGTGCGGGTAACCGTGAATTGCGACGGCGTGCCCAGCCCTAGGTGGGTCCAGGTCGGCGCGTAGCTGTCGTTCAGGGTGAGCTGGATATATTCGTATTCCTGCTCATTCGTCCCGCATCCGCCCTTCGTTGTCGATAGCGTTTGATCATCGCAGCGATAGGCGCGGCTCAGCACCAGCTGATTGTCGTTGAGGCCCAGCGAGGTCTCGAGCACATCCTCGATCGTCGAATCCGACATCGTGGCGGGATCGAGCGTGCCCATAACGATACCTTCGGCTTCCAGCGCAGCGCTCTGCAGTTGCTGCTGCTGCGACACCAAGATGCCGAGATCGACCGTGCCGAGCGCCAGCAAGATCAGTACAGGCGCAACGAAGGCGGTCTCGATCGCCATCGAGCCGCGCGCGTCGCCACGCAGGGTGCCGAGCAGGTCGCGGATCATCAGATGACGAGCCTTACGCGGGTGTTTTCCTGCACCGCGACAACGCTCTTGCTCGGAATGTTGCAGCCCGAAGAGAAGCCGGCGGTCCCCGACAGTTCGATCTCGTAGGACACGACGATGGTGCACTGGCTACCGGTCGAAGGGGTGCCCGAAATGTCGACCTTGCTCTTGGGCATGTAGATGCGCCCGTCCAGGATCGCATCAGACGTACCGCGCCAGCGGTGCGAAACGTAGGACTGGTTGTTTGCATCTTCCATAAAGAGCATGCCTGTCATCAGGTCCTTGACGTCGCCGGTGTAGCCAAGCGCGGCAGCACCGGCAGCCGTCAGACCGCTCAGCTTCGCGTCCGAATTACCGCCGAAATTGACTTTCCCGCCGTTCTTGAACACGAACAGCACGTCGCTGCCGGTAATGGTCTTGTTGTTGTTCTTGAGCTCTCCGCCGTCGATCACATAGACGCCGGGCTCGAAGTGGAGATTGCAGTCGACGTCGATGCCGCCGGAGAACACACCCGGACTCACCTTGCCGGTGGAACAATTCTTCGAGCCGCTGCCGGTTACCGTCGGCACGGTAACGCTTGCGAACGGATCGACGAAACCGCTCGCGTCCTCATTGACTTCGACCTGGTCGGCGGCGGGTGCCGTGGCATTGAACTTGTCGATCAGTTCCTGGAATTTGTCGTTGACCCCGCCGCCGGTGTAAACCCAGCCGGGGTTGATCGAACCCGATCCGCCCGACTTGTTGATCGAGATACTGCTGGTGGACGACACCGCCATACCGCACGGGGCGTTGATCGTGACGTTACCATTGATAGTGATGGCTGTATCGTTCGGCTTCAGCGCGATCATGCAGCCCGTGGCGCCGTCCGTCTTTTCGAACATGGCCTGCGAATTGACATTGATCGTGGTCGGCGTGCTTAGCAGGATCGAAGAGAACGGCAGGCTTACGTCCATCGTCGCCGAGACGGTCACCGAATTCTGCGTGAAGCTGCCATAATCGGTGACGCCCTTGGTGGAATCATTGGCCGTCGCGTAGCCGGTCGTGATCGAACGGTTGGCGTCGTATTCCTGCTCGGCGCGGGCCGACCAGTCACCGGCGGTGCCGTTGTAGGAAAGCGAATAAGCGCCTGCCACGGCGGCCTGGTCCACGGCATACTGCAGCTCGCGCTTGAGCATGTACCATTGCGCCATGTCGAGGCCGTAGCCGGCACCGCCGACCAGCGCCGGGAGACCCAGCGCAAGGATCATCATGGCGTTGCCCGTGTTCGACTGCCGCAGCCGTTTTGCTGTCTGACGGATCGAAATCATTGCGGTTGACCTTCCAGAGTTACACTGCATCACAGCATGCACTTAGTCGCCTTAGGTAATCGAACTGCGTAAGCAGATGGTTAAGATCGGCCTTCGCAGCGGGATTTTTTGGCCGAGTAAAGCCGTGATCGGGCGCAGTTGCAGGGGTAGAAGTGAGCGCGGAAGATATCGAGCAATTGCCGGTCGTCTACAGGCTGGCACTCGCCTATGCGCCTGCGGCTGCGAAGCCCGCGAGTCTCGCGCTGTTGGCTCTCGACACGCGCCTGGCGCGGATCGGAGCGCAGGCCAGCGAGCCGATGATCGCGCAGCTCAAGCTTGCCTGGTGGCGCGATCAGTTCGCCAGGGCCCCTGCAGAGTGGCCGAAGGGCGAGCCGCTGCTCGGCACCTTGCGGGATCTGGGCTTTCACGGTGCGGACCTCGCAGCGCTCGTCGACGGATGGGAGGTCGTGACCGTGAGCGAGAATATCGGGTCTGGGGAGGCCAAGGCACTTGCCGATGGCCGAGCATCGGCTTGGGCCGCGCTGGCGAAAATCGCGGGTGAAGCGCCGTCCGGCGCTGAACAGAAGGCGGCCAAGGCGTGGTCAGCAGGCGAATTGGCCGTGGAAGCCGAGGATCACGGAAAGTCGGGCAGCATACCCCGATCGCTGCGCGCACTCGCGGTGCTGGCGGCACTGGGTCGTCGCGCCAGCATGGGCCGGCGTCCGATGCTCGAGGGCCCGGCCGCCATGCTTCTCGCCATGCGGGTTGGAATCTTCGGGCGATAGCGTAGGGTCGCGCCGGGGACAGCGTTAAAGCAAGGAGCACGCGATGAATCGTGTGATTCTCGGCGCTGTCGGGGCGTTGGTATTGGTCGGTGTAGGCGTGTTCTGGTGGCAGGGCAGGGCCGTCGTCGAAATCGGTGCACCTCCTCCGCTGCCCGAACCGGTCGAGACACCCGCGGAGCCGGAGATCCCGCAGGCCGATATCACCGACCTCGAAGGTCCCGCTCCACCCGAAGCGACCGAGCTGACGCGCGAGGAGCGGCGTTTCTTCCGCTACGACCGCAATCGCGACCGCAAGATCACCCGGCGCGAGATGTTGTCGAGCCGCACCGATGCGTTTCGCAAGCTCGACAAGGACGGCAACAACCTGCTGACATTCGAGGAATGGGCGGTGCGCACGGCGGAGCGATTCGACGGTGCCGATGCCGATGGCGATGCCTCACTGACGCCGGAAGAATTCGCGACGACGGCCCCGAAACGACGGGCGCGCCAAAACAATTGCCGCTGTTAGGGGATCCCTCGCGAAGGCGGGGGTCTCAGGAGATTGGCGCGGGGCTGATAGCCTGAGGTTCCCGCCTACGCAGAGACTCGTACCTCGTGGGCAATCCACTCGCCGAGATCGCTTTTCGCGCGGGTCGTATAGGCTTCCTTGCGCTGCTTCTTCTTGACCTCGTGCAGCGGCGGGAACAGTCCAAAATTGATGTTCATCGGCTGATAGGTTTCCGCTTCGGCATCGCCGGTGATGTGCGAGAGCAGCGCGCCGAGCGCGGTCGTGCGCGGCGGACCCTGCCAGACGTCGCCGGCAAGTTCCTTGGCGGTCATCATCCCGGCCATGAGACCGACGGCCGCGCTTTCGACATAACCCTCGCAGCCGGTAACCTGTCCCGCAAACCGGATGTGCTCCGCCCCCTTCAGCCTAAGCTGCCGGTCGAGCACCATTGGCGAGTTAAGGAAGGTGTTGCGATGCAGCCCACCAAGCCGCGCGAATTCGGCATTCTCGAGCCCCGGAATGGTGCGAAACAGCTCGACCTGCGCGCCATATTTCAGCTTGGTCTGGAACCCGACCATGTTCCACAGCGTGCCGAGCTTGTTGTCCTGCCGCAATTGCACGACGGCATACGGCCACCGTCCCTGCGGATGTTCCTCGCTCGTATCGTAAGGATTATCGAGCCCGACGCCTTTCATCGGGCCATAGCGCAGCGTTTCCACCCCGCGCGCCGCCATGATTTCGATCGGCATGCAGCCATCGAAATAGGGCGTGTCCTTTTCCCACTCGCGAAACTCGGTCTTCTCGCCGTCGATCAGGCCCTGGTGGAAGGCGAGATATTGCTCCTTCGTCATCGGGCAATTGATGTAGTCGCCGTCTTCGTTGGAGGCCTCGGTGCGCTTGTTCCAGCGCGATTGGATCCAGCATTTCGACATGTCGATGCTGTCGCGATGGACGATCGGGGCGATGGCATCGAAAAAGGCCAGCCGTTCCTGCCCGGTAGCTTTCACGATGCTCTCGGCCAGCGACTGCGCGGTGAGGGGCCCTGTCGAAACGATCGTGAGCCCTGCTTCCGGCAAGGCATCAACTCGCTCACGCACCACTTCGATATTGGGATGCGCCTCCAACGTCTTCTGGACCTCGGCGGAGAAGACATCGCGATCCACCGCCATGGCACTGCCCGCGGGCACCTGCGCAACTTCGCCTGCGCGCATTACCAAGCTGTCGAGCGCGCGCATCTCATAGTGCAGAAGACCGACGGCGTTTTTGGTATCGTCGTCGGAGCGAAAACTGTTCGAACACACCAGTTCGGCCAGGCCGTCGGTCTGGTGCGCGTGTGTCATTTCACCTGACCCCCGCATTTCCGACAGGCGCACCTTCACGCCGCGTCGCGCGAGCTGCCATGCCGCTTCGCTTCCGGCGAGGCCGCCGCCGATTATGTGCACATCATGAGACATGGCGCGCAGTTAGGCTTGCAGCGCAGCCCCATCAAGCCCTAGCGCTGGCGCGAGGACCCTCGCCCATGCCCAAACGCGCCTTGATCGAACATCGCCCTTGGCTGCTCGCTAGTATAGCAGCGGCGGTGGCCTTCTATTTCCTGCGCGACAATCCGATTGGCGAGATCTGGCTGATGCCGCTCAAGGGCGCGGGTGTGGCCTTGCTGGCCCTTTACGCTTTGCGGCGTGCGGGCGGTACCGATGGACGATTGCTCGGGCTGGCGCTGGGTCTGGGCGCAATCGGCGATATGCTCATCATGCTCGAAGTCCTGTGGGGCGGTGCGGCGTTCTTTCTCGCGCATGTTGCGGCCATCGCGCTCTATATCCGCCATCCGCGGGAGGAACCGACCGGAAGCCAGCGCGCCGCCGCGCTTGCTTTGCTGCTGGTCACGCCCTTCTTGTGTTGGCTGCTCTCCGGCAGCGTGCAGGTGGGTCTTTACGGTTTATCGCTCGGCGGGATGGCGGCTGCGGCATGGCTGAGCCGCTTTCCGCGCTACCGCGTCGGGGCGGGCGCCGTCCTGTTCGTCGTTTCCGACTTGCTGATTTTCGGCGAGATGGGGCCGTTGGCGCTGGACACGCTGCCGGGCCTGTTGATCTGGCCGCTTTATTATCTGGGACAGTTCCTGATCGCGACAGGCGTCGTCCAGACCCTGCGCGGCGAACGGCTCGCTACGGCGTGGCAGCAATAGTGGTGCGGTGCAGTTCGCGGCGGTGGCCTTCGTAGCCGCCGGTCGCCTTGTGGAGGACACTGCGATTGTCCCAAAGCACCAGCATGTCGGGTTCCCAGTGGTGGCGATAGACGAACTCGTCGCGCGACTGCCATTGGGCCAATTCTGATAGCAGAGCGATTGCTTCGGCCTGTGCCATCCCTTCGATCCCGATGATGTAACCGAGCGTGGAAAAGATCGCTTCTTCGCCGGTTTCGGGATGAGCCTGGATCAGGGGATGTGTTTGCATCGCATTGGCGCTCTCATCGGGGCGGATCGCCATGGAGCGTCCTGCCGCGGCGTCTTTCTCGCCGTAGGTTCCGTCCGGCGCATAGGCGAGTTTCGCGCTGTGAATCGCAGTGAGTGCACGTAGTTGATCTTTCCGCTCGTCCGACAGCGCAGCAAAGGCTGCAATCTGGTCGGCAAACAATGTATCGCCGCCGACGGGCGGGATTTCGATCGCCAGCAGGCACGTTCCGGCAGGCGGGTGGGAGAGGAAGCTCCAGTCGCTATGCCAGTTTTCCGCGAACAGGGGTGCCTTCTCGTCGGGTTCGCGCAGGATCGCCGCAATGTTGCCGCGCCCGGGGATCGGGTCGAAGAACGGGTCTTCGCCGAAACCGCCCATGGCGAGGGTGAAGCGCTCCAGCGCGTCGTCGTCCATTGACTGGTCGGCAAAGGCGAGCACGCGGTGCGTGAGCCAAGCCGATCGGACATCGGTAATCAGCGCGTCATCGAGCTTTCCGGACAGATCGACGCCGCGTATCGTGGCGCCGCAGGCCTGTCCGGACGGCTCGACGATCATGCTCATTCGGGCGGTGCCTCGCCCTCGTTGCTGTCGCGATCCATGGTGGGGTCGGGCGCTGTCTCTTCGGCCCCGCGACCGACCATACCTTCGACGACGGCCTCTTCGGCCTCGTTCTCCGGTTCCTCGGTCTCGTCGATGATCGCTGCGCCGACGATATGCTCGCCCTTGGCGACATCGAACACGCGCACGCCCGAGGAAGTGCGGCCGTAAACGGACCAGCCCTTGTGTTCTTCGAATCCGCCCTCGACCATATGGCGGAATTCGATCGGCATGCGGATCAGCTTGGCCTGATCGGTCACCAGCATCAACTGCGAGCCGTGCTTGACCGGGAAGCTGGCCACGACCGGGCCATTCCGCTCGGGATTGCTGTCCGGAGTGCCGATATTGGCGAGACCCTGGCCCCCGCGACCGATGGTGCGGTATTCGTAGGCGGAGGAGATCTTGCCATAGCCATTGGCGGTCAGCGTCAGGATGAATTCCTCGCCTTCCTCCATCTGCGCGACCTTGTCGCTATCGAGTGTATGCTCGGCATCGTTGTTCTTCCAGATCGCAGCGCGCAGATACGCCTCGCGGGTCTCCATGTCCTGCTCCAGACGGTCCAACACCGCCATGGAAACGACCTTGGCATCGTCCTTGAGCGTCATCCCGCGCACGCCGATCCCGGTGCGGCTCTTGGTCTCGCGCGCATCGGTGGCGGCGAAACGGATGGCCTTGCCGGCATCGGAGGCGAGGAAGATTTCCTGGTCTTCGCTCAGCAATTCGACGCCGATCAACCGGTCACCGGTGCCTTCGACGAAGCCCATGGCGTATTTGCCGCCCGTGGGCACGTTGGTGAAGGCATCCATCGAATTGCGGCGCACCATGCCCTGCTCGGTCGCGAACACGATATTGAGCGCGGCCCAGCTTTCCTCGTCCTCGGGCAAGGACAGGACGTTGGTCACACGCTCGTCGTCGCCCAGCGGCAGCAGGTTGACCATCGGGCGGCCCTTGGTGGTCGGGCTGCCCTCGGGCAGCTTCCACACCTTCATACGATAGACCCGGCCGAGATTGGTGAAAAACAGCACCGGATTGTGCGTGCTGGTGACGAACAGCTCGACGACCGCGTCTTCGTCCTTGGTCGCCATGCCGCTGCGGCCCTTGCCGCCACGCGCCTGTGCGCGGAAGGTCGCAAGCGGGGTGCGCTTGATGTAACCCCCATGGGTGACGGTCACGACCATGTCCTCGCGCGCGATCAGGTCCTCGTCTTCGAGACCGTCCCAGGCCGGTGCGATCTCGGACACGCGCGGGGTGGCGTATTCGTCCTTGATCTCGACCAGCTCGTCCTGAAGCACACCGAAAAGCTTCCCGCGATCGGCAAGAATCGAGAGATATTCCTCGATCTCGCTGGCCAATTCCTTGAGCTCGTCACCAATCTCATCGCGCCCGAGCGCGGTCAGACGGTGCAGGCGTAGGTCGAGGATCGCTTTCACCTGCCGCTCGCTGAGCTGGTAAGTGCCGCCTTCCTGGTCCGCAGTCGGCTCGATGGCTTCGATCAGCTGGATATACTGCGCGATATCGCCGATCGGCCATAGTTTCGCGCGCAGTTTCTCGCGAGCGATCTGTGGATTGGACGACCCACGGATCATCGCCACGACTTCGTCGAGGTTGGAGACGGCCACCACGAGGCCGAGCAAGACATGCGCGCGTTCGCGGGCCTTATTCAGCTCAAATTTGGTGCGACGAGTAATGACTTCTTCGCGGAAGCTGACGAAGGCTTGCACGATGTCGCGCAAGGTGAGGACTTCGGGCCTGCCGCCCTTGATCGCCAGCATGTTGGCGGGGAAGCTCGCCTGCGCAGGCGTGTAGCGCCAGATCTGGTTGAGCACGACTTCGGGCGAAGCATCGCGCTTCAGATCGACGACGACCCGCACACCTTCGCGCGAGCTTTCGTCGCGAATGTCGGAAATGCCTTCGATGCGCTTTTCCTTGGCGGCGTCGGCGATCTTTTCGACCAGCCCGGACTTGCCGACCTGGTAGGGGATCGATGTGAAGACGATCGATTTGCGGTCGCCGCGCTTCTCTTCGATCTCGTGCCGCGCACGCATCAGTACCGAGCCTCGCCCGGTGGTGTAGGCCGCGCGGGCACCGGCCTGGCCGAGGATCAGCGGCGCGGTCGGGAAGTCCGGCCCCGGTATGTACTGCATCAGCTCTTCGCTGGTGATCGCCGGATTTGCGATGAAGGCGAGGCAGCCGTCGATCACTTCGCCGAGATTGTGCGGCGGGACATTGGTCGCCATGCCGACCGCGATCCCGCCTGCACCGTTGACGAGCAGGTTGGGGAAGCGGGCGGGGAGGACCTGCGGCTCCTTGAGCGAGCCGTCGTAATTGTCGGAAAAGTCGACCGTATCCTTGTCGAGATCGTCGAGCAGAGCGTTGGCAACCTTGGCCAACCGCGCTTCGGTATAGCGCATGCTCGCCGGCGGATCGGGGTCCATCGAGCCGAAATTGCCCTGACCATCGATCAGCGGCACCCGCAGCGACCAGTCCTGCGTCATGCGCGCCAGCGCATCGTAAATCGCGCTGTCGCCATGCGGGTGATAATTGCCCATCACGTCGCCAACGATCTTGGCGCTCTTGCGATAGGGACGCCCGGCGACGAAGCCGCCTTCCTTGGAGGCAAACAGGATACGGCGGTGGACCGGCTTCAGCCCGTCGCGCACATCGGGCAGCGCGCGGCTCACGATCACGCTCATCGCGTAATCGAGGTAGCTCGTCTTCATCTCATCGACGATGTCGATGCGTTCGTAGTCTCCCATGGGAGACGGCGGGGGAAGGGTGTCTGTATCGTCGCTCAAAACGTGTTCATTCCGCTCATGATTGCGGCCAAATCTGCTGCGCTGGAGATTAGGGGATGCAGGCCGTGCAGGCCACTCGCAGACCCCTTAGATGGGGTGATGTTGCGTTGTTTTCCACACTTACCTAAAGCTTGGCCGCAGGAACGCTGACAGCATCGTTCAAACACCATTCAGCGCGCTTTTCCTACAAGAGGGCGCAACAGTGGTGAGAGGGCCTTGCCTGCGCGCTTTTTGGAGTGCAGCCGCTGCCAGCAGACAGTTAGAAATTACGTTAGGGAGACACGCACAATGCGTTCCATCGCTCGCACCGCTGCCCGTCCGGGTCGCTCCATTGCTCTGGCCATCGCACTGATGGCGGGTACCGCCGTCGTCGGCACCGCAATCGAGGCGCCCGCCCATGCGCAGCGCGACAAGAAGAAAGAAAAGGCTTCGAAGCCGAGCTACTCGAAAGGCTTCATCGCTGCCTATTCGCCGGTCAACGAAATGACCAAGGCGGAATCGCCGGACTACGCCGCCATCAAGGCCGCGCTGCCGCAGGTCGAGGCTGCGGTCGAAAACGAAGACGACAAATTCGTATTCGGTAACCTCAACTACATTATCGGCCGCGATTCGAACGATATGGCGCTGCAGCGTAAGGGCGTCGGCCTGATGCTCGAAAGCGGCAGGACGCCGGCCGAGAACGTTGCGCAGTACACTTTCCTCGCCGGCCAGCTGGCCTATCAGGAAGAAGACTGGGCGGCAGCGCGCGATTTTATCAAGCGCGCGGTCGACCTTGGGTACAACGCCAACGATCCCGAAGCGATCATCGCCGAGACGTATTTCAACGAAGGCCAGCACGCCGCCGGCCTGACCTATCTCGGTGAAATCATCGCGGCCAAGCAGGCCGCCGGTGAAACGGTCGACGAGGCATGGCTGCGCCGCGGCATCACCGTTGCTTACCAGAACGATGTGGCAGACCAGGCGATCAATTACTCACGCATGTATGCCGAAATGTATCCGTCGCAGGACAGCTGGGGCGATGCGATTTCCATCCAGCGCAACCTGGTCGACTACGACAACCAGACGTCGCTCGACCTGCTGCGTCTGGCCAAGCGTGTCGATGCGATGCGTAATGCGCGCGATTATATCGACTACATCGAATTCGCCGATTTCCGTCGCCTGCCGGGCGAAGTGAAGGTGATTGCCGAGGAAGGCATCCAGTCGGGCATGCTCGAAAGCGGCGATGTGTATGTCGCAGAGGCACTTAACGGCGCGCGTAGTCGCATCGCGTCCGACCAGGCCGAACTGCCGTCGCTGGAGCGGGACGCGCGCAATGGTTCCTCGCTTCCCACCGTCATGGCTGCCGGCGACGCATTCCTGAGCTACGGCCAACCGGCCAAGGCGGAGGAATTCTACACCAAGGCGCTGACCTTGCCGGGCGTAGAGCGCGACCGGATGCTCACGCGTCTCGGGATCGCTCAGGCCGATCAGGGCAAATATGCCGAAGCGGCCGAGACCTTTGCCAAGATCCAGACCGGACCGCGCGCCAATATCGCGCGACTGTGGGAAATCTATGTCGCACAGGAAAGCGAAGCCGCCGGAGGCTAAGCTTCACTGCATTGCTATCGAGAGAGCGGGGCAGGGCAACCTGTCCCGCTTTTTCATGCGCGACCGATAATCGGAGTATCAGCGCAGGCGCTTGATCATCAACTGGCCGTTGTCGCCGGGTTTGACTTCGAACTGGGCCAGTGAACGCGCGAGTTCTGACAGGCGCTTGAACCCGTAATTGCGCACATCGAAGCTTGACCGGTTGCCGGCAATGTTGCCGACTTCGCTGAGGGCGGCGAAGCCTTCCTCGTCGCGCTTGGCGGCCTTCCAGGCGGTGCCGAGCAAAGCCACGAGATCGTCATCGACTGTGCCCTTGCGCGGCGCTGACTTGCCGCTGCCGCCGGGCGTATCCTGCCCTTCGTCTTCGGCCCCCTTGATCAGGGCGTCGATGTCGATGAAGCGGGTACACGCAGACTTGAATGCATCGGGCGTTTTCTTGGTGCTCCCGAAGCCATAGACCACCAGCCCGTCCTGCCTCAGCCGCGTCACGAGCGGCGTGAAGTCGCTGTCGGAGCTCATGATCCCGAAACCGTCGACCTTCCCCTGGTAGAGCAGGTCGATCGCATCGATCGTCATCGCCATGTCGGTCGCATTCTTGCCGGCCGTCAGGTCGAACTGCTGCTGCGGACGGATGCCGTATTTGTGGGTGATCTTGTCCCAGTTCTGGAGATTGTTTTTTGCAAAATTGCCGTAGGCGCGCTTGATGTTCACCTGACCCAGTTCGGCCATCACGGTCAGCACCGGATCAATCCCTTTCGGCGTCGTATTGTCGGCATCGATCAGCAGGGCGATGTTTTTTAGTTCGGTATCGGGCATGGCGCGCTAGATGGTCCTCGGGTCGATAGAGGGCAAGCAATTAGTCTTCGGGAAGAAATTCGCCCGTGTCTTCGTCGAGCGAATAGAGCACCCCTTCCTTGATCGAGAAGTGCGCCCCGCGCAGCTTGATTTCGCCAGCCGTCTCCTTTTCGGCGACCCACGGAAACGTGCGCAGATTGGCCAGGCTTTGACGGACGGCGGCGAACTCCATCGCCAATTCCGCCTCGCGACCCGATGTCCCGTGTTTCTCTGCCACCGGTTTCCGGGCTTCGTCGAGAAGTTTGATCCAGTTGGCGACGAATCCGCCCTCGCCGGGAGAGGCGGCGGCAAGATTTTCCGTCAGTGCCGCCTTGCAACCGCCGCAGCGGCCGTGTCCCATGACCAGGATCTGCTTCACCTCCAGCATCTGCACGGCGAACTCGACCGCGGCCGATACCCCATGGAGACCCGGCGTCGTCTCGAATGGCGGCACGAGCGCGGCGACATTGCGGACCACAAAGATCTCGCCCGGATCGACATCGAAGATTTGCGCCGGATCGACGCGGCTGTCGCTGCAGCCGATGATCATCAGCTTAGGGTGCTGGCCTTCCATGGCCGTTTCCTCGAACCGCGCGCGCTGGCGCGGGTAGGTGCCTTCGCGAAAGCGACGGTAGCCTCTTAGCAGCTCGGCATATTCGGGCATCTGTCCCTCCCTCAATGGAGAGGCGCCGATACCTAGAAGCGCTCCCCCCGGATAACCTGTACGTCCCACATGCTCAGGATGAATCCATATTTCGTAAGCACGGGGGCGAGGTCTTCCGCAAGCGCCATGGCCTTGTCTTCCGCAGCTATCGTTAGCACGATGACCTTGTCCGTGCCCATCACGCGTTCTTCGCGCCAATGGCCGTCGCTGCCCTTGCCGGACAATACCGGTGTGACCGACCAACCGGTGATGTCTGCGCGCTCGATGGCATCGGTCACGCGCGTGAGAAGCGCCGTGTCGGCAAGGATTTCGATGCGTTTGCGGGTTACGGTCTCGATCATGGCGCGCCTGCTCCCATTCCGGCGATCATCGTAGCGAAAGCGCTGATGAGGCCGATGTTGATCAGGATGTTGAAGGGGAAGGTAATGCTGAGCGACATGGTGAGATAGATACCGGGGTCAGCCTCGGGCAGCGCCAGGCGCATCGCCGCCGGCACCGCGATGTAGCTCGCACTCGCGAACAGCACACCCAGGGCTGCTGCCGAACCGACGTCGAGTGCTATCAGCGTTCCAATGCCCGCTCCCAGAACACCGTTGATCAGTGGCAGGCCTATCGCGATCACTACCAATCGCCACGTCACCGAGCGGGCATCCATCATCCTGCGCGCCGCGATCAAACCCATGTCGAGCAGGAAGAGGCAAAGCACACCTTTGAAGCCTGCTTCGAAGAACGGACTGACCTCGGAAAAGCCGTCCGCCCCGCCGATCATGCCGATCGCGAAGGCACCCAATAGCAGGACGACGGAAGCGTTGAAGAAAACCTCGTGGAGCAGTTCGCCGGTCTTCTGTTCGTTGTCGCCACCGAGGCCGCGCGCGAGCAGCAGACCGGTAAGAATTGCCGGCGTTTCCATCGCCGCCATGACCGCGACCATATAGCCACCCGGCGGCTTGCCCTGCAATTCCAGCACTTCGACCGCCGTCACGAAGGTCACCACACTGACCGAGCCGTAATGCGCTGCGACGGCACCGGCATTGATCCGGTCGAGCCTGCCGATCGTCTTGAGGACGGCATTGGCGAAAAAGGGAATGAGGAAACTCGCGGCGATGCCTGCTGCCAGGGCCGCCAGCACCGTGCCATCGATCCCCGATTTCGAAACCGCCACGCCGCCTTTGAGGCCGATGGCCGCCATCAGGTAGAGCGACATGCCCTTTGCAATCGCTTCCGGAATGGCGAGGTCCGAGCGGGCGAAAGCGGCCAATATGCCGAGCACGAAGAAAAGGACGACCGGCGAAGTGAAGGTCTGGATCAGTGTCGGGTCCATGGCACCGCTGCTAGCCAAACGCTTCGTTTGTGACAATCGTGCAACTTCGATTGCGGTGGAAGCTATCGCGCGGATTGAGAATAGCTATGCGGACCGGAACGGCAGCCCCGTACCATTGCGTGGTACACCCAGTTTCCCTAGATGGGCGGCATGAACGATCTCTCCTCCACGCCCGCCCCGGAAGGGGATCGCCCGGCGCGCCAGCGCAAGCCGGACTGGATCCGGGTCAAGGCGCCTGTCAGCAAGGGCTATCACGAGACGCGCAAGCTGATGCGCGAACTCAACCTCAATACGGTGTGCGAGGAAGCGGCCTGCCCCAATATCGGCGAGTGCTGGACCAAGAAGCACGCGACGGTGATGATCCTCGGTGACGTATGCACGCGCGCCTGCGCCTTCTGCAACGTCAAGACCGGTATGCCGCGGATCGTCGATCCGATGGAGCCCGAGAATACGGCCATCGCGGCGGCAAAGATGGGGCTCCAGCACATCGTCATCACCAGCGTCGATCGCGACGACCTGCCCGATGGTGGCGCGGGACAGTTTGTGAAAGTGATCGAGGCACTGCGCCGCGAGACTCCCGATACCACAATCGAGATATTGACCCCCGATTTCCGCGGCAAGATGCGCGCTGCCGTGGAGGCAATTTGCGAAGCCGGGCCGGACGTTTACAACCATAACCTCGAAACCGTGCCGCGGCTTTACCCGACGATCCGCCCGGGTGCGCGCTATTACGCGTCGCTGCGCCTGCTTGAAGAAGTGAAGAGCCACGATCCGATGATCTTCACCAAGTCGGGGATCATGCTCGGCCTGGGCGAGCAGCGGCTCGAGGTTCATCAGGTCATGGATGATATGCGCAGCGCCGATGTCGACTTCATCACCATGGGGCAATATCTTCAGCCGACGCCCAAGCATGCCAAGGTGGAGGATTTCGTGACCCCGAAGGCATTCGACGCGTTCGGTGCCATCGCCCGTGCCAAGGGGTTCCTGCAGGTCGCCTCCAGCCCGTTGACCCGGTCGAGCTATCACGCCGGCGACGATTTCGCCGAGATGCGCGCAGCGCGCGAAGCGAAGCTCGCGAAGGAGCGCGAAAGGGCGCAGGGTTAGTGCCGGGCATTCGCGACAAGCGGCACCTGCCTTACACGCCCGAGCAGATGTACGATCTGGTGGCCGATGTCAGTCGCTACGAGGAGTTCCTGCCGTGGGTTATCGCCACCCGCGTGCGCAGCGATACCGACACCGAAATGGTCGCCGACATGGTGGTCGGCTTCAAGAACCTGCGCGAGCGTTTCACCTCGCGGGTCGAGAAGGAACGGCCCGATTTCATCCGTGTCCACTATGTCGACGGGCCGCTGCGCGACCTAGATAATACGTGGCAGTTCTCACCGTACGGCGAGCAAAGCTGCACCGTCGATTTCTGCGTCGATTTCTCTTTCAAGAACCGCGTGTTCGAGGCCGTAGCCGGGCAATATTTCGACCGCGCCTTCCGCCGCATGGTCGAAGCTTTCGAAGCGCGTGCCGCGGACCTTTACGGCAGCAACAGTTCCAGCGCGCAAATCGTCGCCTGACGGCGGATTTCGGCGCGACCGAGATCACCGAAGCTCTTGAGCTCGCCCTCTGGCTCACCGTCCTGGCCCCGCCGGACGCGTGCGAATACCACTGTGCCCACCGGCTTGGTTACTGTCCCGCCGCCCGGGCCCGCCACACCGCTGATCGCTACCGCAACATCGGCCTTGCTGTTGTCGAGCGCGCCTTTGGCCATGGCCCACACGCATGCGATGGAGACAGCGCCGAAGGTTTCGATGATGTCGCTGGGTACCCCCAGCATCTCCATCTTGGCTTCGTTCGAATAGGTCACGAAGCCGCGGTCGAGCACAGCCGAGGAGCCGGGAATTTCGGTCAGTGCACCAGCGACCAGGCCGCCGGTGCAGCTTTCGGCGGTGACGACCATTCGGCCTGCCTCGGCATTTGCCTCGACGACCTTTTTCGCGAGTTCGTCGATGTCCTGCGGAAGGAGATTGTCCGCCATTATTCAGGCACGTAGGGACAAACGGTCGGTTTTTTGACGTCTGCCACGTCCATCAGAAAGCTGACGAGGCCCCCGACATTCTCTGGAGGCAACGGCGCGATCAGCGACAAGCCGCGCTCGATTTTGGTGCAATCGGTCAGCTTGAGGTCCTTGGCGAATTCGTTCGCGATGATGCCGTCGACCAGCGGCCGGATCGATTCCGGCGGCAGTTCCGAAGTCAGCGCAAGGAAACTCGCCGCTTCTTCGTTGTCGCCGGTAAACGAATCGAGCACACGCATGGCCGCCGGAAACTTGTCGGCCTGCAACGGTTCGAACTGCGCGATCATGGTATCTCCCTGCGTTGCCATGAACCCGTTGGGTGCGAGTTGCGACGCGCAGCGTTTCTGGAAAGACTCGCTCAATACGGGCACAAAGTAGACGACTGCATCAGACAGGTCCTGCTGATCGATACAGGCTTGTGCCTGCGCGGCCTGCGAGCCAGCCAGTGCGGCCAAGGCGACAGCGGTTTTCGCCAGCTTTGTGAGCGATTTGTTCATGCGGGGGTGTCCTTTCTGACCACGGTCGCAGCGGCTTGTGCCGCAATACCTTCGCCGCGCCCGGTAAAGCCGAGCTTTTCGGTGGTGGTTGCCTTCACGCTAATCGCATCGGGCGATGTCGCCAAGAGCTCTGCGATGCGCTGACCCATGGCGTCTCGATGCGGGCCGATCCTGGGCGCTTCGCATATGATGGTGAGGTCGATGTTGCCGACGCGGTAGCCTGCCTCGTCGACAAGCTTCGCGGCGTGCTCGATGAAGGCCGAAGAAGCCGCGCCCTTCCATTGCGGATCGCTGGGCGGGAAATGATCGCCGATATCGCCCTTACCGATCGCACCCAACAAGGCATCGACGATCGCGTGCAGCGCGACATCGGCGTCGCTGTGACCGGCCAAGCCTTTGTCGTGTTCGAGCCTGATCCCGCCGAGCCACAGTTCCTCGCCCGCTTCGAGCTTGTGTACGTCGAAGCCGGTGCCGACCCGCACCGGGAGCAAATCTGCCATGAAATCCTCCGCAAAGGTCAGCTTCTTGAGCGCTTCGTCTCCTTCAACGAGCGCGATGTCGCCACCGTGCGCCATCAGGACCTGCGCATCGTCTCCGGCATCGGTGGCACCGGTCCACGCGCGGTGTGCGGCCAGGATATCGGAAAAGCGAAAGCCTTGCGGGGTCTGCACCCGGCGCAGGCTCTCGCGATCGGCCTTGTCAGCCATGCGCTCTCCCGCTGCCACGGCGAGGCTGTCGACGACAGGGAGTACGGGAATGGCCCCGCCGCTTTCGTCTAGGCCATGCAGCACTCGCTCTATGACCGGTGTCGGCAGGATGGCTCTGGCCGCGTCATGGATCAGAACCCGTTCTGGCGGGACGGAACTCAGCCTTTCCAGCGCTGCCCGGACCGAGTCCTGTCGCGTTTGCCCTCCGGTCACGAATACGACTTCGGTGATGCCGTCGAGAGCTTTTGCCGCGACGTCCCCGGCGTGGTCTGGAATGGCCACCACGATAGGGTCGGCGCCTGCCGCGCGCAAACTCTCGACCGAGTGCCGCAGCACGGGCTTTCCACGCCAGGTCGCAAACTGCTTCGGCACAGGCTGCCCCGCACGCAGTCCCTTGCCCGCGGCGACGACGATTGCAGCGAAGGAGGGGAGGGGACTCGGCGTGGCCATGTGCCATGCGCGCTACCGCCTTGCGCCTGCGCTCGCAATCCACTAGATGCTGCCCAAATTTTAGGCATATCGCAGCGCAGCATGAGCGAACTTCCTTCCCCTCCGGCCCTGAAGCCGATCCAGGTCGGCCCGGTCACGATCGACACGCCGGTCGTGCTTGCGCCGATGACGGGCGTGACCGACCTGCCGTTCCGCACGCTCGTTCGTCGCTTTGGCTCGGGCCTCAACGTCACCGAGATGATCGCCAGCGAAGCGGCCATTCGCGAGACGCGCCAGTCGGTGCAGAAGGCCGCGTGGGACAAGACCGAAGACCCTGTCTCGATGCAGCTCGTCGGCTGCGACCCGGTCTCGATGGGAGAGGCCGCCAAGCTGCAGGAAGACAACGGCGCAGCGATCATCGACATCAATTTCGGCTGTCCGGTGCGCAAGGTGGTCGGCCAGCTCGCGGGCAGCGCCTTGATGCGCGAAGTCCCGCTTGCGACAAGGCTGATGGAAGCGACCGTCAATGCTGTCGACGTTCCGGTCACGGTCAAGATGCGGATGGGCTGGGATCACGCCAGCCTCAATGCGCCCGAGCTCGCGCGCATCGCTGAGGATCTGGGCGTCCAGATGATCACCGTTCACGGTCGCACCCGCAACCAGATGTACAAGGGAAGCGCCGACTGGTCCTTCATTCGCAAGGTCAAGGACGCGGTCTCGATCCCCGTCATCGTGAACGGCGATATCTGCGGGATCGAGGACGCGGCCAACGCGCTGGAACAGTCTGGCGCCGACGGGTTGATGATCGGGCGCGGAGCCTATGGCAAGCCGTGGCTGCTCGCGCAGGTCATGCATTGGTGGAAGACCGGCGACAGGCTCGAAAGTCCGGATTTCGACTTGCAATACGAAACGCTGGTCGAACATTACGGGCGCATGCTCGATCACTATGGCCGTGAAGTCGGCACCAAGATCGCCCGCAAGCATCTGGGCTGGTACACCAAGGGCATGCACGGCTCGGCCGAATTCCGCAATTTCGTCAATTTCATCGACGATCCCGACCAGGTTCTGGGCGAGATCGAGCGGTTCTACACGCCCTTCCTGCAGCGGCGGGCGGCGTGAGCGACGCGCCCGCGCGGCCCGATCCGCGCGCGCAAATCGCCGGGATGGTCTTTGCCGTGTTGCTGATCGACCCGGACGCCGTCATCGCCGAAGTGAACCCTGCCGCAGAGGACCTGCTCGGGCGCAGCGCGCGCAAGCTGCTCGGCGCAAACCTGTTCGATGCCATCGAAATTACCGACGAGCGCGTTTCGGAGCGGATGGCGACGGGCGATTCCATGCTCACCGCGCGCGGCCTCCCGATCGGTACGCCCGGCGGGGCGCGGCAGGTCAATCTCACCATGTCGCCGCTCTCGACCCATCCGGGCTGGAGGATCGTCACGCTATCCGAGATCGGCCAGGCCGATATGGATCGCGGCTATGACGAGACCGCTTTCGCCGCCCCCTCGGTGCTGGCGCACGAGATCAAGAACCCGCTGTCCGCCATTCGCGGGGCCGGGCAGCTGCTTGTGCGCAAACTGCCGGAAAGCGAGCGGCCCTTTGCGCTCCTGATCGCCAAGGAAGTCGATCGCATCGCGCGGCTCGTCGACCGGATGCAGGCGCTCGGCAGCCGCAGTTCGGATCCGATGGAGGAAGTCAATCTGCACGAGATAGTCCGCGCGGCGCTCACAGTCGTCCGTTCTGCCGACGATCGCGGCGTGCAGTTCGAGGAAGAGTTCGATCCCTCGCTGCCCAAGGTATGGGCCAGCCCGGATACGCTCCAGCAGGTACTGATCAATCTGCTCAGCAATGCCCGCGATGCCTGCGCAGACGGGGATGAAGGGGGGACGGTGACAGTCCGCACCCGGTTCGTCAGTGGGCTGGTGATGAACATGCTGAGACCCGGACGCTCGGTGCGCTTGCCGATCGAGCTGACGGTGATCGACAACGGGCCGGGGATCGATCCGCACCTGGGCGATCGCGTGTTCGAACCCTTCGTGACCTCGAAGAAGGGCGGGCAGGGCCTGGGGCTTGCCCTCGTCCGCAAGCTGGTGGCCGACATGGATGGTCGTATCGCTTACGAGCGCGACCGCGTCGCCGAACTGACCAATTTCCGCATCAACCTCGCCATGGCACCGAAGGAGCCGACATGAGCGATCCCATTCTCGTGGTCGAAGACGACGAAAGCATCGCCACCGTCATCGTCAGTGCGCTCGAGGGCGAGGGCTATGCCGTCGACCAGTGCGCCTCGATCGCCCGGCGCGACGACTTGCTCGCCGCGCGAAACTACGCGGCGATGCTCACCGACGTGATCCTGGAGGATGGCGACGGCATTGCTTCGCTCGACCGGGTGCGGGCGGCGCATTCCGCCATGCCGATCATCATCCTGTCGGCGCAGAACACGCTCGATACGGCTGTGCGGGCGAGCGAAAACGATGCCTTTGAATATTTTCCCAAGCCTTTCGACCTCGAAGAACTGATCCGCGCGGTCCGCCAGGCGGCCGGGGCGGGCAAGCAGGAACGACCGCTCGAAATCGACGATGCCAGCGCGCTGCCGCTGGTCGGTCGGAGCAAGGCGATGCAGGGCGTTTTCCGGATGATAACCCGCGTCCTGCGCAACGATCTCACAGTCTTGGTGCTGGGGGAATCCGGGACCGGCAAGGAATTGGTGGCCGAGGCTATCCACCAGCTTGGCGCACGCAAGACCGGACCGTTCGTGGCTGTCAACGCCGCCGCGATCCCTCGCGAACTGATCGAGAGCGAATTGTTCGGGCACGAGAAGGGCGCATTCACCGGCGCGGTCAATCAGGCCATCGGCAAGTTCGAACAGGCCAACGGCGGGACGCTGTTTCTCGACGAAATCGGCGACATGCCCATCGAAGCGCAGACGCGGTTGCTGCGTGCGCTCCAATCGGGCCGCATCCGCCGAGTTGGCGGGCGGCAGGATGTTGCGGTCAATGTGCGCATCGTGGCTGCAACCAATCGCGACCTCGCACCCATGATTGCCAGCGGGCAATTCCGCGAGGATCTGTACTACCGTCTCAACGTAGTGCCGATCGAACTGCCGCCGCTGCGCGCGCGGCGTGACGATATCGGGGCTCTGACGCGGCATTTCCTCGCGCTTGCAGCCGACGAAGGCCTTCCGCTACGCACGATCGACGAAGCTGCCATTGCAGTGCTGGAGCGTCAGCCCTGGCGGGGCAATGTCAGGGAATTGCGCAACCTCGTCTATCGGCTTGCCCTGCTGGCCCGCAACGACGTGATCGATGCGGAACTGGCGGAAGAGGTGCTCGATCACGAAGGCGGGCCCTCGACCATGGAGGGGCCTTCGTCGGTCGATCGCGCCATGCTCGACTGGATCGAAGAAAACCGGCCCGCGCCCGGGGCACTCTATCGCGCGGCGTCGGCGGCGTTCGAGAAACCGCTGTTCGAGCATGCGCTGCGCGCCACCGCCGGAAACCAGCTGCGGGCAGCGGAATTGCTCGGGATCAACCGCAACACGCTGCGCAAGAGACTGGGCGAACTCGGTATCGTCGCCGAGACGTTCTCTCCACGGGGCTAGTTGCAGAAAAGCAACAAATTTCGCTTGCATATGGGCAACACCGTCGTTGTAACTGCGCAACGATGCAGGACGGGGACCAGACAGTTCAGCGCAGCCCGCGCTGGTGGCGACAATTCGTCGTCGCGTCGCGCCGCGCCAACCTGTTCCGCTATCTCGAACTAGCCTGCCTGCTGGGCGTGATCGGCATGATCGCGCTGACCTATGCCACGTTCACCGGTGCTCCGCCCGACGGGCAGTTGCTGCCGACCCAGCAGGTCACGAGCCTGCTGGTGGGTACGCTGGTGCCATCGATCGCATTGCTGGTCCTTCTGGGCAGGCGGCTAGCATTGCGCCGCGCGGCGGGCAGTACCGCACGGTTGCACGTGCGACTGGTGGCGCTGTTCTCGATCATCGCCGCCGTGCCGACGCTTATGGTGGCAGGCTTCGCGGCCTTCCTGTTCCAGTCGGGCGTGGATTTCTGGTTCTCCGGCCAGTCGCGCGGGATGATGGATAACGTCAACAGTCTCGCCGAAGGCTATTTCGAGCAGAACCAGCTCGACGTCGCGCAGCAAACGCAGGCGATGGCGAGCGACATGCTGTTCCTGCTCGAAGGGCGCGATGCAGAAGACCTGACGAGCGAGGAGTTTCTGGAGGATTACACCTACCATATGCAGGCGCGCGAGCTGAACGAGTCCGCGATCATGCAGGTATTTTCCGACGGACGCATCAACACCGCGTTTGCGTACGGCCTGGTCGAAGGCAACGATCCTGCCGAAGCGACGGCAGATGCGCTGGAGATCTATCGCCGCGGTGAAACGCAGGCGGTGTTCGCCAATGGCCAGCGGATAGAAGCGGTATTCCCGATCGACCGGCAGGCGGGTGTCTATCTCTACAACGCGCGGACGTCGGAATCGGCGGCGTTCAGCCAGTGGGAGCAGGCGAGCGACGTGGTCGCATCGTATCAGCAACTGACGACGCGGGCGCGCGCGTTGCAATTGCGGTTCAACCTGGCGCTGTTCTTCGTTTCGCTGTCGCTGGTCGGGCTGGCAGTGTGGTTTGCGCTGCGCTTCGCGGACCGTCAGGTCGAGCCGTTGACGGACCTTGTTGCCGCTGCACGCAAGGTCGGCGCGGGGAATTTCGCGCTGCGTGTCGAAGGGCGTACCGGGGCGGACGAAATCGGCCTGCTCAATCGGGCCTTCAACCGAATGACGGCTCAGCTCGAAAAGCAGACCGATGCACTCGTGTCTGCGAACCAGCAGCTCGGCGACCGGCGCGCCTTCATCGAAACGGTGCTCGAATCCGTGACGGCGGGCGTCATCTCGACCGACGCCAGTGGCAAGGTCCTGCTGATGAACTCGTCGGCGCAGAGCCTTTTGCTGGAGGACCCGGACACCGCCGTCCGCGGCGAGGCGCTGGAGGAATTTGCGCCTGAGATGGCCAAGCTGGCGCAGGCCGGTGTCGAAAAGGGCATCATTAACGTGTCGAACGGTGCCGAGCTTTTGACGCTGGCCGTCAAGCTCGCGCCCGCATCCGGCGGCCACGTGATCACGTTCGAGGACATCACCCGCCAGTTGCTCGATCAGCGTCAGGCGGCATGGTCCGACGTGGCGCGCCGCATTGCGCACGAAATCAAGAACCCGCTCACGCCGATCCAGCTTGCCACGGAGCGCTTGAAGCGTCGCTATCGCAAGCAGATCGAGGCCGATGGCGAATTGTTCGACGAACTCACATCCACCATTGTCCGGCAGGTCGGGGCCCTGCGGACCATGGTCGACGAATTTTCGTCCTTCGCGCGGTTGCCGAAACCGGTGTTCCGGCCCGAAGATGCGCTCGACCTGTTGCGGCAATCCCTGTTTTTGCAGGAAGTCGGCCATCCCTCGATCGACTTCGCGCTCAACCAGCAGGTCGAAGGGCCGCTCGTAATCGAGTGCGATCGCCACCAGTTCGGACAGGCGCTGACCAATGTGCTCAAGAATGCCGCCGAAGCGGTAGATGCGCGGGCGAAGATGGCCGATGTTGACTTTCGCGGCCGCATCGCCGTCACGATCTCGGCAGACGATGAAGGTATCGAAATCGCTGTCGAGGACAACGGGGTCGGCCTGCCGCAGGACCGCGAGCGGATCGTCGAACCCTATATGACCACGCGCGAGCAGGGCACAGGGCTCGGCCTGGCGATCGTCAACAAGATCGTCGAGGAGCATGGGGGCGACATGAGTTTCGCGGCCGCCGAAAACGGCGGGACCTGCGTCACGCTGCGCTTCGCGCGCCGTCCCTCCGTGCCGGAAAGCGAGGCCGCCGAATGATGCGCACATATCCCGAGCTTGAAAATGAGGAGACGCTGTAATGGCGCTCGATATCCTGGTCGTCGACGATGAACGCGATATTCGCGAACTGGTGTCCGGCGTGCTCAGCGACGAAGGCTATGAATGCCGGACCGCAGGCGACAGCAACAGCGCGCTGCAAATGTTCGATGAGCGTCGGCCTAGCGTCGTGCTGCTCGACGTATGGCTGCACGGAAGCGCGATGGACGGGTTGGAAGTGCTGGACGTCATCAAGGAGCGCGAGCCCGACCTGCCGGTGATCATCTTCTCCGGACACGGCAATATCGATACCGCCGTGTCCGCTGTGGGCCGCGGGGCGATGGACTTCATCGAAAAGCCGTTCGAAGCCTCCCGCCTGTTGCATCTTGTGTCGCGGGCAACCGAAACGCAGCGGTTGCGGCGCGAAAACGTCCGCTTGCGCCAGGGCTTCACCGGCGGAGAGGAGTTCACCGGAAACTCGTCTGCGATCAACCAGGTGCGCGCGACGCTCAAACGGGTTGCCAATACCGGGAGCCGGGTGCTTATCTCGGGTCCGGCAGGGGCGGGCAAGGAAGTGGCCGCGCGGCTGTTGCATAGCTGGAGCCCTCGGGCCGATCATCCCTTCGTGATCGTCAACTCCGCGCGCATCACCCCCGAACGTTTCGAGCAGGAGCTGTTCGGCGAGGAAGCCGAAGGAAAGCTGGTGCGGCCGGGCCTGCTGGAACTGGCCGACGGGGGGACGCTCTATCTTGACGAAGTGGCCGACATGCCGCTGTCGACGCAGGCGCGGATCCTGCGCGTCCTGACCGATCAGAGCTTCGTGCGCGTCGGCGGAAATCGTCAGATCGGGGTCGACGTTCGCGTGGTATCCTCGACCGCGCGCGACCTGCAGGTCGAAATCGACGAGAAGAACTTCCGCGAGGACCTGTTCTACCGGCTCAACGTGGTGCCGGTCACCATCCCTTCGCTATCGGAGCGGCGCGACGACGTGCCCGCGCTGGCGGAGCATTTCTTCACGCGCTACGCGGCGGAACAGGGCATCCCGGCGCCGGAAATCAGCGAGGAAGCGATGGCGGCGCTCCAGGCCTATGACTGGCCGGGGAACGTGCGCCAGTTGCGCAATGTCGTGGAGCGGACCGTTATCCTGTCGCCGCGCGACCGGATGGAGGAAGTCCAGCCCGACATGCTCCCCAGCGAAGTAACCTCGGGCAAGCTCGGGGGAGGGACGGGCATGACCAATCTCATGGGCGTGCCGTTGCGAGAAGCGCGCGAAAGCTTCGAGCGGGAATATCTCAGCATCCAGATTCGCCGCTTCTCGGGCAATATTTCAAAGACCGCGAGCTTTATCGGGATGGAGCGCTCGGCGCTCCACCGCAAGCTGAAGATTCTCGGCATGACCGAGCGCAAGAACGGCGATTGAAACGCACCGTCACCAACGGCTCACAAATGATTGCAAAATATCGCATTGAATTGATGCGATCTTGCGCACATAATTAAAGCCAGATTTCGGACGGGCGTCTCCGGGCGGTCGATCCTGATTGCGGGCTGGTGGGCCCGCCAACAAAAACGGAGACAATAATGTCCGCTGGAAACACCCTCTCCACGCGTCCGAAAGACGATAGCAAGGGCGGCAAGCAGCCGAACCTGCAGGACGCTTTTCTCAACATGTTGCGGCGCAACAAGACCCCTGTGACCGTGTTTCTAGTCAAGGGCGTCAAGCTGCAAGGCATCGTGACATGGTTCGACAATTTCTCCATGCTGCTGCGCCGCGATGGCCAGTCGCAGCTGGTCTACAAGCATGCAATCAGCACGATCATGCCGGGTCAGCCGATCGACGCCAGCCAGTTCGCCAGTCAGGACGGCAACAAGAAGCAGCGGTTGCTGCAGGATGTTTTCCTCAGCCGCGTGCGCGATGCCGGGGTGCAGGTGACGATGTTCCTCATCAACGGCGTCATGCTGCAGGGCCGGATCGGTGCGTATGATCTCTTCTGCGTGCTGCTGGAGCGTGACGGCTATGTCCAGCTCGCTTACAAACACGCCGTTTCGACGGTGCAGCCTGCCAGTGCGGTCGACCTGACCGACTGGGAAGAGGACGAAGAAGACTGAGCTTCGATGATGATCTGATGGGCGAAGTCTCGCGCGGGGCGCGGGCGCTCGTCGTGTGCCCGGACATCAGGCGCGAGAGCTACGATCTCGATCCGGACGCGCGCCTGGAGGAGATCACCGGGCTGACGCTGGCGATCGGTATCGAGGTTATCGAGAGCTACATCCTGCCGATCCGGCAGGTGCAGCCCAATACGCTGCTGGGCTCCGGCCAGGTCGAGCGCGTTTCAACCGATTGCGAATTGCACGAGATCGAGCTCGTCGTCATCGATGGCGCGCTCAGCCCGATCCAGCAGCGCAACCTCGAAGAGAAATTCAAACGCAAGGTCATCGACCGCACCGGGCTGATTTTGGAGATTTTCGGCGAACGCGCGGCGACGGCGGAAGGCCGCCTTCAGGTCGAGCTGGCGCATCTCGACTACCAACAGAGCCGCCTGGTGCGCAGCTGGACCCACCTGGAACGCCAGCGCGGCGGCTTCGGCTTCCTCGGCGGGCCGGGGGAGACCCAGATCGAGGCCGACCGCCGGATGATCCGCCAGCGCATGGGCCGCTTGCGCAAGGAGCTGGAGCAGGTGCGCAAGACCCGCGGCCTGCATCGCGAGCGGCGGGGGAGGGCTCCGTGGCCCGTCATCGCGCTGGTCGGTTACACCAATGCCGGCAAGTCGACGCTGTTCAACCGCCTGACCGGCGCGGAAGTGATGGCGGAAGACCTGCTGTTCGCAACGCTCGACCCGACCATGCGCGCGATTGCGTTGCCGGGCGTCGAGAAAGCGATCCTGTCCGATACGGTCGGCTTCATCTCCGACCTGCCGACGCAGCTGGTCGCCGCCTTCCGCGCGACGCTGGAAGAGGTGACGGCTGCCGACCTAATCCTGCATGTGCGCGATATCGCCAATTCCTCGAGCGCGGCGCAGAAGTCGCAGGTACTCGAGGTCCTGCAGGATCTCGGCGTGATCGACGGCGAGGACGGTGAGAGCAGCATTCCGATTCTCGAGGTCTGGAACAAATGGGACCTGCTCGATCAGGACAGCGCGGAGGAATTGTCCGGCGTGGCCGAGGGCGACGATAGCGTTATTCCCGTCTCAGCAGCCACCGGTTGGCATGTCGATGTGTTGCAGGAACGGCTCGGCCAGGTGCTGACGGCGCAGGCGCAGACGCGCGAATTCCTGCTATCGGTCTCCGAAGGTCGCAAAATCGCATGGCTGCATCAGCACGGCGACGTGCTGGCGGACGAGGATGGGGGCGAGGGCGACGAAGGCCCGATGCGCAAGCTGACTGTGCGGCTCAATCCCAAGGAACTGGGCCAGTACGAGACGCTTTAGCGCGCGCTATTCATCGGCCTTGACCGCCTGCCAGAGCGCTTCCTGTTCCTCGAGCGAAAGCTGCGGGAAGGTGGAGCCGGCTTTCCCCTCCATTCCGCGAAAGCGCCGTTCGAACTTGCCATTAGCGGCGCGCAATGCGTCTTCGGGTGCGATGCCATAAGCACGCACGAGGTTGACCGCCGCGAACAGCAGGTCGCCCGCCTCTTCCTCACGCTTGTCTGCGGGGGCTTCTGCCAGTTCCTGCATTTCTTCACGCAGCTTGTCGGCGGGCCCTTCGGTGTCGGGCCAGTCGAAGCCGGTGCGCGCGGCGCGTTTCTGCAGTTTCTCGGCGCGGAGCAGGGCGGGCAGGGCACGCGCGACCCCGTCCATTGCGCTTGTCGCGCCCTTGGCGTCGCGTTCCTTGGCTTTGAGCTCTTCCCAGCGCCGCTCTGTCATCTGCCCGTCCGCGCCGCCGAAAATGTGCGGGTGGCGCGCTTCCATCTTGTCGGCAATCGACCGCGCGACATCCTCGAAAACGAAGTGCCCGGCTTCCTCCGCCATGCGCGCGTGAAAGACGACCTGCAGCAGGAGATCGCCCAGTTCATCGCGCAATTCGTCCATCGCCTCGCGCTCGATCGCGTCAGCCACTTCGTAGGCTTCCTCGATCGTATAGGGCGCGATGGTGCTGAAATCCTGCGCCAGATCCCATTCGCAGCCGCGCTCGGGATCGCGCAGGGTGGCCATGATCGAAAGCAGGCGGTCGAGCTGGGTCGTCATGCCAGCTCCCGTGCCAGATTCTGCATGAAGCGGGCACCCCTTCCGAGCTGTTCGAGGGCGATCCACTCATCGGGTTGGTGGGCCTGCTCGATCGAACCCGGGCCGCAGATAATGGATGTGAACCCGGCACGCTGGAATTGCCCGGCCTCGGCGGCATAGGCGACTTGCGTTGCTGCGCCGTTGTCGCCCGTCAGCTTGCGCACGAAGGAAACCGCGTCGTCGCTGCCTTCTGGCACGAGGGGAGGGGCATTGCTGTGCTGATGGAAGCGAACGCCGCATTCGGGGAAGCGGGAGGCGAGGGCGCGGTCCAGTGCCTCGCAACGCTTTTTGAAAGGGGCGATGATGGCTAGAGGATCTTCGCCCGGCGGGCAGCGCAGGTCGAAAGTGAAACTGGCTTTTCGCGCGAGGATATTGGCGGCGGTACCACCCTGCATCAGGCCGATGGTCAGCGTTGCCTGCGGGGGATCGAAACCGTTCTCGGGATCGGCTCGCTCCTTGAGTTCTGCCGACAGCCTGAGCAGGTCGGCCATCAGGTCCGCGGCCACCATATTGGCCGAGACGCCGTGGTCGACCAGCGAGGAATGCGCCTCGTGGCCGGTGACCTCGACATCGAACACGGCGATGCCTTTATGCCCCACGACCGGCCGCATGCTGGTCGGCTCGCCGATGATGGCCATGCTGGGTTCGGGAAGCTCGGCGCGCATCGCATCGATCATCGACGGCGCGCCCAAGCAGCCGATTTCCTCGTCGTAGCTGAAAGCGAGGTGGACCGGTGTCGTGCAGGTCTTGAACAGTGGCACATGCGCCAGCGCCAACGCGATGAAACCTTTCATATCGGCCACGCCGCGCCCGACCAGCTTGTCGCCATCCTCGACGACTTGCCACGGATCGCTGGTCCACGGTTGGCCGTCTACCGGCACGACATCGGTATGGCCGGACAGGATGATCCCGCCGGGAGCGCCCGGACCGACAGTGGCGTAGAGATTGGCTTTGGAACCATCCTCGTTTGCAACACGCTTCGATGAAACGCCGTGATCCACCAGAAAGTTTTCGACCCAGGCAATCAGGTCGAGATTGCTGTTCCGAGAGGTCGTGTCGAACCCGATCAGGGTTTCGAGGATCGGACGATACGGGAGTGCTTCGCTCATGGACGCTTTTCTGGCCTCATTGGAGCGATAGGGGAAGCCTCGGATAGATCGTTCTGGATCGATACGCCGGAATGATAATATATATTATGTAAAATAAAAGATCACGTGACCTCAGGGGGGTATGGCCCCCTCTCGCTACGTCACCAGCGAAATGAAGAGATAAACGCTGAGGAAGATCGTCGCCCAGATCAGCGCCAGGCGCAGGCCGCTTTTCCAGCTCAGTCGGTAGGATGCCAGAGCGCCGCCAGCCAAAACGAGCCAGCCCAGCAAGGCGATGATCTGCACGGTGTCGAACTGATTCATGCTTCTACCTCAAGCCCATCGTACCCGACGATCACATCCTTGGGAACTTCATCGCACAGGCTGCGATAATCCATACTCTTGTCCATATGGGTCAGGATCATGCGCTTGGCCTTGGTGCGCTGCTTGAACTGCAGCGCCATGCCGAGATGCGCATGCGTCGGATGCGGTTCGCGGCGCAGGCAGTCGCAGACCAGGATGTCGATACCCTTGAAGGTATCGAGCATGGCATCGGTGATCTCGCTGAAATCCGTCGCGTATCCAATTGTCTTTCCGTCGCTTTCGAAGACGAAACCGGTCGAATAAGTCGGCCCGTGTGGCATTTCCACCCATGACAGACCGAACCCGGCATGCATCGCCTGTCGATCGAGTTCCTGCAGCGAAACGATAGTTGGATAGCCATGCTCGCCGGCGAAAACGAAAGAGAAGCGCTTGCGCAGGTTGGCGCAGGTTCTTTCGCTGGCAAAGCCCGGCAGCGGTGCCGAGCGGCCGTAGCGAAACGAGCGCAGGTCATCGATGCCGTGGCAGTGATCGGCGTGGTCGTGGGTCCAAAACACGCCATCGAGGCTGGTGATGCCGTTGGCGAGAAACTGGGCGCGTAAATCGGTCGAAGTATCGACCAGAACCCGTTGACCTTGCTTGTTTTCCAGCAAAATCGAAACACGGCTGCGGCGGTTGCGCGGCTCGTTCGGATCGCAATCGCCCCAGTCGCCATTGATGCGCGGCACGCCGGTCGACGTACCCGTTCCGAGCATCACGACTTTCACGCGGCCGCTCTGTCAAACAGTTCGAAGAAGTTGCGGGTCGTGGTTTCGGCGAGATGTTCCAGCGTTTCGCCGCGCAGGTCGGCCAGGAATTCCGCCGTATTGCGGACGAAGGCCGGTTCGCACGGCTTGCCGCGATGCGGCACGGGCGCGAGGAAGGGGCTGTCGGTTTCGACCAGCAGCCGCTCCTTCGGCACATTCTTGGCTACAGCCTGCAAGTCCCTGGCATTCTTGAACGTGACGATACCCGAGAGCGAGATCGAAAGGCCGAGATCGAGCACCGTGCGCCCGAAATCTGCCGAGGCGGTAAAGCAGTGGATCAGCGCCGGAAACGCGCCCTGCTCCATTTCTTCCGTCAGGATCTGCGCCGTGTCGTCCTCGGCATCACGCGTGTGGATGATGACCGGCAACTGCGTCTCGCGCGCGACGCCGATATGCATGCGGAACAGCGCCTTCTGAACGTCGCGGTCGGAGCGGTCGTAATAATAATCGAGCCCGGTTTCGCCGATGCCGACGACCTTGTCCTGTTTCGTCGCGGCGAGCAGTTTGTCGCGGCCGAGATCCTCGTGCGCATCGGCCTCGTGCGGATGAATGCCGACGCTTGCCCAGACATCGGGCTCGCGCTGCGCAGTGCCGACCACATCGTCCCACTCGGCGCTCTTGGTCGAGATATTGAGCATGCCCTGCACGCCTGCTGCCCGCGCGCGTTCGAGCACGGCCTGCTGATCTTCGACCAGGCCTTTGTACTGCAGGTGGCAATGGCTATCGACCAGCATCAGGCATCCTCGCTCTCTGGCATTTCGAGGCGCGGGAAGGCGGGGGTCGGCTTGGGCACGGTAAAGCCTTCGGCGACGAGCTGGTTGAACCACCCTTCCCCGGAAATGTGATCGTACGTCCGGCGGTCGGTTGGCACGCCGAGGTCGTCTAGCAAGGCACCAGCCTTCTCCGGAATGACGGGCTGGATCGCGATGGCGAGATCGTGGATTGCCATCAGCAAGGTCTGGAGCACCGCCTTCATCCGCTCGGGATCGGTCTTCCTGAGCGCCCACGGCGCCTGTTCGTCGACATACTGGTTGCAGGCATAGACCGCCTTGATCCACTCATCGATGCCGACCGAAAAAGCGAGCTTCTCGAACTCGCGCGGCAAGCTTTCGCGGCAGGCGGTGAGCACAGTCTGCAGCAGCGCCTTGTCCTCACCGCGCGCTTCGAATTTCTCCAGCGAGCCGTCCATGTTCTTGTGGATCATCGACAATGTCCGCTGCGCAAGGTTTCCGAAACTGTTGGCAAGCTCGGCATTGACGCGGGTCACGATCGCTTCGTGCGACCAGTTGCCGTCCGATCCGAACGAGACCTCGCGCATCAGGAAATAGCGCAGCGCATCGACGCCGTAGAAATCGGCGAGGTCATGCGGATCGGTGACGTTGCCGAGCGATTTCGATTCCTTGCGCCCGTCCTTCAGCACGAAACCGTGCCCGAACACCTGCTTCGGCACCGGCAGCCCGGCGCTCATCAGAAACGCCGGCCAGTAGATGGTGTGGAAGCGAACGATATCCTTGCCGATCAGGTGCAGATCGGCGGGCCAATGCTTGCGCCACAGCTCGGTATCATCGGGATAGCCGAGGCCGGTGATGTAATTGGTCAGGGCATCGACCCAGACGTACATCACATGATCTTCGCTGCCGGGGACCTTTACGCCCCAGTCGAAGCTGGTTCGGCTGACCGAGAGATCGCGCAGGCCTTGCTTGACGAAGGCGACCATTTCGTTGCGGCGACTGGCGGGCTCGAGAAAGCCCGGGCTTTCCAGCAGCTTGAGCAGCTTGTCTTCGTATTTCGACAGGCGGAAGAACCAGCTTTCCTCGACCGTCCATTCGACCGGCGTACCCTGCGGCGAGAGCTTCTCGTCGCCCTCGCCGTCTACCAGCTCGCTCTCGTCATAATAGGCTTCGTCGCGGACCGAGTACCAGCCTTCGTAACGGTCGAGATAGAGGTCGCCCGCAGCCTCCATTGCCCGCCAGATCGCCTGGCTCGCGCGGTGGTGGTCGTCATCGACGGTGCGGATGAAGCGGTCGCAGGAAACATTCAAAGCGTCGCACATGGCTTTGAAATATCCCGACATTTCGTCCGCCAGGTCGCGCGGCGACTTACCCTGCTCCTCCGCCTTGCGCGCCATTTTGAGGCCGTGCTCGTCGGTCCCGGTCTGGAACCGTACGTCGAGGCCCCTCTGGCGCTGGAATCGCGCAATGACATCGGCAGCGATCGCTTCGTAAGCATGGCCGATGTGCGGCCGCCCGTTGGGGTAGCTGATCGCGGTGGTAATATAGAATGGCTCAGACATTGGCGCGCTCTGTATGGGGCGCAGCCGAGGCTAGCAAGCTGCCGATTTCCATCGCGAGAAATCCGGGATCGAAATTGTAGGTCGGGGCCTGGCCGGCGAGGGCCACCATGTCGGCATGGGCATCGGCCAGTTGCATCAATTGTGCGCTCGGAACCGTGGCCATCTGCTCGGCCAGAATCGTCCGTGCGAGGTCGAATGTCGCCTGGACCCGCTCCCGGTTGGGGCGCGCTCCGATCGCAGCCGAAAGCGCGCCGCGCAGTTCGAACGCCCGATCGCCTTGCGCTACGATGTCCCGCATGATCGCCGCCAGCGGCGCGAGGTCCTGCTCTATAAACTTGATCGCCGCGCCCGGTGACCCCTTTGCCGCCGCAACGGCCGCCTCGCGCACCGCAGCATCGCTCGACGGCGATTCTTCCTTTAGGAGCTTCTCGACCTGCGCATCGGGCAAGGGATTGAACCGCAGCACCCGGCACCGCGACCGGATTGTGGGCAACAAACGCGCCAGGCGATGGGTCACGAGGATGAAGAAGGTACCTACCGGTGGTTCCTCGAGGCTCTTGAGCAGCGCATTGGACGCGCCCTTTTCCAGATCATCCGCGGGATCGATAATGATCGCGCGATTTCTTCCCAGCGTCGGGCGGGTCGTCAAGCGCCGCTGCATCGCACGGATTTGGTCGACCGAGATGTTGCGTTTGCGCTCGAACGGCTTGCCTTCGGCGCGCTTGCGAACTTCCTTGTCGTCCTTCGGCGGACGCGAAAGCAGGTGGATATCGGGATGTTCGCCATCGGGCTGTGGCGCGGTAGCTCCCCGCGCAACAAGCTGCCGCGCGGCGTCGAGCGCAAATTCCGATTTGCCAAGCCCCTGCCGCCCGGCAAGAATCCATCCGTGATGCATTCGCGGGCCAGCCAGTGCCGCATCCCACTCGCGCTGGATTTCGGCATGCGTGAGCCGCATCAGAGTTCGCCTCCGATAAGGGGCTCAATTGCTTCTAGAATCCGCGAGTGGACCTCATCGGGCGTGCCCTCACCATCGACTACGGCAAAGCCTCCCGGGTCTTCCGCTGCAAACCGCTTGAACGACGCAGCAACGTCGGCGTGATATTGCGCGCTCCGCCCCCCGATCGCGTCCGAGCGATTTCCGTCGCGATCAGCCAAGCGTTCGGCGATTGTCGCGGGTTCGACTTCGATCAGGACGGTCAGATCCGGGCGAAGCCCGCCACTGCCGATATCGTGCAAGGTGCGCACCGCTTGATCGCCGATGCCCCCTGCCCCGCCCTGGTAAGCGCGACTGGAATCGAGAAAGCGATCCGAAACGACCCACGCGCCGCGCTCGAGTGCTGGCAATATCAGCTTTTCGACATGGTCCGACCGCGCAGCGGCGAACAGCAGGGCTTCGGCTCGCGGTCCCCAGCCATCTCCTGGCGGATCGAGCAGCAATCGGCGGATCGCTTCGGCCCCTTCCGTGCCGCCGGGTTCACGCGTGACGACGCATTCGATACCACGCGTGCTCAAGGCCTCGGCGAGTAAGCGCGCCTGGGTGGACTTGCCCGTGCCCTCCCCGCCTTCGAGCGCGATGAACCGCCCTCGCGTCATGTCCACAAGGCTCGCACGGCATTGGCAATCCGCTGAAGAGGCCCGGCTTTCGCTACGGCCTTTTTGGCCGCCAGGGGCACCCGTGCGGCTTCGCGCCCGTCTACAAATATCGCCAGTTGCGCCACCTTCTCCCCTTGCTCGACAGGTGCCCTCAAAGGCCCTTCGTAAGCGATGCGCAAGGTGATTTCAGCGTTCGCATTCTCTGGTAGCGCAACCGGGATGTCTCGGTCCGCCATCAACGGGACCGCTGCTTCCGCGCCGTCCTGCACCCTCGCGTGCCCCACAGTGTCGCCCGAACGGAACAGCATACGGCTGTCGAAAGCACCGAAGCCCCATTCCATCAGGGCCCGTGCAGTCTCGTCACGACTGCGCATTCCCGGACTGGCGGCGACGACCATGACCAGGCGCCGACCGTCGCGTTCGGCGCTGCCGAGAAATCCCCAGCCTGCCTGGTTGGTGAAGCCTGTCTTGATCCCGTCTGCGCCCTCGATACGGCCGGTAATCGGGTCGTAATTATCCTGGGCAATCCCATTGGTCCGCAGGCCGCGATGGCCAAAGTAGCGTGCATACAACCCCGGATGTTCGGTAATCAGGGCCTTGGCCAAGGTCACGAGGTCGCGCGCCGTGGTGAAAGTTCGCCCTTCGTCCGGCCATCCATTCGGCGTGCCGAAATGACTTTGGTGCATGCCGAGCGCGTCGGCGTGCGCGTTCATCAGGTCGAGCCAGTTGTCGACCGAGCCGGCAGCACCCTCGGCAAGCACGATGCTCCCATCGTTCGCCGAAACCGTAGTAATACCCATCAGGAGGTCGGTTACGGCAGTTTCGCTGCCCCGGTCGAGAAACATCGTGGACCCGGTGCGATACCATTCGTCGGCTGCCGCTTCGGAGAATGTGAAGCGGGTACCCGGTGCGAGCTTGCCCTGCTTCATCAGCTCGAACGCCGTGTAGGCCGTCATCACCTTCGTAATCGAAGCAGGGACGAAGCGGCGGTCGGGGTTGCGCGCATAGAGTGTCTGCCCGCTGGCCATATCGACCAGCATCGCAATAGGGACTTCGCCGGGAACCGGTGCGCCATGGGCAGGGCTCGCAATTGCAAGCCCGCACACAGCCAATGCACTCCTGAAATCGATCCTCACCCGAACTCCCGCCCGCCGGCGGGATCCGGCGGTCTATCCTGCTGAAAAGACGCGAGCGTCGCTATAGCCCGCCGCCCGTACCTTGGCGAGCGCTGCCTCGGCCTGTCCACGGGTAGCGTAAGGGCCGGTGCGGACGCGGAAGAAGCGACCGGCAGGCATGACAAACCCGTCGAGCTTGTCGGCGGCGCGATCGGCATTGGTCTTGCTGGAGAACGCAGCGGCCTGGACGATGAACTTGCCATCGGCAGTTGCCGCAATGGCGACTGGCGCCGCACGGCGTACGGGCGAGCGTGATACCGGTTCGGTATTCGGGGTAGCGGATTGCTGTCCGGGCAGCGAGAAGCTTCGCGTTTCGGGAGTTGACGCGACCACCACCGGTGCAGCGGAACGCGACATGGGCGACGCAGCGACGGTCGGTGCCCGAACGGCAGGGCCCGCGCCTGCGGCCATCGGCGGTAGCGGATATTTGCCGTTGTGACTGCGTGCCGCAACGGTCGTGACGGGCTTCTCGGTGAAAGCCTTGTCGAAATCTTTCTCGACCGAAGCCGGGGCGGCGGCCGCAACAGGCGCAAGCTCTGCCGCACGAGAAGCGCTGGAAGGCGCGACGCTGGCCTGCTGGATCGCGGCTGCCTGCGCCGCAGCGGGGATCGCGGGACCTGCGAGGCTAGCCGATCCCTTGATCGGCAGCTTTTCCTTCAGCACGGCAAGCAGGCTGTCGGGGGTCGAGAGGCGCGGCGGAACAGGCTTCCCTGCCCGCAATTCCGCGCGTTCGTATTCAGGCGGATTGACTCGGCGGACGCGCACCGGTGTTCCCTCCCCTGCGCCGAGTTGTGCTTGAGCGCCCGGGGACAGGGCGACGATGCGCGATGCCGTCATCGGGCCGCGCCGCTCTACTCGCGCGAGAATGGTCTTGCCGGTTTCCAACGAAGTGACTTCGACATAGCTCGGGTACGGCTGCGTCTTGTGCGCAACGCTTACGCCCTGCCCGCCTTCGCTGTCGAGCGTTGCGAAACCTACCGAATCGTAGCTGAAAACGTCTTCGGGCGTGAAAAGCTCGCCGTCCACGGTAAACGGCTCGCCCAGAACCTGCGGATAGTCCGCTTCGGGGCCGAAAGCCGCGCGAGCAGAAGTTTCCGTGCTGGCCAACTCCGGAAGCGAAGCACCGCCACCGCAAGCGGACAGCAGAACGCCTAGACCGAAAAAAAGGCCAAGCTTGCGAACATCATTGAGCAATCTCATCGGCTAACAGCCCCACACTCATCGCGTAGTAATTGGAGCAGTTATATTCGAGGATAACTCGATAATTTGAGGTTAAGAGCCAAGCCGGTGTGCCCGGACCGTCGGGCTGGAACAGCGTCACCAGGACGTCATCCGCCAAATATTTCTGCGGCTGAACGCCGAGTTCGCGCCATTCGCGCACGGTCTTGTACTCGCTATGTCTCTCGTGGACGCGCGAGCAGACCGGAGCATTGATCTTGGTCCTGTAGGCATCGACGTCGAAGCCGCCGGGAAGAGAGGCGCGCACGCCCCATGGCTGGCCCTGTCGCCAGCCCGAATCTTGGAAATAGCGCGCGATCGAAGCAAGCGTATCGGCGCGATTGTTGAAGATGTCGGCCCGCCCGTCCCCGTCGCCATCGGTGGCAAGGCGCAAGTAGACGCTCGGCAGGAATTGCGGATTGCCGAAGGCGCCGGCATAGCTGCCGACGAGTTGCGAACGAGGAAAACCCCGGTCCGCAATCTTCATCAGCGCGATCAGTTCGCCTTCGAACAGGTCGCGACGGCGGCCTTCCCACGCGAGTGTGGCGAGAGAGCGGGCCAGATCGAAGTTTCCCTTGATCGCGCCATAATTGGTCTCGTGCCCCCAGATCGCCATCAGCATCTCGATCGGCACCCCGTATTCGCGCTCGATCCGGCCATGGAGACCGCGCGTTGCGGCATACATGTCGCGCCCGCGGCTGATACGGATCGGGTTCACATGGGTATCGAGATAGGGGCGCATCGCGGGATAGCCGCGGCGCGTCGGGCTACCGGGTTGGCCGCGATCGAGGTCGATGACCCGTTGGTTGGGTGTGAGCCCTGACGTCATGCGCTGAATAGTTGCCTCGCTGACGCCTTGCGCCCTCGCCTTCGCCATCACCAATTGCATGTAGGCGTCGAAAGAGAGATTCTGTGCGGACACGGGGGCGAGCGGCGTGGCGAGTGCCATGGCCGAGAGGGCGAGAAGGAGGCGCTTGAGGGACATGATTTGCAGCATGTCACCGCCAAGATGAAAGGCCAATGACCGAAGCGAAGCTTTTCGACGAAACGTTCTGCAGTGAGGCCTGAAACGATGGAGAGTCAGGCGCTTATCGCGAATTTCTTGAGTGCCTCGTAGTCGTCCCGACAGGCATCGGTGACGTCGCGGTAGGCGCCGTCGAGCTCAGGCAGTGCTCCCGGAGGTGGGCCGAAGCCGGTCGATGCATTGACCTTGTCGTACCAATGCTTGCCCCAGACTCCGTCTTCCGGTTGCGGTCCCTGCTGCCAAGCTAGCATCTGCTCATTCCATTCTATTTCAAGAACTTCGCAGAGCTTACTCAGAACACCTCGAGGGTCCGAAAGAATTTCGTCGGAGTCCACGACGGGCGGTGTGCACCCTGTGCGCCTGCACTCGAAGTCGAAATATTGCCTAAGCTTTGCAAAACCCAGCGCTTCGGGTTGGCGCAATTCGTTCTTGTCGCGATAGCTCGCCACCACCCGCTCCGGTGCGCGGATGAGGAAGGCGTGTCGGTGGTGCGGGAAATCTGCGATCGACACCGGGCCGACCATGTGGTGCGGCATGTGCTTCTGATACCAGATCGGCTTGCCATGGGGTGCTGGGCCGGACTGAGTGGCCACCACGTTTGCCCAATCGCAATCCATGTCGGCGATGGTCTCTTTGGCGAACGGATGAGGCTCGCCGCTGTCCAGGAGAAAGGCGCCATAAAACGGCTCGTCGCTCACGGCGCAGTCGCTGCGGGCACCGAAACTGCGCATCATCGCGGTGGAAATGTTGCGCGGCCCGCTCCACATAGCAATCCGAATAGTTTCAGTGGGTTGCGCTGACGTCATGACGTCACATCCCGATCCATGAGAGCCTTGTAGAGGTCCTGCAATCGTTCGACCATCGGCCCCCTCCCCTCAGTCATCTTGCGCCCGTCGATCTCGGTTACCGGCACGACGCCAGCGAAGGTTCCGGTAACGAAGGCTTCGTCGGCGCCATAGACGTCGGTCAGGGAAAAGTTCTTCTCGAACACCGGTATGCCTTCCTCGCGGCAAACCTGAATGACATTCGAGCGCGTAATCCCGCCCAAGCAATAATCGCCACTCGAGGTCCACACCTCGCCCTTGCGGACGATGAAGAAGTGGGTCGAATTGCAGGTCGCGACGAAGCCGTGCGGATCGAGCATCAGCGCCTCGTCAGCGCTCGCCTGCGTCGCCTGAATACATGCGGTGATGCAGTTGAGCTTGGAGTGCGAATTAAGCTTCTGGTCCTGCACGGCCGGGTCCCCGCGGCGGACATGAACGGTGAAGAGGCGAATGCCGGTTTCGATCGTAGAGGGCAGCGGCGCTTTGTACTCTGGAATTATCACGATTGTGGCCGGTGAGATCACGACGCGTGGATCCTGATACGGCGTCGAGCGAATGCCGCGCGTGACCATCAGGCGGATATGAACTCCAGCTTCGCCCCGCATGGCATTGGAATCTATCGTTTCTTCCAGCCTCGCAATGAGCTCCTCACGCGACAGGCCGATATCCATCGCGATCGCCTTCGCGCCTTCGTAGAGCCGATCGAGGTGGGCATCGAGGAAAGCAATCCTGCCTTTGTGCAAGCGCAGCCCCTCCCAAACGCCATCACCGAGCATGAAACCGCTGTCGAATACGGAGACGGTCGCTTCCGTGCGAGGCACCATCGTTCCGTTGACGCTTATGAGGATGTCCTCATTACGGGGATCGGGTGCGAAATCGTGAGAGCCGTGAGCCATGAGGAGGTTCTAGGGTGCTGAATGCGGGTGACAATAGCGATCAGCCTCGCTAGCGGGCTTAGCGAGCGGACAGGTGGCAGAGCGGTTGAATGCACCGGTCTTGAAAACCGGCAAGGGTGCAAGCCCTTCGTGGGTTCGAATCCCACCCTGTCCGCCATCGATCCCATCTTTGAGATCCGAGAATGACCGCCGGTTTCTGCATTCGAATGCAATGCAGGAATTCATGAACCCTCGATTACTTTCGTGTGAGCAATACGCAATCCACCAGGTCGACCGATGGCGTGAAATGGACCCCTTCGGTGCTAGCCCTTTAGGCAATGATTCTGATCGTAAAATTAGCTCTTCCTTAAGTGGGTTATTAACCATTACTCTCTAGGCAGAGGCGCATGACTTTTGCCTCTTCCTTTCGCCGCCACGGCCTCGCCTCGATTGCGTTATTGGTGGTGCCCTCCGTCGCGCTCGCTGAAGGAGTGCCCGCGGGTACGCTGATCGAGAACACGGCGACCGCCAGCTACAACACCGGTGGGCCCACGCAGTCGCTCGATTCCAACACCGTAACGATCATGGTCGACGAACTGCTCGATGTCGCGGTCGCTTCCAGGGATGCGAGCGCGATCCCGATCTCCGCATCGGCCGTGCTCTCGTACACGGTGACCAATACCGGGAACGGACCCGAAGCTTTTGTCCTTACCGCCGATCCCAACGTAGCGGGCAACGATTTCAACGCGACTGTCAATTCGCTCGCAATCGATTCGAACGGCAACGGCGTTTACGACGCCGGTATCGATGCATTGCTGGCAAATGGCGGCACTTCACCTTCGATCGATCCCGACGCGCCGCTGACGGTGTTCGTTCTGGTGGAGTCGCCCGGTGCGGTCGACGGCGCGACAAGCCAGGTCAACCTTCTCGCCCAAGCCGCGACCGGCACGGGTGCACCCGGCACTGTCTTCGCCGGTGCCGGTGAAGGCGGCGGCGCTGCTGTCGTCGGCAGCACGGGCGCCGACGACGAGGCACTCGGGTCGCTTGTATCGAGCGCGGTTTCGGTCTCGCTGGTCAAAACCGCCACCGTGAGCGATCCGTTCGGTGGAACCCAGCCGGTGCCAGGCGCACGCATCACTTTCCGCATCGTCGCAAGCGCGAGCGGGTCAGGTTCGGTGAACGATCTGGTCATCACCGACGCCATCCCGGCATCGACCACCTATGCGGCCGATTCGCTCACGCTCGACGACGCCCCGCTCACCGACCTCGCCGACAGCGATGCCGGCACGGCATCCTCCTCCGGAATCTCGGTCACCCTTGGGACTACGGCGGCTGGAACAAGCCGTGCTGTCACCTTCGATGTCATCGTGAATTAAATCGGAAAATTATCATGTTTGATCACAAATTTGTCATCGCCTCGATGTTCGCTGCGAGCGTCGCGTTCAGCACGCCGTCGTTTGCCCAAACCACCGTGGAATTGCAGGGCGATGTAAAGGTCGTCCGCATCGTCGAGGAGGCCGGAAAGCGCGTCGAAACCTACGCCGAACCGACGCAGGTCGTTCCGGGCGATCGGCTGAAGTTCACAACCAGCTATCGCAATGGGACGAGCGAGCTGGTCGAGAACTTCGTCATAACCAACCCGCTTCCGAAAGCGGTCTTGCTGACTGACGCGGGCGATTTCGAAGTGTCCGTCGATGGCGGAGAAACCTTTGGTCCGCTCGAATCTCGTACCGTTTCACTTCCCGAGGGCGGCTCGCGGCCGGCCATGCTCGCCGATGTCGAGCAGGTTCGCTGGACGATCGCCTCGATCGCGCCCGGGGCCTCCGGGCAAGTCACCTACTTCGCCTCCGTCCGATAGCGGCCGGAGACCAGGACCGCCTTATGGATCCGGGCGAAAAACAGATCCACCTTAGCAAGGATAAAACGATATGAACCGCATCAAGAGACTGGTCGCGGGAACCAGCGCGATAGCGCTGATCTCCGTACCGACAATCGTGATGGCCGCCCCGGTGGGGACGGCCGCAAATACCGACATCACCAATACCGTCACCGTCAACTACCAAGTCGGCGGGGTGAGCCAGGCGCAGGTCCAGGCCACCGACACGTTCAAGGTCGACCGCAAGGTCAACGTGACCGTGGCGACGCTCGATTCGCAGGCGGTCGCGGTAACTCCCGGCCAGACCAGCGCCGTGACCAAGTTCAGCGTGACCAACAATTCGAACGCGACCCTTGATTTCACGCTCGTGGGCTCGAATCAGAACGGCGGTGCATCGAACTTCAACGGTGCGATCAACGATACGTTCGATCCGACGAACCTGCGCGTTTTCATCGATACCAACAACAACGGCGTCTACGATCCGGGAACGGACGTGCAGTCGACCACGATTGCCGGGCTGGCCTCGGGCGACAGGGTCAATGTCTTCATTCTGTCCGATATCGTCCTCTCCGGTGGCGGTTTCCCGGCGGATAATGCCGTCGCGACCGTCATGCTGACAGCGACGGCGGCCAGCGGCGCTACCGCCGGAACAGCCATTACCGGCGTGACCGGCGCGAGCGCCGGTTCGGGCGGTACCGCGGTGACGCAGGATGCCACCAACACCAAGAACGGCATGGAGACGGTCTTCTCCGACGCCAGCTATCTGACCTTCGATGCGCAGTTCAACGGCAAGCACGCCGCGCGCAGCGATTACGCGGTCACGGCTGCCCGGCTAGCAGTAAACAAGTACAGCCGCGTCGTGCAGGGGCCCGCCGGCCAAACCGGCACGCTCTTCGCCCTGCCGGGTGCGGTTGTCGAGTACTGCATCGTGGTCGCCAACGGCTCGGGTGGCTCGACCGCCACGACTGTTGCGGTCAGCGACGTCGTACCCGCGACGATGACCTACGTCGCCAACAGCGTATACCTGAACGGTGCGTTCAACGGCACCAACGGGTGTGCGGCGACGGGCGGTACCGCCGGCAGTGATGGCGCGAACTACAATGCCGGGACCACGACCGTGAGCAACACCTTTGCCAGTATCGCTGCCTCCGAAACGCGGACGCTGCGGTTTCAGGCGACCATCAGGTAACCTGAAAGGACGCCGGTCTTCGGCCGGCAGGTTGTATGCGGCTTCTTAATCCTTGCTACGCAATGGCAGCAGCGCTCGTTTGGGCGCTGCTGCTGTTCGTTGCGCCTGCCGCAGCCCAGACCATCACCAACACAGCCCGCGCGGACTGGACCGAAGACTCGGTCGCGAGATCGACGACATCCAATACGGTCACGATCGAACGCGCGGTTAATCCCCTCACGCTCGAGACTTTCCGACCGCTTCCAAGCGCCGGATCGAGCCTCCCCGTCCGCGCTTCGACCTGCAACAATTCACCGCTCGTGATTTTCCCCGGCTCTGCTGATGGAGGCGTGGGGATCGCATCCGCTGCGACAGCCGAACTCCGGATCGGTGAAGTGCTGGTCATCCGGGCATCCGCGCCGCTGGCCAATCGCAGCCCCGACGCGGTCGACACTCTGACGACCACCATCACCACCCCCGGCGGAGACCGCGAGGTTCTCGAGATTTTCGAAACCGGTCCCGATACGGGCATCTTTACGGGTGCGATCCGGACGCGCGCCACCCCGCCGTCGCCGACGCAGCAGGACTGCCAGCTCAGCGTGAGCTCGGGTGAACAGATCACCGTTGCTCTTGGCGGAGCGAACGGTGCCCCTCCCCTGGTCACGACGCTGGTCGGTGTTCTCGCCGACCCTTACGGTTTCGTGTTTGACAGCGAGGACGGCTCGCCCGTTTCCGGCGCGACGGTCACCCTCGTCGACGCCGCCACGGGTTTGCCGGCCACTGTCTTCGCCGATGATGGCGTCACCCCCTGGCCCTCGACGGTCGTTTCCGGCGAACCGATCCGCGATGCGGCCGACAATGTTTATCCGATGCAGCCCGGCGAGTTTCGCTTCCCGCTGGCGCCGCTAGGCTCCTACCGGCTTGTCGTAACGCCACCTGGCCCATACACCGCGCCCTCGGTCGTGCAGCCGCCGCAACTGGCTGGGCTGACCCGACCCGACGGTAGCGCCTTCGTGATTTCGGACGCGTCGTACGGAGCATCTTTCGCTCTTGTCTCAATTGACCCGGTGCGGGTCGACATTCCGGTCGATCGGCCCAATGTTTCGGTCACGATAATGAAATCGGCGTCGCGTGCGCGCGCACAGCCCGGCGATGCAATTTTCTACACCGTCACCCTTCGCAATCCCGATCCGGCGCGCACAAAGCGCGGAGTTACGCTGGTCGACCTTCCCTCGCCGTGGCTGCGTCTGCGTGCGGACTCCGTGCGGGTCGACGGCCGCGACGCTGCAAGTGCAGTCACGATCGCGCCGGACGGACGTCGGCTGGCTATCGATATCGCCTCGATCGAGGCAGGTGGAACCGTCAAGGTAACTTACGCCATGGTGGTGCGGCCGGACGCACCTCCGGGCCAGGCGGTCAATCGCGCGGAAGCAAGCGACCCGTTCGGCGGTCGCGCAGTAGCCGAAGCATCGGTCCGCATCGAGCGCGATACCATCGCCTCGCGGATGACGATCATTGGTCGGGTCACTTCGGGGACATGCGATGTTGTCCGCAATCGTGTCGGCATTCCCGGTGTGCGCGTGATGCTGGAAGACGGCAGCTTCGCCCTTACCGACCACGAGGGGCGTTACCATTTCGAAGGCGTAGTGCCGGGAACCCACGTGGTGCAGGCACAGCGCCAGACATTGCCGGAGGGTGGCCGCTTTGTGGATTGCGACCGCTCGAGCCGGTCGGCGGGCAATGCGTCCTCACATTTCGTGACCGGTCAGGGTGGCAGCCTCGCGGTCGTCGATTTCACAGCCGACGTGCCGGGATGGATAGCCCCTGCTCCGGTCGAGACCCCATCACTTCCAGGCGAGGCTGCTCCCGCCGATTCTGGCGTAGCGCAGGCGCCGACCGCCGAAATTGCCACCGCGCGCGAGGCAGCCGGCAACGACCGCGACTGGCTGGCGGAGGGCGATGGTCCGAACGCTTTCCTGTTCCCGGAGGTCGATCACAATCCGCGCGCGCCCGCAGTGCGCGTCGTGATCCGGCACCGTCCGGGACAGAGCGTGGAGCTTTCGGCCAATGGCAAGCCCGTCAGCGAGCGCGCGCTCGACGCCGTGCAAACGTCGGAAGGTGGATTCTATTCGGTCAGTATCTGGCGCGGCGTGAGCATCGACGATGGCACCACTCGCCTTCGCGCGATTATCCGTAACGAGGACGGCAGTGTAGCCGACGATCTCACGCGCAACGTCGAGTTCGTCGCGACCCCGTGGCATGCGGAGATCGTGCGAGACAGGTCGCACCTCATCGCCGACGGCCGGACGCGTCCGGTCATAGCGGTCCGCCTGACCGATCGCCGCGGGCGGCCGGTCCATGACGGCGTAACCGGTTCGGTCACCGTCAGTGCACCATATGAAAGCGCTGCGCTACTCGACCAGCTGCAGTTGCGCCAACTGGCCGGCCAGGGTTCGGCCACGCCCACATGGACTATCGCTGGCGACGACGGCATCGCGCTCGTCGAACTCGCCCCGACGATGGTCAGCGGTCCATTGCATCTCTCGTTCTCTTTTGCCGACCGCGAAGCAACGCGCGAGCAGCAGATCGAGAGCTGGATCGTGCCGGGTGACCTCGAATGGACAGTCGTAGGCCTTGCGGAAGGCTCGATCGGCGCCAAGACGATCGCCGACAACATGGAGCGGACTGGCAATTTCGACAGCGACCTCGGTAACAAGGCGCGGGTCGCGCTGTATGCCAAGGGTCACGTCCTGGGTAAGTTCATTGCGACGATCGCCTACGACAGCGCCAAGCAGGAAGACGACCAGCGTCTTCTAGGGACCATCGATCCCAACGCCTATTACACCGTCTTCGCCGATGGCAGCGACCGGCGTTTCGATGCTGCAAGCCGCGAAAAGCTCTACGTGCGGATCGAAACCAGCACCTTCTATGCCCTTTATGGAGACTTCGTCACCGGCTTCGACCAGACCCTGCTCGGCCGTTACGAGCGCACCGCAACCGGTGTGAAGGCCGAAGGCCGCTTCGGCGCGCTCCATGCGCAGGGCTTCGCCGCAAAGATCGCGAGCCGGTTTCGCCGCGACGAAATCCAGGGCAACGGACTCAGCGGGCCGTATCGTCTCGGCAGTCGCGACATCGTATCCAACAGTGAAATCGTCGCCATCGAGACGCGCGACCGGCTGCGCTCCGAAATTGTCGTCGAACGCCGCGAACTCATTCGCTTCATCGACTACGATATCGATCCGCTTTCCGGCACGATCAGTTTCAAGGAACCGGTTCTCAGCCGCGATTTCGACCTCAACCCGCAATTCATCGTGATCGACTACGAGGTCTTCGACGGTGACGGCAAAGCGAACTGGAATGCAGGTGCGCGCGCCGATTACACGTTCGGAGACGATGTTCTGCGCGTCGGCGTCACCGGCATCACCGACAAGGGTGATGGGGCGCGGACCGATCTGGGTGCGATCGACCTGCGTGCTCGCATCGCTTCCGGGACCGAAATCCGTGCCGAAGCCGGCACGAGCCGGCGCGAAGGTGCAAATGCATCAGCATGGCTCGTCGAGGCCGAACATCGCACCGGCTCGCTCGATATCCTTGCCTATGCCCGGTCGACCGATGCGGACTACGGGACCGGTCAGCAGACCGGCGCGGAGCTTGGGCGTCGCAAGTTCGGCGTCGACGCGCGCTATTCCCTCGAAGAGCATTTCTCGCTCGTCGGCAGCGCCTGGTACGACGAAAGCCTGACCGACGATTCGGATCGCCGGGCCGTGCAGGTTGCGGGAACCTATCGCACCGGAGACACCGAACTGCGCCTCGGCATCGCGCGTCTCGACGACCGGCTGGCAGACGGTACCAAGGCGAAATCGACGGTGCTCGAAGGCGCGGTATCGCAGCGCCTGCTCGACGATAAACTCGAATTGAGCGCAACCACCAGCGTTGCGCTGGACGACGCGGAGTCGCTCGACTTGCCGGCGCGCCACCGGCTGCGCGCCCGCTATTCGGTCACCGATTGGCTGCGTGTTGTTGGCGTATATGAAATCGCCGACGGCGAAATCATCGACGCCCGCACGTTCAACGCCGGATTCGAGCTTACACCATGGCAGGGATCGCGCATTGTCACTTCGCTGGGTCAGCAGGACATTGCCGAGCAGGGCAAGCGGACCTTCGCCGCATTCGGCCTGTCGCAGTCCTTCACGGTCACGTCGGAACTTTCAATCGACGCCACGCTCGACGGAAATCGCGAGCTCGGCGGTGCGGATGCATTCGACGTGCTCAACCCGCTGCATCCGGTCGCATCGGGCGGCCACCTCTCGCAGGACGGCGCGCTGTTCGAGGACTTCACCGCCGCCACACTCGGAGCATCCTGGCGAAAGGATCGCTGGTCGGCTACTGCGCGCGGCGAAATTCGCGACGGAGAATTCGCGGACCGGGTCGGTCTGACCGCAGGCATCATCCGGCAGCTCGACGACGGCATAGTCGTCGGCTCCGGTCTGACCTGGACCCGTGCGACGGGTGATGGCGGAGTCGAAACCGAAATCTTCGATGCAGCGCTTTCGACCGCTTACCGCCCGGCGGAATCGAGCTTCGCGTTCCTCGGAAAGCTTGCCTATCGCAGCGATAGCGTCACGGGCGCGGTGGCCGGAGAAGTGGGTCCCGCCGGTCGCACGGCTCTCACAGTGGATGGCGACGCGAAATCGCGCAGGCTCGTCGGCAGCCTGTCGGCGAACTGGTCGCCGCACGGTGTTGACGAGATCGACGGAGTCGAACACTTGGTGCGACGGTCGGAGATCGGAATTTTTCTCGGCGGTCGGTACAATTTTGACCGTGTGGGGGACTTCGATCTTGCCGGAACGACCGTGCTCGGCGGCCTCGATTTGCGGATCGGCATCGGCGACCGTCTTGAAATCGGCGGCACCGCAACCGTGCGCACCAACCTAACCGATGGCTTCACCAGCTTCGCGGTCGGACCGCAGATCGGTTTCGTACCCACCCAGGATACTCTGGTGATTGTTGGCTACAACATTGCCGGTTTCCGCGACCGCGATTTTTCCGAAGCGCGCAATACCGACAAGGGCCTGTTCGCGTCGGTGCGCGTCAAGTTTGATGCCGACACCTTCTCCTTCCTGGGACTGAACCGGTGATGGGGATGATCCTCCGTTATGTCTGCGCGCTGGCGGTTTGCGTGATCGCCACGGCAATGACGGTCTTCACCGCCGCACCGGTTAGTGCGCAGACGACCGAGATTTGTCTCGGGCGCGTCGTGACCACGATGAACTTCAGCGCCACCCCGACACTCGTATCGGGAACGGCGCTGCAGCCGGGCGCTGTATACCGCTACTCCAACGTCAACACCGGTATCGATGCGCTGGTCAGAGTTGTGGCGTTCAATAACGGCGCTTCGCTGGTCACGATCGACGACAACGGCGCACCCGCACCCGGGCAATCGGACCTGCGGCCGTTCTTCAATCCGGAGCTTGGCGGCAGCAACGCCCGTAGCGTCGATTTCCAGTTCACCTTTGTGATTTCCGGGACAAACACGCCGATCATTTTCGATTTCGTATCGACGGCAATCGACGTCGACGGCGATAGCGGCTCGCTCCGCGAATACGCCGAATTCCAGAACAACTTCGCCGAATACCTGCTCAATAGCCCGACCAATCTTGCCGTGAACGCCTCGACTCCCTCGGCGGGGAACACCCGCTTCGAGTCGATCACAAGCTTCACCGCGCCGGGTATCGACCCCTCGGCCAACCAGAACATCGTCGCCACATTCTACACCAAGAAAAGCGGTTTCAACTATCGCATCGGCACGTTGGGATCAGGCTCGACCGTCCGCCTGACCTCGCTACAGTTCACTTGCCCCAACCTACCTGCACCGGTGATCGTGACGCCGACACCGCAGGATTTCGGCGATGCACCGAATTCCTATGGCAATCCACGTCACGATATCGTCACCGGCTTCCGGCTCGGCGCAACAGTTACAGCCGAGACAGCCCCCTATAACAGCGCGAATGCCAGCGCCGATGTGGGCGACGACGGCGTTACCTTCGGAACGCTACGCCCAAACAACACAGCGGCAGTAACCGTCAGCGTTACTGGGGCTTCCGGTCGACTTCAGGCGTGGTTCGACTGGAACCGGGACGGAGATTTCTTCGACGCAGGAGAGCAGATTGCGATCAACGTAACCGATAACGGTGCAGGCGATAGCAACTCGGCGGTCGGGACAATCGGGCTGTCGATCACCGTTCCCTTAAACGCCGTGGTCGGCCAGACTTTTGCTCGCTTCCGCTGGTCAAGTCAAAGCGATCTCGATGCGACGACAATCGTCGGTCGCGATGGTGAAGTGGAAGATTACCAGGTCACCATTCTCGGCGCCCCGGTTCTCACGATGTCGAAGACCAGTGTCGTGTATGCATCCACGAGTCCGAACGGCTTCAATGTGCCGGGCAACGACGTGATTTACACCATCACTTCTTCAAACACCGGATCGGCTGCCACAGACAGCGGATCCGTGGTGATCATCGACTCACTGCCATCCCAGGTCGAAGCATATATCGGGGACTTCGATGGTGCAGGACCGTCTACCGGAACCGTGCTTTTCACTCAGTCTAACGGAGCCGCGATGACCTATACACAGGCAACGGACCTGCGATATTCGAACCTTGCGGCAACACCGACAAGCTTCGCGGCCTGCACCTACACTCCGACGGTCTCGGGCGCCTACGACCCGGCAGTCCGGCATATCTGTATCAATCCCAAGCAATCTCTTGGTTTTGGCAGTCCGGCCCCCACCATCACGATCCAGTTTCGTGCTCGTATCAGGTAAGCCGACCCCATTTCTCGATCCTACGCCGCATCATCGTCGAATGACGGAGCATGCGTGGGAGTGAGCGACTTGATCGCGGTCTGTTTCAAGGCAAGCGCGGCTTCCTGGGGGAACTCGGTTGGAAATACCCTGTCCGCCACAGCGCGTCTTTAACGCTTCATGATCTGGTCCATCTGATCGCTGAGTTTGGGGTCCCACTCTTCGCGCAGCTTCCGCACGCGCGCGATAAGTTCGTCGTTCTCCCATGCCGGCACGTCGACCTTGTAGACGTCCGCCACTTCGATCATCGAACTGCGGTCCATTTCCTCCCAGGCATCGGCCATGGCCTGCGCCGCCTGCCGGTCGTGACCCATAGCCTCGAATGCCGAGCGGCCCATACGCACGGCCCCGTCATAGGTTTCGCGGATAATGTCGCGGCAGCCCAGCGCCCACAGCTTGAACACATGGTCGCGGTCGATCGCGCGGGCCAGCACGTGGACATCTGGATAATTCTCCAAGACGTGCGAAACCAATCGGTCGATCTGGTCTTTTTCGTCCAGCGCGACGATCAGCAACTTCGCCTGCGCGATTCCTGCGCTAGCGAGCAAGTCCGGCCGCGTCGCATCGCCGAAATAGGCCTTGTTGCCGAACTTCTCCATGTTGGCGATGTGCCGGGAATCGTAGTCGATAACGGTCGTCTTGTAGCCGGCGGCATCGAGCATGCGATCGATGATACCACCGATGCGCCCGCGCCCGGCGAGGATAATACTGTTGTTTTCCTCGATCGCGTCCGCCTCGCGCTCTTCGCCTGCGGAATATCGCGGCACGATGACTTTCTCGTAGAATATAAACAGCAGCGGCGTGACCAACATCGAGAAGGCGACGACGAGCAGCAGCAAATCGGCCAATTCTCTGCTCAAAACGGCATTTCCCGTCGCGAAAGCGATCAGCACGAAGCCGAACTCACCGGCCTGCGCCAACCCGAGCGAGAACAGCCAGCGATCCTGCCCCATCAGGTGGAACGCCTTGCCGATACCAAACAGCACCAGCATTTTCGCGCCGATGACGAGCGCGGTCCAGAACAGCACTTCGCCGAAGCGTTCGGAGACGAGGGCAAAGTCGATCCCCGCGCCCACTGTTATGAAAAACAAGCCGAGCAGCAGGCTCTTGAAGGGGTTGATGTCGGCTTCGAGCTCGTGGCGGAACTCGCTGTTGGCTAAGACCACGCCCGCGATAAACGCGCCGAGGGCGGGTGAGAGCCCGACCAGCGTCATCAACAAGGCGATCCCGATGACGAACATGAGGGCTGCGGCAGTAAACATCTCGCGCAGCCGCAGATCGGCGATCATCCGGAATACCGGTCGGGTGAGAAAGACGCCGATAAAGACGACAAGCCCCACCGCCCCAACCGTTGCCAGCCCCGCAAGCCAGGCCGGCAGGCCTGCCAGCAGATTGAGCCCGCCGTGCCCGTGGACTCCCTCCCCGCCGTGTGCTCCGGCCCCGGTCAGCTCCGGTATCGCCAGCAACGGCAATAGAGCCAGCATGGGAATGACCGCAACATCCTGGACCAGCAACACGGAGAAGCTCGCTTCGCCACCTTGCGTGCGCATCAGCTTCTTTTCTTCCAGCGTCTGCAACACGATCGCTGTCGACGAAAGCGCGAGGATCATGCCGATCGCCACCGCCGTTTGCCATGCATTACCGCTGAAATAGGCAATCCCGGCCAGCAGGACCGTCGTGATGACGACCTGCCCGCCTCCGAACCCGATGAGCCGCCTGCGCATGTCCCACAGACGCCGAGGCTCCAGCTCGAGGCCGATGATGAAAAGCATCATGACGACGCCGAATTCGGCAAACTGCTGCATCTGCTCGACATTGACTTCGAGAATGCCCAGCAGCGGGCTGAGTGCCATGCCGGCGAGCAAATAGCCTAGGACGGTGCCCAGCCCGAACCGCGTCGCCAGCGGCACGGCGATCACGCCTGCGACGAGCAGGCTGAATGCCAACATCAGGAAGTCGCCCATGAATCCGGCTTAGCGGCTCACGGGCTTTGGTCAATCGTCGGAAGCGTCGCTGTTTTTGGGGCCGGGATTGACGACGCTGCCGGCGGCATCCTTACTCTTGTCGACCAGAGACTGGCCGTCGCGCTGTTCCTTGGGATAATCGACGGCCTTCACCGATGACTGGTTCTTCAGCGCGCGATGTTCCTTGGTGACGCGGCTATTGTCGTCGGTATCGGGATATTTGTCGGGCTTGGACTTGGGGTCGTCATCGTGGCTCATGGAGTCTCCTTTAACGAAGTAACCGATGCGCTGTACAAGCTGTTCCGAGCTACCGACTATTCGACCAGCACCCCGCCCTTCACCACGGCGTCGACATCGGCAAGTTCGCCGACATCCGCTAGCGGATCGCCATCGACGGCGACGATGTCCGCCCACGCGTCCACCTTGAGAGTGCCGACCTCGCCGGACTGACCGAGCGCATCCGCAGCATTGACCGTCGCCGCGCGGATTGCCTCCAACGGACTCATTCCCAGGCGCACCATGACCGCGAACTGGCCGCCGACATCCTCGTGGGGCATGACACCCGCGTCGCTGGCGAAGACCATTTTTACCCCGGCACGGTGCGCCTTGGTGAAATTGTCGCGCTGCGCCTTGGAGACCAGTCGTTCCTTGGCCAGGTTTTCTTCCAGCACGCCATTCGCTTCGCCCTGGCTGAGCGTGTATTCGGTGTTGAAAATATCCATCGACAGAAACGTGCCGCGCTCCTTGGCGAGGCGGATGCCTTCTTCGTCGATGAAGCTCGCGTGCTCGATCGTATCGAAGCCGGCGCGGATGGCCGCCTTGATCCCAGCCGCACCGTGCGCGTGCGCCGCTGCCTTGAGGCCCCAGAAATGCGCTTCGTCGGCAATGGCGGTGAGTTCTTCCAGCGTCAGCTGCTGGATGCCGGGTGCGGTGTTGCGGCTGAAGACGCCGCCAGTGGCGCAAGCCTTGATGACTTCTGCCCCGTACTTGCGCTGCTCACGCACGCGCTTACGGAGCTCGTCGGGGCTGTCGCCCACCGCCGGGCTCTTCGCGTCGTAGCTGGGCGGCAGGAATGTCCGATCGCAATGTCCGCCGGTCGCGCCCAGAGCATGGTTCGCGGTGACGATGCGCGGCCCGACGAGCCAGCCTTCCTCAATCGCCTGATCCAGACCGATGACGTTGTAATCATCGTCACCGAGATTGCGGACCGTCGTGAACCCCGCCTCCAGCATGCGCTTGGCATTAGCCGATGCGATATGCGTCCAGAAGCGATCGGTGAACTGGAGGTTCGAATAGCCGCCATATTCCGGTCGCCCATCGAGATGGACATGCATATCGATCAGGCCAGGCAGGATCGTATGCCCGCTGAGGTCGATGACTGTGGCGCTGTCGGGTGCACTGCCGGTCGTGATGGCGGTGATCCTGCCGTCTTCGACTGCAATCACTGGATTGGCGACATAGCGCCCGGTTTCGACCTCCAGCATCCGATCGGCCACAACATAGGTCGGCTCCGCCAGCGCTGCCGAAGACGATGCGAGCGCCGCCATGGTGAGAAAGGTGCGTTTCAACATGGCGATATCTCCACTGCGGTGCGATCAGATGTGCAAGGCGCGCCCATAGGCGCCAAGGACGCTTTCGTGCATCGATTCCGAAATGGTGGGGTGCGGGAACACGGTCTGCATCAGCTCGGTTTCGGTCGTCTCCAGCGTCTTGCCGATGGTGTAACCCTGGATCATCTCGGTTACTTCTGCACCCACCATATGCGCGCCGAGCAATTCGCCCGTCTCGGCGTCGAAGACGGTCTTGGTGAAGCCCTCGGCCTCGCCCAATGCGATCGCCTTGCCGTTTCCGATGAAGGGGAAATTGCCGACCTTCACTTCGTAGCCTGCTTCCTTGGCCTTCGCCTCCGTCAGCCCAACGCTGGCGATTTGCGGATGGCAATAGGTGCAGCCCGGAATCGCATCGCGATTGAGCGGGTGCGGGTGGAGGCCATCTTTGCCGAGCTCCTGCGCGATAGCCTCTGCGGCAGTTACGCCTTCGTGGCTCGCCTTGTGGGCCAGCCACGGACCCGGCGTACAGTCGCCAATGGCCCACAGGCCCTTGGACTTGGTTCGCCCGTAGGGATCGATCTGGATGAAGCCGCGATCCATATCGGCGAGCTTCTCGAGGCCGATGTTTTCGGTGTTCGGCTGAATACCGATAGCGACGATAGCATGAGTGAAGTCATGCTCACCCGTCTTGCCGTCCTTGGTCTTGATCTTGGCCTTCACGCCCTTGGCGCTCACCTTCAGATCCTCGACCCCCGCGCCGGTGAGGATGGTCATGCCCTGCTTGCCTAGTGACTTCTCGAGGAACGCGGAGACCTCGTGATCCTCCACCGGCACGATCCGGTCGAGCATTTCGACAACGGTAACTTCCGCGCCCATATCGTTGTAAAAGCTCGCGAACTCGATGCCGATTGCGCCAGAGCCGATGACGAGCAGTTTCTTGGGCATTTCGGGCGGAGTCATGGCGGTGCGGTAGGTCCACACGCGTTTCCCATCGGCGGGCGCAAAGGGAAGGTCGCGTGCACGGGCACCGGTGGCCACGATCACATGCTTGGCGGAGAGTTTCTCCTCTCCCTTCTCGCCTTTCACCGTCAGCGATGTCGGGCCGGTCAGCGTGCCCTCGCCCATATGCACGGCGATCTTGTTCTTCTTCATCAGGTGCGTGACGCCCTGATTGAGCTGCTTGGCGACGCCGCGGCTGCGCTTCACGACGGCTTCGAGGTCGGCCTCGATTTCACCGGCGACCTTGAGCCCGTAATCCTTCGCGTGTTCCATGTAGTGCTTGATTTCGGCCGAGCGTAGCAGCGCCTTGGTCGGGATGCAGCCCCAGTTGAGGCATATACCGCCCAGCAGCTCGCGCTCAACGATTGCGGTCTTCAAACCAAGCTGCGCGCAGCGGATCGCCGCGACATAGCCGCCCGGGCCGCTGCCAAGCACGATAACGTCGTAATTCTCAGCCATTCTCACTCCAAACGCGTGTGTCGCCGTTCACCCGGCAAGAAAGTCCACATCCTTCGCCAGCACCCAGCCCATGCGGCACGGCCCATCATAGGGGCGCGGCTCGGCGACCGGGTTGCTGACGCGGCAATCGGCGGTGTCCTGGAACTCGCCGCTGGCATAGACGATGCCTTGCCAGTCGCCCTTGGCTTCGCAGAGCCAGACCATGGTGCTCGCTTCGAGCGTCTCGCTGGTCTTGGCTCTTTCGCTAGGCGCGTTGCGGATCGCCTGCTTGCGATAGGCCCCGCCAATTCGACCCAGACCGCCGCACGCATCGAATTCCGGTCCGTCGAGCCCGATCATCGGTGCTCGTGCTTCCGGAAACGTTTCTGCCTCCGGCGCGGGTGGCCCGGCAACCGGACTGAGGGCGAGAACAAGCGCGGCGATCACTTCTCGATCTCCAATGCCGCTACATTGCGCGGCCGGTCATTCTCATCGAGCAGCACGAACTTGAAGGTTCCCTGCGCAACTTTGGTGGTAGCTTCGCCATTGCGCTCGCGGGCGATGGCTTCGGCAGCGATGGTCAGCGAGGTGGTGCCGGTGGCGAGGACACCACAATAGACCGACAATTCGTCCCCGACGGCCATAGCGCCCGGGAAAGCAAAATCCGTGGCCGACACGACCACTGCCTTGCCCCGCCCCTCGCGAGAAGCCAGCGCGCCTGCGCCCAGCGCCATCTGGCTCATGAGCCAGCCGCCGAAGATTCCGCCGTACGGATTGGTATCGGCAGGCATGGCGGTGCTACGGATAAGTGGGTCGCGAGTAGTCATTTTCATGATAGTGCAGCAACCAACGCTGTTGAGAAAGATGCTAAGGCAGCAGCGGATGCTGCGCCGGCAAAGTATCGATACCAACCTGTCCCAAGCTTGTATGGAATGACCCGCACTTCGAAATCGTCGTGAGACACGAATTCAATTTGGTCTGTGTAAGTTGAAATCATTGATCCTTGCACTTCGGCTTTCGGCTGGAGGTATTCAAACTCAAAGAGCGATCCCGCAGCGTCGTAATCAACTTCTTCCCATCGACATCCGGAGCCCTCACTTAGATAGACCGAATAGAAATCCTTTTTGCCAATTGGATTGGGCGCTTGGACCTCTAAACTTACACCGCGAAGTGTGCGGCCAGTGAGGTTGCTTACTGTGAAACCTGTCTGATGAATCTTTGAGAGGGTTTCGTTTTCCCATTTGAGAAGTACCTTCTCATGTGGAGCTCGAAAGACACTCGGCTCGCTAATTCTGACATGAATTGTCTTTTTTCGGCGAGCGAACCATTCCTCTACCCAAGGTCTGAGGATCAGGCCTAACAGCAAGCCGGAAAACCCAATTCCTGCGGCAATTAAGGGGACGAGGTCCACTAGTTAAACCACCAGCCCCATCGGGTTCTCGCACAGCTGCTGGAACGCCTCCATCAGTTGCGCGCCGTCTGCGCCGTCGATGGCGCGGTGGTCGAAGCTGCCGGTGGCGCTCATCACCATGGCGACGCCGAGTGCGCCGTCGATGACATGCGGGCGCTGCTCGCCTGCGCCCACGGCGAGGATCATGGCCTGTGGCGGATTGATCACTGCATCGAACTGCTTGGTGCCGAACATGCCGAGATTGGACAGCGAGGCGGTGCCGCCCTGGTATTCCTGCGGCTGCAGCTTGCCGTCCTTCGCCTTGCCGGCGAGTTCTTTCATTTCGGTACTGATCTGCGCGAGGCCCTTGCGACCGGCATCGCGGATGATCGGCGTGATGAGACCAGAAGGCGCGGCCACCGCCACGGAGATGTCCTCGCGGGTGTATTGATAGAGCTCGTCGCCCTGGAAGCTGACGTTGCACTTGGGCACGCGCTGGAGCGCGCGAGCGAGCGCTTTGATCAGCAGGTCGTTGACTGAGAGCTTGACCCCATCGGCTTCGAGTGAGGCGTTCAACTGCTTGCGCAGGTCCAGCAGCGCATCCAGCCGCACGTCCACGGTCAAGTAGATATGCGGAATGGTCTGCTTCGCTTCGGTCAGGCGGCGCGCAATGACCTTGCGGACGTTGTTGAGCTTTTCGGCCTCGTAGGGCGCATCGAGATCGCCGCCCAGGGACGGTTGCTTGGCCTGTGCTGGAGCCGGAGCATCAGCCTTGTCGGGAGCCTCGCCCGCTTCCGCTCCTTCGACATCGGCTTTGATGATCCGGCCATTCGGGCCGCTGCCGGTGACGGTCGAAAGATCGAGACCTTTCTGCTCGGCAATCCGCTTGGCCAGCGGTGAGGCGATGATGCGATCGCCCGAGGAACTGGCAGACCCGCCACTTTCCGTTCGCCCTGAGCCTGTCGAAGGGTCGTCCTTTTTCGTTGCAGGCGGGGCGGAAGTGGAGGACAGGGCCTCGACTGGCTCAGCCCGAACGGTCTCTGAGGTCGCATCGGACTTTTGCGGTGCCGCCGCCTTGGCCTCCTCGATGTCCTCGCCCTCTTCCGCGAGGATCATGATGACCTCGCCGACCTTCACGTTCTCGCTGCCTTCGTCGATCAGGATTTCGGCTACAGTACCTTCGTCGACAGCCTCGAACTCCATCGTGGCCTTGTCGGTTTCGATCTCGGCCATGATGTCGCCCGCACCGATTGTATCGCCGACCTTGACCAGCCATTTGGCGAGCGTGCCTTCCTCCATCGTCGGCGAAAGCGCGGGCATCTTGATCGGTGTCGGCATAGGCGGGTCTGCAGGTCCTTCGCTGGGCTGCGCGCTCTGAAGCGCGAATTCCGCTACGCTTTGGCCAATTTGGGCGGGCACGGCAAGGTTCTTCGGACAAACTGCGCCGCATCTTGAAATGCATACGATTTCAACGGATAGAAACCGTCGAGAGGGGAACCCGATGCGCGTTTACATGGTGATCATGGACGAGACCGACGAAGCGCGCAAAGCGCTCCGCTTCGCCTCGCGCCGCGCGGCTGCGACGGGCAGTGCCGTTCATATCCTGGCCCTGGTCCAGCCGCAGAACTTCAATGCCTTTGGCGGCGTGCAAGCAACGATCGAGCAAGAGGCGCGCGATCGTGCGGAGGCTGTCGCCGCCAGTGCCGCCGGCAATCTCTTCAGCGAAAGCGGCAAAATGCCGACGATTTCGGTGCGCGTCGGCGAAGGGCAGGCGGTGATCAAGGAATACCTCGCGGACCATCCGGAGGTGGCCGCGCTCGTGCTCGCCTCGGGCGAAAACACCCCCGGCCCGCTGGTGACACATTTCAGCGCCGCATCCTGCGACCTGCCCTGCCCGCTCTATATCATTCCGGGCATCTTCGGCATGGACGATATCGACCGCATGGCCTGATCCATCAGGTCAGTGTACCGCGCGCCGGATAATTTTTCTCCTGGATGAAAGCGACGGCTTGGAGCAATTCGTCGAGCGGCGGACGCGTGAACGGCGCGCTCTGCGTTTCGGCGAAATACAGCGTCATGTCGGGGCGGACCAGGAACAGGCCAGGTTCCGAAAACATCTCGGGTTCGTCGCTGTCGGGACGCTTTTCCGATATGTAGAGGCCCCATTCGCGAGCCTGCTCTTCGGAGAGGTTCCATGCCAGCGGGACATCGCCGGTCTCCCACTTCCGGTGGACGACCTGCGCGCGCTCTTCGTTGTCCATGGACACCGCGAAGACGTTCACACCTCGCTTCGTGAAGTCGTCGAGCTTGCCGCTCAGTTCGGTCAGATACTTTTTGCAGATCGGGCAATGCTTGCCGCGATAGAAAACCAGCATTGTGAAGGCATCTGGACTTTGTGCCGAGAGCTGAAACTTCGCATCGATGGTGAGGGGCAATTCGAGATCGGGGACTTTCTGGCCTGGCTTGAGCATCGGTATATTTCTCCTTTGCTCGGATAACGGCCCCCGCGCCTGTGCTGTTCCGACCTATTTGCGGCGCCTGCCCTGATGACGAATATTTTTGGGGCGGCCACGGTTTCCCTGCTTAGACTTGCCCTTCTCGCGCGGCGCAGCTTGTTGGCCGCGTCTTTCCGCATTCCCGCTCTCGTCATCCAGCGGTTCGAACTTGAGGGCACCCGTGAGCGGATTGGCTTCCGCCAGTTTCAGCTCCAGTTTTTGCGCGACGTCGTAGCGTTTGCCGCTGTCTTCGCCGACCAGCGCCTGTGCCGCCTCGTCGTAGCGATAATACTCGCGCCCGAGCGTCGAAACGGGCACCAGTCCGTCACCACCGAGATTCAGAATCGTCGCAAAAAAACCAAAGTTTTGCACCCCGGTGATGCGGGTCTGAAATGTCTTGCCGACGTGCTGCGCGAGATACGCTGCGACATAGCGGTCGATCGTGTCGCGCTCGGCTTCCATCGCGCGCCGCTCGGTGGTGCTTATGGCATCGGTAATCTGCTGGAGATCCTGCCGGTCCCGGTCCGACAGGCCAGAGGCATCCGGCAGGCCCTTCGCGGGCTTGGGTTGCTCCAGCCCGTAAGCGTCGACCAGCGCGCGATGCACCAGCAAATCGGAATAGCGCCGGATCGGCGAGGTGAAATGCGCATAGGAGCCGAGCGCGAGGCCGAAATGGCCGGCATTGTTCGGCCCGTAATAGGCCTGTGTCTGGCTGCGCAGCACAGCTTCCATGAGCAGCGCCCGCTCTGTCTCGTCCGACACGTCTTTGAGAAACCGGTTGAAAAGGGTCGGCGTCACCACTTGACCCAGGGCGAGCTTGCGGTCCTGCGTCGCGAGGTAGTCTCGCAGTGCGATCAGCTTCTCCCGACTGGGCGGTTCATGAATGCGATAGACCACCGGCGCGGTCTTGGCCTCGAGCGCCTTAGCCGCCGCGACATTGGCCGCGATCATGAAATCCTCGACCACACGATGCGCATCGAGCCGTTCGCGCACTGCGATGTCCGCGATCTGGCCCTCGTCGTCGAGCACCACGCGGCGCTCGGGCAATTCCAGCTCGAGCGGGTCGCGCGCATGACGCGCCTTCTCGAGCGCGCGCCAGCAGGCCCAGAGGTTCTGCAATTCCGTGCTAGCATCGCCGCTGTCGATGGCCGCTTGTGCGTCCTCATAAGCGATATTGTGCGTGAGCCGTACGATCGCCCGGGTGAAGCGCCACGAGGTGACTTTCCCTTCAGCCGATACCCTCAGGTGACAGGCCATCGCGGCGCGATCCTGCCCGTGCTTGAGCGAGCAGGCATCGGCGCTCAGCACCTCGGGCAGCATTGGGACGACGCGGTCGGGGAAATAGACCGAGTTGCCGCGCTTGCGCGCTTCGCGGTCGAGTGCGCCGCCCGGGCGGACGTAATAGCTCACATCTGCAATCGCGACGATGGTGTCGAAGCCGCCCTCGCCGTCGGGCTCTGCCCAGATGGCATCGTCATGATCGCGCGCATCGGCCGGATCGATCGCGAGAATCGGGACATCGCGCAGGTCCTCGCGCCTGTCTTCGCTCAGCGGAAGCGTCGCGGCGCGTTGGGCTTCTTCCAGCGCAGCTTCGGGGAAGACATGGGGGATGCCGTGCTTGGCAATAGCGATCAGGCTGAAGCTCTTGGGCGCGAGGGGATCGCCGACGACTTCGGTTACGTTGACGCCCGAGCGCGGGCCCTTGCCAGCCGGTTCGGCCAGCACCAGCTCGCCATCCTCGGAACCATTGAGGTCGCTTATGGGCGACGAGTTGCGCACTTTCTTGTCGATCGGGGCGAGCCATGCCTTGCCCGCCTTGTCGATCTCGACGACGCCCATCAGCCCTTCGGTTCGGGCCGGCAGTTTTTTCATCGGATAGGCGCGCCAGCCCTTCCCGCTTTCTTCGGTTCGGGCGAGGACCCGGTCTCCGCGTTTCAGCGCGGGCATGCGCTTCCCGCCGCGACCCCCCTTGCTTTCGACTATAGTCAGGCGCGGCGGCTTTTCGCCGCTATCGGGGTTCCAGTTTTCCGGCTCGGCGACGGATTCGCCATCGTCGATTTCGACAATGCGCAGGACAGTGACTTTCGGCACGCCGCCCATGCGATGATAGGCGGTTTTCTTGCCGTCGATGAGGCCTTCTTCGGCCATATCCTTGAGCAGGCGCTTGAGCCCGATCTTTTCCTGCCCTTTCAGCCCGAACGCTTTGGCGATTTCGCGCTTGCCGGCGGGAGTGTCGGAGGACTGGATGAATTCGAGGACTTGCTCGCGCGAGGGCATTCCATGCGCGCGCGGTTTTCTATTTTTCTTCTGGTTCATATGCCGACCATATGGGGTCGGACCTAGGCGGTGTCATCCCCTTCCTCAGCGATCGGCACGAACGAACCGGCAGGCACCGCGCTTGCAACGGGGCTGCACATGTCGCCCGAGCAGGCGCTGACGCCGAAAATCCAGTCGTCCCCCCGAATACCGCCGAAGGTGACGACATTGGTTTGGGAATCGCTCATCGTGCGAATGTTGCCATCGAGATCGAAACTGCCCGCGATGGGCTTGGCGCCCTCCGCGCCGCCCTGCGCGACCACGACCTCCTGCTCAGGGTCCCAATAGGGTGCATCGGTGCGACGCATGACAACGCGATAGCTATCCGCGCCTTTGACCGGGGCCCATTCGATCTCGGTGAAAGTCTGCACTGCGGCACGCGCAACAGGAGCGGGCGGCATCGGTGTTCGAGCAAGTCGATCGAGAGCCCGCACATTGAGCTGCGTGACCTTGGCGAGATAATCGAAATCCATCTCGTCCACGGTGTCGCCGTAGGTGGTACCGTCCTCGACACGCAGGTCTTGGTGCTGGTGCTCGTAATCCTCGACCGCAACGGTGATACGCACTGCGGGATAGCCCTTCTCGAGGAAGGGTATCTGATCTCCGCCCCGCCCCATCCTGTCGACACGCCAGATTTGCCGGACATCGAGCCCACCTTCGGTTTCGTCGGCCGTGCCGTCGAGCCAGCGCGACAGGTTGCGGCTCGGGCTGTCGTTCTCCCCGCCTTCACGCCGTTGCGCGGCGCGGATCGATTCGGTGAGATCTGCCCGCGGCCCTTCGGAGAAAACCCGGACGTTGTCGGCATCGCAAAAACCATCGCTGCCGCAACTGTTGCCCACCACGTCGTTATTGAGCACAGCCTTGACCGTATATCCTTGGCTTTCGACCCAATCGGCCATCAGTCGTCCGCCATAGAGGCCCTGCTCTTCACCCGAAAGCAGCGCGTAGATGATGGTGGTCGGATAGCGCCGCTCGCTCAGAACGCGCGCGGCTTCGATCACCAGCGCTGTGCCAGAGCCATCGTCGTTCGCTCCCGGAGCATCGCTCTCCCAATCCAGCGGGTCGGTCACGCGGCTGTCGATATGGCCCTGTACGATGACGACCTCGTCCGGTCGCTCGGTGCCTTTCTGGATCGCAACCGCATTGCGCAAACGCGTCGGGGTCGGGATGCGTCGACCCTCTACGGTAGTTTCAGGCAGAACCACCTCGAGACAGCCGTCGCATTCCGCCGAGATCTCGCGAAATGTTTCCGCACCCCAGTCGACCGCTGCGCCGATCCCGCGCTCGGGATTGTTCTGCTCCGACAAGGTGTGCCGCGTGCCGAAGGAGACGAGCTTCTCCACATCGGCCTGCAGCCTTTCGGCGGAGACCTTATCGGCAGGATGGTCCTGCGCCGCGAGCGGGGCGGCGAGGAAAGTGGTAACAATCAGGAATTTGCGCATGGCGGCATCATGGGCGCGCACCACGCCCGCGGTCAATATGCCTTTGCGACGTATATCCACTCGACCGCCGGTTTGCCGGTGAAGATGCAGGAGCCCGTCGGCGCGGGAGTATCCATCGGCACGTTGCGGATCGTCAGCTTCAGGTCCTTGAGCTTCTCGACGACTTTCTCGAGCTCCTGACCGGTAGGCTTCGACCACTGGACCTCGACCCAGCCGACGTGTTTTTTGCCGTCGGAATAATGGTCGCGCAATTGCTCGAAAGATGTGCACCCGCTCATGACATTGGCGTTTCGCCACGTTTGTGCCGTGCCGAACATGCCCGCCTGGATCGAATCCAGCATCGAAGCGATTTCATCCGTCAATTGCGCCGGTGTGGGGGCCTGGAACGCCGGCTTGCCGGTTTCCTCGTTCCACAGTTCGTCGCGGCGCAGCAGGCTGACAACGCCATTCTCCATATCGCGGCCGCCGACCTCGATTACGATCGGCGCGCCCTTGCGCACCCAGTTCCAGCGCTTGGCAGCGGCCTTGCCCGGCTTCTTGTCCAACAGCACGCGCACGGGTTCGCCCATCGCGGATTCAGTGATGAGTTTGCCGCGCAGGTCTTCGCAATAGGCGAGCAGCGCGTCGTCTTCGGGCTTGTCCCGGAGCATCGGCAGGATCACGACCTGGTACGGAGCGATCCTGGGCGGAACCTTGAGCCCGTCGTCGTCGCCATGGGTCATGATGACGCCGCCGATCATGCGGGTCGACACGCCCCAGCTTGTCGTATGGCAATATTTTTCGCCGCCTTCTCGGTCCTGGAATTTGATGTTTGCCGCTTCGGAAAAGTTGGTCCCGAGATAGTGGCTGGTCCCGGCCTGCAGCGCCTTGCCATCCTGCATCATGGCTTCGATCGACCATGTCTCGACCGCTCCCGGGAAGCGCTCGTTCTCGGGTTTCTCGCCGGCGATAACCGGAAGTGCCAGATCTTCCTCGGCATGCGCACGATAGACCTCTAGCATCGTCAGGGTGTGTTCCTTGGCCTCCTCTGCGGTGGCGTGCGCGGTATGCCCTTCCTGCCAGAGGAACTCGCTGGTGCGCAGAAACATGCGGGTGCGCATTTCCCAGCGCACGACGTTCGCCCATTGGTTTGTGAGCAACGGCAGGTCGCGCCAGCTTTGGATCCAGCGCGCCATGGCATCGCCGAAGATCGTTTCCGATGTGGGGCGCACCACGAGCGGCTCTTCCAGCTTGGCTTCGGGATCGGGGATCAACCCGCCCTCGCCATCACCGATCAGCCGGTGGTGAGTGACAACTGCCATTTCCTTGGCAAAGCCCTCGACATGCTCGGCCTCCCGCTCGAAATTGGAAAGCGGGATGAAGATCGGGAAGTAAACGTTTTCATGGCCCGTGGCCTTGATACGGTCGTCGAGCAGGCGCTGGATGCGTTCCCATATGCCGTAGCCCCATGGCTTGATGACCATGCAGCCGCGGACGCCGGATTCTTCGGCAAGGTCGGCCTCGGCGATGACTGCCTGATACCAGGCAGCGAAATCGTCTTCTCGCTTTACGGTTAGGGCGTGGCGGATGTTCGACACGGGTGCGCCTGTCCTGTGAATGATGGGTGGTAGATTGCGCGGACGCTTGGCCTTACTTGCCGAGCTCGTCCAGCTTCTTCTGCATCTCAGCCATTTGCTTCTTGAGGGCAGCCAGTTCGGCGTCCTGCGCAACCGGTCTGGAGCCGTTGCTTTTGCTGCCCGGGAACACGGCATCGCCGACGGCCTTCATCATCGCCAGATTGGTCTCGTGAATGGCGGCCAGCGGCGTGCCGGAAATGCCCTTCTCGAAGGCTTCGCGGATCTTCGCCTGGTTCTGGCGAAAATTCTGCATGCTCGCTTCAAGATAGCTCGGCATCATCGCCTGCATCGAATTGCCGTACATCGAGATGATATCGCGCAGGAAACTGACGGGCAGCATCTGTCGGCCACCGGTTTCCTCTTCCATGATGATCTGGGTCAGGATCGTGTGCGTGATGTCGTCGCCCGACTTGGCGTCGACGACCTGGAAATCGATACCTTCGCGGGTCATCTGCGAGAGGTCATCCAGCGTGATGTAGCTCGAGCTTTGCGTATTGTAGAGCCGCCGATTGGCGTATTTCTTGATGACGACGAGGTCGCCGTCCTTGCTGCCTTTTTTCGCCATGGAGAAGAGTACCGCCTCGAGTTTATGCTGCGCAATATGCTGCAGAAAGCAGAGCCTTAGCATCTGCAATATGTGCAGTGCAACGTGCAGCAATCAGCGCGCGAACCGTTGTCCCAGAATGGTGAGGAGTTCGTATTGCGAGAGGCCGGTCGCCTCGGAAGCGCGCGGGAGGTCGTATGGAACATCGAGCCAGGTGCCGACGCTCAGGTCCGGCTCGGCTGCAAGGTCGACCACCACCATGTCCATCGAAACCTTGCCCAGCAGCGGGAGGGATCGCCCTTCGTGGTACAGCGCCAGGCCCTTGCCGCCCCAAGCTCTCAGGAAACCGTCTGCGTAGCCGAGCGAGACCGTTCCGACCCGCATCGCGTCGGGCGCGGTGAACTCGCCGTTGTATCCCACGTGATCGCCCGCGCGCAGTTCAGCGACCTGAATGATCGCGGCCTTGGGATAGGCGACTTGCCGGATATGCTCCGCCAGTTCCGGCCTTTGCACACCGCCGTAAAGCGACAGACCCGGCCGGGTCAGATCGAAGGCGAAGTCGTCGTTCAAGCCTATGCCTGCACTGTTGGCGAGGCTCAGTTCCTGTGCGCCCAACTGACCTTTCAGAGCGCGGAAGGCTTCGAGCTGTGCTGCGTTGACAGGGGTGTCCTCGTCAGCGCTGGAGAGATGCGACATAAGCACTTGGACATCGAGTTGCCGGATGACGTTGGCAGCGACTTCGGACGGCGCGATCCCGAGCCGGTGAATGCCCGTATCGACCATCATGTGGCAGGGGCCGCCACCGCTATCGATCCAGACATTTGCCTGGTGCAGCGAATTGACTACCGGGCGCGCGCCGATGCTGCGCGCGTACTCTGCTTCCTCGGCAGTGTTGGCGCCGTGCAATACCGCGATTTGTTCGGGCAGTACGTGCCGCGCGACGTCGGCCACCTCGCTCCAGTGCGCTACGAAGAAGTCTCTCGCGCCCGCATCGCGCAAGACGGGGACGCATGTGTCGACACCCAACCCGTAGCAGTCGGCCTTGACCGCAGCCCCTGCCCTAGCCTTGCCGGACAAGCGATCGAGTGCCCGCCAATTGGCCTCCAGCGCCTCGCGATCGATATCGAGACGCAGGGTTCTGGGCGGAGACTCGATCGCCACCGCTCGGTCAGGTCGCCGGCGCGTCTTCGAAGTCGCGCGGCGGTCCGTCGGGAACGCCCCACCACAAGACGACGATACCGATGGCGACCACGATCCAGGTGTACCACAGCCCCGAATAGATATTACCTGTACTGGCAACGATCACGCCCGCGATGAGCGGCAGGAAACCGCCGAGATAGCCGGCCCCGATGTGATAGGGTATCGACATGGAACTGTAGCGGATGCGCGGCGGGAACATCTCCGACAGCAGTGCCGCGACCGAGCCGTAGGTCAGCGCGGAAAGCATGCCCAGACCGAGCAGAATTGCCACGATGCCGAGGATATTGCCCATGCCGGGCTGCTGCTTCGAAAAGTCGAATCCGTATTCGCCCAGCGCCGCGCGGATTCCCTCGCGCCGAGCGGTGCCGTCTTCGAACCATGCAGGATCGATCGCGATGGCCTGACCGCCTGCACTCAGCGTCAGCGTTTCGCCGGCTTCCAGAGTATATGGCACGCCCGACGCGGTCAGAGTTTCGAGAACCTTGCCGCAATCGGTTTGTTCGCGGTCGAAGAGGTCGGCGAAGGGATCGGTCGTGCATTGCGGCCCGCTGACCGTGATCGGCGTTTCCGCCGCAGCTCGCTCAAGCCCGGGATTGGCAAGACTACCGAGGCCCCAGAAGGCCGGAAACAGCAGCAGGAGCGTCAACACTGCACCGATCATGATTGGTTTCTTGCGTCCTATGGTGTCGGACCATTTGCCGATCATGACGTAGAAAGTCATGGCGATCAGGCCGGACACGAACAGGATCAATTCCACGGTCAGGTCGGCCACATGCATCGGCCCGCGCAAGAAGCTCATCCCGCTGAAGAAGGCCGTGTACCAGATCGTGGTCAGGATGCCGGTCACGCCGAACAGGGCGACGAAGATGCGCTTCTTGTTGCCGGGATATGTGAAACTTTCGACGAAGGGATTGCCGGCGATCTGGCCTTCTGCCTTCATCGCCTGAAAGACCGGACTTTCCGACAGTTTGAGCCGCATCCATAGCGAAATGCCAAGCAGAATGATCGACAGCAGGAACGGCACGCGCCAGCCCCATGCCACGAAATCATCCTCGGGAATAAGAAAGCGGCACGCCAATACGACAGCAATAGAAAGGACGAAGCCGCCGGCCACACTGGCCTGGATGAAGCTGGTGTAGAAGCCGCGCTTTTCCGGCGGGGCATGCTCGGCAACATAGATGGCAGCGCCACCGTATTCCCCGCCCAGCGCCAGGCCCTGAATCACGCGCAACAGGATAACGATGATCGGAGCCGCGATTCCGATCGTCGCGACGGTCGGTATCAGGCCGACCCCTGCGGTTGCTATACCCATCAGGGTCACTGTGACGAGGAAGGTATATTTGCGCCCCAACTTGTCTCCAAGGAAACCGAACAGCACGGCGCCGATCGGGCGGAAGGCGAATCCCACGGCAAAAGTCGACCAGACCAGCAACAAGCCCAGCGTTTCGTTGTCGACGTCGTAGAACGCATCCTTGAGGATATAGGCGAGCGTCCCGTAGATGAAGAAATCGTACCATTCGAAGATGGTCCCGGCGGACGAGGCACCGATGACGAGTTTGATCTCGTTCTCGCTCGGCTCGCGTCCCTTCGATGCTGCTGCGTCTCTCATGGCCCCGCTCTCTCCCCGTTGCGTCAGATCGGCGGTCCTAGCCGGAGCGTCACGCCTTGGAAAGCGCGTCCAGCGCGGCTCTCCACGGCAGCAGGATCGCACCATGGCGGGCGGGATATTCCCGCGCGGCCCTGACGCGATCGAGCCCGGCCCATGGCTCTTCCTCGCTTTCGCGGGCAAGCCAGTTTGCGACGCGCTGCATTCCGTTCTCCAGCGAAACGCGGGTATGGCCCTTGGCATCGCGAGCGAAGAGGGCGGCGCTTGCCTGCCCTATTGCACAGGCCGAGACCTGTAGCCCGATGCGTTCGACGCCCGATTGCGATGTAAGGTCGAGGCCTATCTGGAGCGTGCTGCCGCAACTCGGCGAACGTGCCTCCCCGACAACAAAAAATTCGCCGGTCAAAGGGTATCGCGCAAGTTCCACGGCGAGCCCCAGCACATCCGCAGTATAGAGCCGTTCGGCACTGCCTGCCTGCGCCATTACTCTTCCGACTGCTGCCGCAACCTGGCGCGGCGTTCGGATATGTATTCGACCATGGCCTCGGTGCTCGCGTTAACGACCGGATAGGTCCGCGCAGTTGTGATCCAGGTCGGACGTCCTTGGTATCCCCACACCGTGTCGTAACCGATCACGAGCAGCGAGAAGGCCAGCACTACCACGATAGCGCCCTTGATCGCGCCGAAACCGAACCCGAGTACTCGGTCGATCGGTCCGAGTATGGAGTTTCGCGTCCCCTCGCCCGCGCGCCCGGCGATCAGCTTCATCGCGGCGTAGGGAATGAGCAGGAGCAATGCGAACGCGAGAATGGATGAGGCTGTCGGCGTGCCGATATAGGGTTCGATCGCCTGGTGCAGCGGGGTGTGCATGTAGCGGATGGCAAATACGGCCAGGATCCAGGCCGCAAGCGAAAGCACTTCCTGCACAAACCCGCGCAGGAAGCCGCCGACCGCCGCAACTCCGACTACCAGAAGGACGAGGATATCGAACATGGTCATGACGACCGGTGAATTAGGAGGTACCCATGACCCGGTCAACGAGCTTGCCCAGGCGATCGACGGGCGCATATCGCATCTTGCCAACCTTCTCCCCACCATTTTGCGGCCCGCACCCGGTCGAAAAGCCGAGTTTGGCCGCTTCTCGCAAGCGCAGACCGGCATGAGCCACCGGGCGTATCTCGCCCGCCAGTGAAACTTCACCGAACCAGACCGAATTCTCGGGCAGCGGCTTGTCGGCGAGCGCCGAAACAAGCGCCGCGGCAACGGCGAGGTCGGCCGCCGGATCCGACAAGCGATAGCCCCCCGCCACGTTCAGATAGACCTCGGCCGAACTGAAGTTCAGCCCGCACCGCGATTCCAGCACCGCCAGCAGCATGGCTAGACGGCCATTGTCCCAACCCACGACCGCCCGACGCGGGGTCGCACCGGACTGGAGCCGGACGATCAGCGCCTGCACTTCCACCAGCACCGGGCGTGTCCCTTCGAGAGCAGGAAAGACGGCACTGCCGGCCAAGGGTTGGTCGCGACCGGACAGGAACAGCATCGAGGGGTTGGCAACCTCTTCGAGCCCCTGCCCCGCCATCGCGAAAACACCGATCTCGTCGACCGCGCCGAAACGGTTCTTGAGCGCGCGTAGGATGCGGTACTGGTGACTGCGCTCGCCTTCGAAGCTCATGACGACATCGACCATGTGCTCCAGCACGCGCGGGCCAGCGATATTGCCGTCCTTCGTGACATGGCCGACGAGGACCAGCGCGGTGCCGCTTTCCTTGGCATAGCGGATCAGTTCGAAAGCGCATCCGCGAACCTGGCTGACCGTGCCCGGCGCTCCTTCGATCGTGTCCGAATGCATGGTCTGGATCGAATCGATGACCAGCAGCGCCGGAGCGTCCATGCTGCCGAGCGTCGTCAGGATATCGCGCACCGAAGTTGAAGAAGCGAGCTTGAGCGGTGCATCGGCAACGCCCAGCCGCGAGGCGCGCATGCGGACCTGTCCGGCGGCTTCCTCGCCGCTGACATAGACCACTTGCTGTCCAGACTTGGCAATGCTGGCGGCGGCCTGCAACAGCAGCGTCGATTTGCCAATGCCCGGGTCGCCGCCCATGAGGATGGCAGAGCCGGGGACCAGCCCCCCGCCCAGCGCGCGATCGAACTCCGCCAGCCCGGTGGTACGCCGCGTCAGCTCGTGGCCGGGCTGGTTGAGGTCGACGAATGTGATGGCCCGCCCACCGCTCGAAAGATCGTGCTTTTGCGAAAAGACAGTCGCGGGCGCGTCTTCGACGAGCGAATTCCACTCCGCACATTCCGCGCATTGCCCCTGCCAACGATGCGCCACGGTGCCGCAGGCCTGGCAGACATATTTGCGTTTGGTCTTCGCCATGGCGGACAAGTAGTCGGAACATTAAGAGAACGCAATTGCCAATGGGTGAAGCAATCGGCACAATCCCCGGATGCGGCAGAAGGAACTTCGCATTGCCTTGGTATGCTACGGCGGGGTCAGCCTGGCCGTCTACATGCACGGTGTTACCAAGGAGATATGGAACCTTGCGCGGGCCAGCCGGGCTTATCATTCCGGCGAAGACGCGCCTTCCGGCAGCGCCAGGATTTACGGAGAGCTGCTCCGACGAATCGAGGAACGTGAGCAGCTGCGGTTGCGGGTGCTGCCCGATATTCTGACCGGTGCGAGCGCGGGCGGCATCAATGCCGTTTTTCTCGCCCAAGCCATCCATTCGGGCAGCTCGCTCGAGCCGCTGACCGAACTGTGGCTAAAGAATGCCGATGTCGACCGGCTGATCGATCCCGACGCACAGATCGTCTGGCGCTTCGGCAAGATCTGGGCGCAACCTTTCGTGGAATGGGTGCTGCGCCGACCAGGCAATGTGGTGAGCGAAAGTGTCGCGCCGGAAACGCGCGCCGAGGTGCGGCGCAAGGTTTCGCACTTCATGCGCGGCCGCTGGTTTCAGCCGCCGTTTTCGGGGCTCGGCATGTCGACCCTGCTCTACGAAGCCTTGTTAGCGATGCGCGAGGAAGCGGCCAATCCGCCGCTATTGCCGCCGGGCCACCCCATCGATCTCTATGTCACCGCGACCGATTTTCGCGGTTATCTGGAGATGCTGCGGCTGAACTCGCCTCCGGTCGTCGAGGAGAGCGAGCATCGCATGCCGATCGCTTTTCGGGCACATGCGAGCAGGCTCGGCGGACAGATGGCGCATCCACTTGAGCTGACGCTTGCGGCGCGAGCTACGTCCAGCTTCCCCGGTGCGTTTCCGCCGCTAAAGTTCGAAGAAATCGATGCCCTGGCGGCCAAAGCCGATGTCGAATGGACGGGGCGCGACGCCTTTCTCGAACGGGTCATGCCGGTCCATGTCGAGCAAGGCACCACCGAGAGCGTATCGCTGATCGACGGGTCGGTGCTCGTGAACGCACCTTTTGCCGGGGCCATCGCGGGGCTGCGCGGTCGCCCGGCGCATCGGGAAGTCGATCGCCGCTTCATTTACATAGATCCGCGTCCAGACCGCTTCGGTTCACTGAAGGAACAGGAAGACAAGGACGTCGGCTTCTTCGCCGCCATCCTGGGATCGCTATCAACCATTCCGCGCGAGCAGCCGATCCGCGACAATCTCGAAGAATTGGAAGCGCAGTCGCGCGAAGCCGAGCGGCTGCGGCGTATCGTCGCGGGTATGCGGCCCGAGATCGAGGCCGCGGTCGAAAAGCTGTTCGGGCGGACGCTGTTCCTCAATAGCCCCACTCCGAAGCGACTGGTGGCCTGGCGCAACAAGGCGCAGCAGGCGGCGGCGGAACGCGCGGGTTACGCGTTCCAGGCATACGCCCAAGCCAAATTCAACGGTATCGTCGAGCGCCTGGCCGAGCTGGTTCACGATTGCGCGCCGCAGCTGATGCTGCCCGACGCGCTGCCGATCGTAGGGGCGCTGCGGGCCGAACTCGAACGCCGGGGCCTCGGATCGCTGGCGGGCGACAATGGCGGCGCCAGCGCCGACGCCATTGCTTTCTTCCGCGCACATGATCTCGGGTTTCGCATTCGCCGCCTGCGCTTGCTCGCGCGCCGCCTGTCGCGGGATTGGGACGCCGATCCGGAGCTGGACGATGTCGCGCTGGATGAAGCGCGCGAGGCCATCTACGAAATCCTCTCGCTCTATTTCGATCGCGAAGGGCCGGAGCATTTAGGCGGAGATTTCAGTCTCCTTGCCGCCAATATCTTTGCCGATCCCGGCGCGGTGATCGACGCCTTTGCCGAGCGGTACCTGCTGCCCGAAGTGGACGATCGCGCCGAGGAAATGCTATCCGCTGCGCTCGAGGTGATGCCCAAGAACCTCAAGCGGCGGATGCTGCTGACCTATCTTGGCTTCCCCTTCTACGACGTCGCGACGCTCCCGCTCCTGGGGGCCGAGGGACTGACCGAATTCGATCCGATCAAGGTCGATCGGATCAGCCCGGACGATGCGCGCTCCATCCGCGAAGGGGGAACACGCGACACCTTGCGCGGCACAGAATTCTACAATTTCGGCGCGTTTTTCAGCCGCAATTATCGCGAGAACGATTACCTGTGGGGCCGGCTCCACGGGGCCGAGCGCATGATCGATCTGGTCTGCTCGACACTCGAATCATCGCCCGACGAGAACGACTGCAGATCGCTCAAGCGCGAAGCTTTCCTGGCGATCCTCGACGCGGAAATCGAAGCCGGTCGCTGTGCGCGCAGCCTGCTTGATCGGCTGCGCGGTGAAGTGATCGAAAAGCTGGGCTAGCGCCGCTTCATTCCATGCTGCGATAAATTGCGGTCACAAAGCCATCGGCATCGATGAAACCCTCGCCGCGGTCGAAACCTTCGAGCGGCTTTGCGGCCACGGCATCCTCCAAGGAGTTGCCCGCATCCTTGAGCTCCTGCACACGGCTCACGGCATCGCCGATCATCGCCCGATAGGCGACCAATTCGGCCTTGTTGGACATCGGGCCGTGGCCGGGGATCACCCTGGTCTCGCCGTCGATCATGCGGATGACGGTATCGAGGGAGTTCATCGCGCTAAACACGTTTCCACCCGAACGCACGTCGATGAAGGGGAAGCCCGGGATCTTGAAATAGAGGTCGCCCATGTGGACGACATTGTCCTCGTGCCAGAAGATTACGCTGTCGCCATCGGTGTGACCGCCGCCGAGGAACATCACGTCTACCGTGTCGCCATTGACGTTGAGAGTCAGGCCCTGCTCGTAGGTCACCACCGGCAGCGCTTCCTTCGGCGCGGGTGCGATCGGACTGGGTTCGCCCCGCCCGTCACGCAGGCGCATCCGCACGTTCTTTTGCGCGAAGATCAGCGCGCCTTTCTTGCCGAAGTTCTCGTTCCCGCCGGTGTGATCGCCGTGATAATGCGTGTTGATCAGGAACTTCACCGGGCTGGCGCCAAGGTTTGCGACGGCCGTTTCGATCTTGGCCGTCAGCGGGGCGAACTGGTCGTCGATCAGGATCGTACCGTCCTCGCCATAGCTGACACCGATATTGCCGCCCGCGCCGAACAGCACAGCAATGCCGGGCGCGATCTGTTCCGAGGTGACTTCGACATCGTCAAAATTGCGCTGTGCGCTGGCGGAAGTAGCGAGTGCGAGCAGCGACAGGCTGGCGAAAGTGGCGGCAAGTTTCATGGCAATCCCCTCGGTGAAATCCGAAGGGGCGTCTCTAACACCTTGAGGGCATTTGCCAAAGCGTGCAGTGCCTAAGCGCCGAAGGCTTCCTTGATCTTGTCAAAGAAGCCGCGGCTTTGCGGGCATTCATCGCCCGTCTCGGTCTCCCGGAATTGCTCGAGGATTGCCTTCTGGTCCTTGCTGAGCCTGGTCGGCGTTTCCACGAGCACTTCGACGACAAGATCGCCCCTGCCCCGTCCCTGCAAGACGGGCATTCCCGCGCCGCGCTTGCGGAGCTGCTTGCCCGACTGGATGCCGGCCGGAATATCGATTGCGTTGGTCGAGCCATCGAGGTCGGGAATGGTCACGCAACCACCCAGCGCGGCCGTGGTGAAGCTGACCGGAACGCGCGTCACCAGCGAGGTACCATCGCGTTCGAAGACTTCGTGCGGCTTCACATGCAGGAAGATGTAGAGATCGCCCGGAGGCGCACCCCGCGGGCCGGCCTCGCCCTTGCCCGATAGGCGGATGCGCGTGCCGGTATCCACGCCTGGCGGCACTTCCACCTTGAGCGCTTGCTCCTTGTCGACCCGGCCCTCGCCGCGACAGGAATGGCAGGCTTCTTCGAGGACTTCGCCGCGTCCGTGGCAGTTGGGGCACGGCCGCTCGACCATGAAGAAGCCCTGCTGCGCGCGGACCTTGCCATAGCCGTTGCACAGGTTGCAGCCACGCGTGCCGGTGCCGGGTTCGGCGCCGGAACCGCTGCAGGTGTCGCAGGTGGCCGAGACTTCGATTTCGATCTGCGTGTCCTTGCCATGGAACGCCTCGTCGAGGGTAATTTGCATGTCGTAGCGCAAGTCCGCCCCGCGCCGCTGGCGCTGGCGTCCACCGCCACCGAAGGCGCTGCCGAAAATGGTTTCGAAAATATCGCCAATATCGCCAAAATCAGGCTGGCCCGCGCCGCCGCCGCCATTCTGGAACGCGGCATGGCCGTAGCGATCATAGGCAGCGCGCTTTTGTGGGTCCTTCAAAACCTCATAGGCTGCGCCTACGGCCTTGAAGTGGGTCTCCGCGTCGGCATCGCCCGGATTGCGGTCCGGGTGATACTTCATCGCGAGCTTGCGATAGGCGGACTTGATTGCGGCGGCATCGGCCCCGCGATCGACACCCAGCAATTTATAAAGATCGGTCTCGGGCGACATTTCCTACCCCGTCCAAACCGCTCCGCCACCGATGCACGCGGCACCGGTGGCAGAGGGGGTTGTCATCAGGACATCAGCCCTTGTTTTCGTCTTCGTCGACTTCCGAAAATTCGGCATCGACGACTTCTTCTTCCTTGGCATCGCCCGAAGCATCGCCTGCATCGCCACCTTCAGAGGCGGCATTGGCCTGCTCCTGCTCGTAGATTTGCTGGCCCATCTTCATGGCGACTTCGGTGAGCGCCTGCGCCTTAGCGTTGATGGCGTCGATATCGTCGCCTTCGAGCGCAGTCTTCGCTTCGGCAAGCGCTGCCTCGACCGAAGACTTGGTATCGGCGTCGATCTTGTCGCCATGCTCGTCGAGCTGCTTCTGCGTTGCATGGACAAGGCTGTCGGCCTGGTTGCGCGCTTCGGCACCTTCACGGCGCTTCTTGTCTTCCTCGGCGAACTTCTCGGCATCCTGAACCATCTGCTCGATGTCGCTCTCGTTGAGACCGCCCGATGCCTGGATGCGGATCTGCTGTTCCTTGCCCGTGCCCTTGTCCTTGGCGCTGACATTCACGATGCCGTTGGCGTCGATATCGAAAGTCACTTCGATCTGCGGAACGCCGCGCGGTGCAGCCGGGATGCCGACCAGATCGAACTGGCCGAGCAGTTTGTTGTCCGCCGCCATTTCGCGCTCGCCCTGGAAGACGCGGATAGTAACCGCATTCTGGTTGTCTTCCGCGGTCGAATAGGTCTGCGTCTTCTTGCTCGGGATCGTCGTGTTACGATCGATCATGCGCGTGAAAACACCGCCCAGCGTTTCGATACCCAGCGACAGCGGGGTCACGTCGAGCAGCAGCACGTCCTTGACGTCGCCCTGCAGGACGCCGGCCTGGATCGCAGCGCCCATGGCCACGACTTCATCCGGGTTCACGCCGGTGTGCGGTTCCTTGCCGAAGAACTTTTCAACGACTTCGCGGACCTTGGGCATGCGAGTCATGCCGCCGACCAGGATCACTTCGTCGATGCCACCCTTTTCGAGGCCGGCATCGGCCAGCGCCTTCTTGCACGGCTCGAGCGTGCGCTCGATAAGGTCGCCGACGAGCTGTTCCAGCTTCGAGCGGCTGATGGTTTCGACGAGGTGCAGCGGCGTGGAGCTGCCGCCTTCCATGCGTGCAGTGATGAAGGGCAGATTGACTTCGGTCGACTGCGAGCTCGAAAGCTCGATCTTCGCCTTCTCGGCTGCTTCCTTCAAGCGTTGCAGGGCCAGCTTGTCGGTGCGGAGATCCATGTTCTCCTTCGACTTGAACTGGTCGGCGAGATATTCGACGATTGCATTGTCGAAGTCTTCACCGCCAAGGAAGGTGTCGCCGTTGGTCGACTTCACTTCGAACACGCCGTCGCCGATTTCGAGAATCGAGACGTCGAAGGTACCGCCACCGAGGTCGTAGACAGCGATGGTCTTACCTTCGTCCTTGTCCATGCCGTAAGCGAGTGCGGCCGCGGTCGGCTCGTTGATGATGCGCAAGACTTCGAGGCCCGCGATCTGGCCGGCGTCCTTGGTCGCCTGGCGCTGCGCGTCGTTGAAGTAGGCCGGAACGGTGATGACCGCCTGCTTCACGTCCTCGCCGAGATAGCTCTCGGCGGTTTCCTTCATCTTCTGCAGGATGAAGGCGGAAATCTGGCTGGGCGAATATTCCTCGCCGCCCGCTTCGACCCAGGCATCGCCGTTCTTGCCCTTGACGATGTCGTAAGGGACAATGTCCATGTCTTTCTTGGTGGTCGGATCGTCGAACCGGCGACCGATCAGGCGCTTGATCGCGAACAGCGTATTGTCCGGATTGGTCACAGCCTGGCGCTTGGCAGGCTGGCCGATCAGGCGCTCGTTATCCTTCGTGAAGGCCACAATCGACGGCGTCGTGCGCGCACCTTCGGAGTTCTCGATGACTTTCGGCTTGCCGCCATCCATGACCGCGACACAGCTGTTGGTGGTGCCGAGGTCGATCCCGATAACTTTGGTCATTACTACCCCATCTCATACATAGTGTTGGACGCTGCGCGGTGGGCCTCCCGCATCTGTCGGCAAGGCCGCTCGGCAGCTCGATTATGTGGCGGATATAGGTGCGCTTTGCCTTGGCACAAGGGATCGGACGGACTACTCGTGAATTTCACGCAACACGGGAGAATTCGCGGTGAAACAGGGTATTGCAGCGCTCGCTTTGGGATTAGCGGGCATTTCGCTCGCCGCATGCGGCGAAACGGCCGAGGCACCGGCTGTGGAGGAAACCGGCATCCCGGGCATGAGCGTAACGAATGCGCGCATGGTGCTGGCACCGGTCGAGGGCAATCCCGCCGCCGTCTATTTCGATCTCTCCTATGAAGGCGAGCGTGGACTGACGATCCGCAAGGCCGATGTCGCTGCGGCCGAAAGCGCTGTGATGCACCAGTTCGGCGAGTACGATTTCAAGGTCCAGATGATGGAAGCGCTCCCGATCGCGCTGACGCAGGGGACCACGGTCGAGTTCAAGCCGGGAGACCTGCATGTCATGGCGATGGGCGTTTCTCCCGACCTGAAGCCAGGCGACACTACGAATGTCACGCTCACGGTCTCCGGCGGTGGGACCTATACTTTCCCCGCCGAAGTGCGCGCGGCGGGTGAGGATCGGTAGGTTTGCAAGGTCTCGGCCGACCGGAGAATGATGCGCCGCCTGCCCCCTGCCCCGTCGGGGGCGAACGCCCGCTTACCGATGGCGAGATCGAGCTCGCACGCTCGGTCTTCGGGCAGGCGATCGCCTACGATGCGGTTAGGATCCGGCGCAAGAAATGGTTTCTGTTTCAGCCGCGCCACATCACCATGGCGCCGCTCGGCCACCTGCATTTCCACCCCGAAGGCCCGAACTATTGCGATGACTTCGCGACGGCAGACTGGCGCGGCAAAGGACATTTCATCCACGAGATGACACATGTTTGGCAGAGCCAGACCAAAGGCAAATGGTACCTGCCGCTGCACCGCCATCCGTTCTGCCGATACGATTACAGTCTCAAACCCGGATGGCGGCTCGAGCAATACGGGATCGAACAACAGGCGGAAATCGTGAAACACGCATTCTGGCTCCGGTCCGGCATAAAGATCGCGGGGATCGGCGATGCGGCAGCGTTCGATGTCCTTGTGAATTTTCCAGGAACTCATACCGCATAAAGTCTGTACCCGCTTGAGCGAAAAGGTTGCATTTGATACCGCTTTGGCGTCCGGGCGGCCCAACCCGCGCCCGGCCAAAGAGTCTCAACAATGGAGCTTAAAGACTACGGTTTGAGCCGCGAGCGCGGCTATCTTTCGCATTACGAGATCGACGAGATCACGCTGCCCGCCGAACTTGCCGACATCGTCGGCGCGGCAAACAACCTTTCCGGACTGCTTTCGACCGGCAGGGTCCGCCACTGGCTCGACCGGTTGCCCGATCCCGAAATCGAGGAATGGGCTCGTGAAGCCCCGGAAGCGCAGGTCCGCACCGCGATGGTGCATCTCTCCTTCCTCGTGCAGGCCTACGTTTGGGGAGAAGACGTTCCGTCACAGCATTTGCCCGCCAATCTTGCCCGCCCCATCGTCGCCGTGGCCGATCGTCTCGGACAATCGCCGCTGCTGCCGTATTCGGGCTATGTGCTCGACAATTGGGCGCGTCTCGACAAATCGGGCCCTATCTCGCTCGACAACATCTACATGTACCAGAACTTCGTCGGGGGAGACGACGAGAACTGGTTCGTGATGATTCACGTCGCAATAGAGGCCGAAGCCGGCGTGCTTCTCGACAATGCGGCGAAGCTGGTGACCGCCGCGAAGACCGGAGATGAATCAGAGGCAGAGCGGCTCCTCGTTGAAATGGACGCGGCATGGGAGCGTATCTACGCCCACTTCGCGCGCATGCCCGAGCGCTGCGATCCCTACATCTATTTTCATCGCGTGCGGCCATACATCCACGGCTGGGCGAACAATCCGGCGCTGAAAGGCGGCGGCCTGATTTACGAAGGCGTCGACCAGCTTGGCGGAAAACCGCAGGCGCTGCGCGGGCAGACCGGTTCGCAATCCAGCATCGTCCCAGCGATGGATGCCGTCTTCCAGGTCGGCCACAGCGACGATCCGCTGAAGAGCTTCCTCGACGAACTGCATCGCTACCGCCCGGTCCAGCACCGCAGGTTTATCGAGGATCTGACAGCGCAGTCGACATTGCGGAGCTTTGTCGAAGGTTCGTCGAGCCAAAGCCTGAAAGACGCGTTCAACGCCTGCCTCAACCAATCTGCGCGCTTCCGCACGCGGCATCTCGAGTATGCGGCGAGCTACATCAACAAGCAGGCAGGCAGCATCGCGGGCAATGACCCGGACGTTGGAACAGGTGGCACACCGTTCATGAGATACCTGAAGAAGCACCGCGACGAGAACGCGGCGCAATTGGTGTGATTTACTGTTTGGCAGGAAAAACTGCGCATTATCCAGGAAATGGAGCGCATTTATTCTGCCAGAAAAGATTTCGCCGTCGCTCGCAGTGAGTTTATCGACGCGCACAATGCCGCTGACATTGCTGTGCGTCGGTTACTTGCTTCGATTGGAAAATCGCCTGCGGTAATGCTGTCTGCAAACATAGAGGCCATGCTTAAGGCTCCCGCCGCACCGCAGTATCCCAAGGCTGAAAAGGCTCGAATCGAAGGCTTGCTTAAAGAGCTAAAAAATCTGGGCAGCATCCGCTGCGGTATTGTTCACAGCCGCATGGAACTGATCAGTGTGCACGCCAATCTGCATGCTTGTTTTTCAAATGTGCAGAGCCAACCACGGTTCGGCCGCAAAGGCCTGATTCTTTCGCTTTCCGATCTGCAAGCGGTCACAGAAGAAATCTCCCGCATCGAGCGGAAATTGGTCGTTCAGAACAAGGTGCCCCAATTGGCTCGGCAAGCCGCCGCCTGACTTATTGTCTGTATTCAACACCTTCCAAACCCTGCCCACCATCTGCGATGAACGCGTCGATGCGCTGTTCGAGAACGGGCAATGGCACCGAACCGAGCGACAGCACCACGTCGTGAAATTTGCGGATGTCGAAAGCCTCGCCAAGCTCCCGCTCAGCCTTGGCGCGGACACGGCGCATGGTCATTTCGCCGAGCTTGTAGGCCAGCGCCTGGCCGGGCCAGCTGATGTAGCGATCGATCTCGGTGTTGACCTCGTGGGTCGATAGTGCAGTTCGCGACGCCAGATAGTCGATCGCCTGCTCGCGGCTCCAGCCGTAGTGGTGGATACCGGTGTCGACCACGAGCCGCACGGCGCGCCACATCTCGTAGCTCAGCTGGCCGAATTTCTCGTAGGGGGTGCGATAGATGCCCATCTCGTTGCCGAGATACTCGACGTAAAGCCCCCAGCCCTCGCCGAAGCCTGAGAAATATGTCCGGCGGCGGAAGGGCGACGCTTCAGGTTGTTCGTCGGCGATCGCCGCCTGGAAACTGTGACCCGGCGCGCATTCGTGCAACGTCAGCGCGGGGATGTTGTAGAGCGGGCGCGACGGCAGGTCGTAAGTGTTCATCTGGCATGCCTCGTAGCCGCCACGGCCAGCCGTGTAGAACGGCGCGATAGCCGGATCGACTTCGACGATGCCGAAGCGGTGGCGCGGGAGGAAACCGAAATAGTCACCGAGCTTCATGTCGGTTCGCTTCGCGACATAGGCCGAGACACCCATCAACTCATCGGGTGTTTTAGCGACGAATTGCGGATCGGTACGGAGGAACTGCACGAATTCTTCAAGCGAGCCCTCGAACCCTGCGTCCTCTTTCACCCTCTCCATTTCGGCAGTGATACGAGTCACTTCGGACAGGCCGATCTGGTGAATCTCTTCGGCGCTCAGATCGAGGGTCGTGTATTGCCTGATCTGCTGCGCGTAATAGGCAGGGCCATCGGGCATCTCGTTGGCCGCGAGTGTCGTCCGTGTGTTGGACAGATATGTATCGCGCAAGAAAGTGAGCACCTCTGCATAGGCCGGGGTCACCGCCTCTTCGATTGCAGCGCGTCCCGCCGCATTCAACCGGTTGGTATCGCTGGCGGAAAAGCTCTCCGGCATTTGTGCGAAAGGCACCCAGAAGGGGCTGCTCTGCGGATCCTCGACGACATAGGCAGCTAGCGAGGCATCACGTCCTTCCAGCGTTACTCGCGGCACCGAAAAACCACGCGCCAGCCCGGCTCGGGCATTGGCAATGTGCTCCGAAAAATAGCGCGGGAGGTCGCGCATTCTGGCGATGTAGCGCTCATATTCCTCGACCGTGCGAAAGCCGCTTCGCCCCGCCAGATAGCTCCAGAAATTGTTGTCGCTATCGAATGGCATCTCCCACTCGCGGAAGCGCGCATCGCCGATCTCTGCGTTGAGAAGCGTGCGGAAAACCGCAGCATCGATCTTTGCCGCATCGCCCATCGCCTCGCCATCGAGACCGTCCAGTTCGCGAAGGAACGCTTCAGCGCGCTCTGCCTGAACCGTCTGCGACTGTGCCGTAACCGAGGGAAGCTTCGCCCCATCCTCCGTGCTGCCATCTTCGTTGAGCACGCGCCCCGATTGCTCGACACGGTATTCGAAATAGCTGTCGGTCAGGGCACGAAGCGCCTCGTCGGTTGAAGGCGATGCGACGGCGGGCGCACCATAGGCCAGTGCACATGCGATTATGGCGAGGCGGAGTGTTTTCAACGGGCATTCCTTCATTTCGAGCGCGGCGGCTTTCCTCCGCGCCAGTGGTTCCCTAACACCTCGCCAAAGCACCTGCCACAAGAGAGCTCCCGATGATCGAAACAACCGAACTTGGCGCGGCAATTCATGCACGGATGGACGATGGAAAGGTCAACGACATCTCCATGCCAATGCTCGACCGGCTGCAGGAGGTGCTCGGTAAGGCAGCGGCAAAGCAACAGCCAGTCGTTCTTGAAGGCAAACCGGGGCTCTTCTCGGCCGGCTTCGATCTCAAGACTTTCGCAAAGGGTGCAGACGCGGCATTGAAGCTTCTGCAGGCGGGACAGGATGCTATCCTTGCCATCTTGCGGCATCCCGCACCGGTCGTGACGATCTGCACCGGCAATGCCTTCCCGGCGGGCGCGTTCCTAATGATGGCATCCGACCGCGCGATAGGCATCCGCGGCGACTTTAAAATCGGCATGAACGAAACGATGATCGGGCTTGTTTTGCCTGCTTACAGCATCGCGCTCGCCACGCGCCGGCTCGCGCCTTCGGGTCGCAAGGCGATCGGCACGGGCATGATGTTCGATCCCGAAGAAGCCCTGCGCGTCGGCTATCTCGACAAACTGGTCGATCCCGGCGATCTCGACGCCGAACGCGCTGCGCTTCCGGCCTTTTTCGAAGGCATGAAGCTGCCCGCCTTCGCCGGTAACAAGGCGCAGGTGAATGCGGAGGTCATCGCGGCCATCGAGGCAACGGAGCTACCTAAGCTCTAACCGCCCCGATCAGTCCGGCTTCTTTGCGACACCCACCATGGACGGGCGCAGCAGGCGGTCGCGGATCATGTAGCCCGCCTGCATTTCCTGCACGATGGTGCCCGGTTCGACTTCGTCGGTCGGGACTTCCATCATCGCCTGATGCTGGTTGGGGTCGAGCGGCAGGCCCATGGCGGCGATGCGGCTGACGCCGTGCTGCGCAAAGACCTTGTCGAGTTCGCGCTGCGTGGCCTCGATACCGGCGACCAGTCCCTTGAACTTCTCGTCTTCGCGCAGCTCCTGCGGAATGGCATCGATCGCGCGCGCCAGGTTGTCTGCGATGGACAGGATATCGCGCGCAAAACCGGTCGCGGCATAGGTGCGCGCGTCCTGGATGTCCTTCTCCATCCGGCGCCGGACGTTTTGCGTCTCGGCCTTGGCGTAGAGCGTTTCCTGCTTGGCCGCCTCGAGATCGCTCTTTAGCGATTCAAGTGCTGCGGACAGGTCGTCCGACGCGTCCTCTTCGCTCCCACGGTCATCGCGTAGATGCTCGGGAACGCCTTCCATTTCCTTCTCGACTTCTGCGTCAGCCGCAGTGTCCTGCTTCTTGGTATCGTCGCTCATTGCTTTGAAATTTTTCCGGTTAACCGATCAGTTTGCCCAGCGAACGGGCCGTGAAATCCACCATGGGGACGACGCGCGCGTAATTCAACCGCGTGGGGCCTATGACTCCCAGCACACCAACGACTTTCCCTTCGCGATCGCGATAGGGCGATGCGATGACGGAAGAGCCGCTGAGGGCGAACAAACGATTCTCGCTGCCGATGAAAATGCGCGTCGCTTCGGCATCGCGTGCGGTTTCGAGCAATTCCGCGACCGATTGCTTGTTCTCGAGATCGTCAAGGAGCGAGCGCACGCGGTCGAGATCTTCCAGCGCACTTTCATCCAGCAGATTGGCCTGCCCGCGGACGATGAGGACCGGACGTTCCGCAGCATCTTCGGTCCAGACCGCGAGGCCGCGCTCGACGAGATTCTGGCTGGCTGTGTCGAGTGCCGATTTCCCGTCTGCGATTTCTTTGCGCATCGCCGCTGTCGCTTCGGCTAGCGTACGTCCTGCGAGGCGCGCCGTGATGAAATTGCTGACCTGCTCCAGCACATGGGCCGGGGTATCGCCCGTCTCGATTACGCGGTTCTCGATCGCGCCATCTTCGCCGACCAGCACCGCCAGTGCTTTACCCTGCCCCAGTGGCACGAGGCTGATCTGTGCCAAGCGCGGCTCCCGGCTCGGGACCATCACCATCCCCGCGGCGCCTGAAAGATCGGAAAGCATCGAACTTGTCGCTTCCAGAGCCTGCTCTATCGGGCCGGATCGCTTGAGGCGCTGAGCGATGGCCTCACGTTCTGCGCGCGTGGGTTCGGCAACCTGCATCATCCCGTCGACGAAGAGGCGCAGTCCGGTCTCCGTCGGCATGCGTCCGGCGCTGGTATGCGGCGCTGCGAGCAGGCCAATCGATTCCAGATCGGCCAGCACCGAACGGATCGACGCGGGTGAGAGATCCAGAGATTGCTCTTGCGATAACGTTTTCGACCCGACTGGTTGCCCACTCTCGAGATAGCCCTCGACCACGAGCTGGAAGATCGCCCTGGCGCGGTCGGTCAGTTCGGTGACGGGTGGTACGGCCATGGATCTCACTTAGCTGGAATAGGCAAAGTTTCAATTTTCCGTTCGCCCTGAGCTTGTCGAAGTCCCGTTCTTCCTTATAGCGCCGCTCAAGAAGTGAGGACGACCCTTCGACAAGCTCAGGGCGAACGGTTCGTCGCAAGTGGAGAATTTTGATGCGACCTTCCGGACGCGCGCCCGACGAGATGCGCGCTATCACCATCGAGACCGGCTACACCAAGCATGCCGAAGGCTCCTGCCTGATCGGCTTCGGCGACACCAAGGTGCTGTGCACCGCCAGCGTCGAAGAACGCTTGCCGCCGTGGCTGCGCGGCAAGGGACAGGGTTGGGTCACCGGCGAATACTCCATGCTGCCACGCGCGACGCATACTCGCGGCAACCGCGAGGCCGCACGCGGCAAGCAGTCCGGGAGAACGCAGGAAATTCAGCGCCTTATCGGGCGCAGCTTGCGGGCCGTGGTCGATCTGGAAAAGCTCGGCGAACGTCAGATCACGCTCGATTGCGACGTTATCCAGGCCGATGGTGGCACGCGCACCGCGTCGATCTCCGGCGCGTGGATTGCGCTTCGCCTCGCCGTGAGCGGTTTGATGGAGCAAGGGCAAATCAAGGACGACCCCATCACCGGCAAGATCGCCGCAATCAGCTGCGGGATCTACAATGGCACGCCGGTGCTCGATCTCGACTATGCGGAAGACTCCAACGCCGATGCCGATGCCAATTTCGTGCTGATCGAAGGCGGCAAGATCGCAGAAGCCCAGGCCACGGCCGAAGGCGCGACCTATGACGAGGAAGGCTTGATGCGCCTGCTCCGCCTCGCCCAGATCGGTTGCGCGCAGATCTTCAAGTCGCAGGACGAGGCGACGAAGTGACGCGCCGCCTCGGCTCAGGCTCGCTGGTCATTGCCACGCACAACGCGGGCAAGCTGAAAGAGATTTCAGCGCTGCTGGAGCCGTATGGCGTCAAATGCATCAGCGCCGGCTCGTTGGGCCTTCCGGAGCCTGCCGAGACCGGCACGACCTTTGTCGAGAACGCTCTGATCAAGGCGCGCGCCGCGGCCGAAGCGTCCGGCATGGCGGCGCTGGCCGACGACAGCGGCCTGTCGGTCGATGCGCTGGAGGGGCGGCCCGGTGTCTACACCGCCGATTGGGCCGAGCGGCAATGGTTCGAAGGCAAGCCGGGACGCGACTGGTACATGGCTATGGGCAAGGTAGAGGGCATGTTGCAACAACTCGGCCCGGACACCGATCGGAATGCTGCGTTTCATTGTGTCCTCGCGCTGGCGTGGCCCGATGGCGAGCACGCGATCTACGAAGGCAAATGCCCCGGTTCGCTGACCTGGCCTCCGCGCGGCAAGCTGGGCTTTGGCTACGACCCCGTTTTTGTGCCGACTGGGCGCGGCCAAACATTCGCCGAAATCGACCCGGAAGAGAAGCACGCCATCAGCCATCGCGCCGATGCTTTCGCCAAGCTGGTCGCGAAACAGTTTGGCAGCTAGACTGCGGCCATGGCCCGCGCGCTCTACATCCATTGGCCCTTCTGCGCGAAGAAGTGCCCCTATTGCGATTTCAACAGCCACGTGCGCGCCAGCGTCGATCACGCACTGTGGGAGCGCGCGATGCTGGCCGATATGCGCTACGAGGCGGGGAAAGCCGGTGGAGAGGCGCTGACCTCCATTTTCTTCGGCGGGGGCACACCGTCGCTTATGCCGCCTGCTCTGGTTGCTTCGCTGTTGCAGCAGGCCGAGCGGCTCTGGGGCTTCGCGCCCGATATCGAGATCACGCTCGAAGCCAATCCCTCGTCGGTAGAAACGGCGAATTTTCATGCCCTGGCTGCGGCGGGTGTCAATCGCGTGTCGCTGGGCGTACAATCGCTGGACGATGCGGCTCTCCGCTTCCTCGGACGCTTGCACGGCGTCGAAGAGGCGCTGACTGCTTTGGAAACCGCGCAGAAAGCCTTCCAGCGCGTCAGCTTCGACCTGATTTACGCCCTGCCCGACCAGACCGAGAGCGATTGGCGCGCCGGACTTGAGCGGGCGCTATCCTTCGGCACGTCACACCTGTCTCTTTACCAACTGACGATCGAGCCCGGGACGCGCTTTGCGACCGATGTCAGGCGGGGAGTCTTCGATCCGCTGGCGGATGATCCGGCTGCCGATCTGTACACAGTGACACAGGCGGTCACCGCGAGTGCAGGCCTTCCGGCTTATGAAATCAGCAATCACGCCAGGCCGGGTGAGGAAAGCCGTCACAACCTCACGTACTGGCGTTACCACGATTATTGCGGGATCGGTCCCGGCGCACATGGGCGCCGCGGCGGTTTCGCAACCCTGCGACACAAAAAGCCCGAGAACTGGCTGGCGGCGGTCGATGAGTGCGGCAGCGGAGCGCAAGAGGAGCGTCGCCTTTCACCCGCTGAGCAAGCGTCAGAAGCATTGGTCATGGGCTTGAGGCTCGCTGCAGGAGTCGATCTCGAGACTCTATCGGCACGCTTCGGCATCGGCGAAGTTTCTTTGATCGATCCCGATAAGCGACAATTGTATTCCCAGCTCGGCCTGATCGAGCACGTAAACGAGCGATTGCGCGTGACGGCCAAGGGCATGCCGCTGCTCGATGCGCTTCTGGGTGAGTTGGTCTCGAGCGAACTGGTGCTGGCGTGAGCGCCGCTGAATTACTCGCGCAATGGCACACTTATCTCGCCGACGAGAGACGACGTTCGCCCCATACCGTGCGGGCCTATCACACGGCGGCGCGCCGAATGCTCGACTCCCTTGGCTCCGAAAACTGGGAGGATGTCGCGGCGACCAACGCAGTAACACTACGTCGTCATCTGGCGGCGCGCCGCGCCGAGGGACTGGCTAATACGTCGGCAGCACGTGAACTTTCCGCTCTGAAGGCCTTCATTGCCTACGCCCGCAGCGAGACGGGGGACGCCGAAGCAACTGCGCCGCGCCTTCGAGGCCCGCGGATCAAGAAGGGCTTGCCCCGGCCCGTCACCCCCGACGAGGCGATCAACCTTGCGGATACGGTCGATGCCAGCGCGGCGGACGACTGGATCGGCAAGCGCGATCGGGCGGTTTTGCTGCTGCTCTACGGCGCGGGATTGCGGATTGCCGAGGCGCTGTCGCTGACCGGGAAAGCGGTGCCGCTAGGAGAAAGCCTTCAGGTCACCGGCAAAGGCGGTAAGCAACGCGTGGTGCCCATACTGCCACTGATTGGCGACGCAGTGGCGGATTATGCGAAAACCTGTCCATGGCCGATCGAGCCGAAAGGACCTCTTTTCAGAGGCGCGAAAGGTGGCCCCTTGTCACAGGGTATGATCCAGAAAACGACCGCGCGCGCGAGGCGCGCTCTTGGCCTGCCGGACACGGCCACGCCGCATGCGCTGAGGCACAGTTTTGCCACTCATTTGCTGGGTGCAGGGGCCGATCTCCGGAGCCTGCAGGAATTGCTCGGCCACGCCAGTCTCGGTTCGACGCAGATCTATACCAAGGTGGATGCGGCCACCCTGCTTGACACCTATCGCAAAGCGCATCCGCGCGAGAAGGATTAGCTACATCGCCGCGTGGCGCGCTTCGATCGCGTCCCAGATTTTTGCTGGCGTGTCGGTGCCGTTGAACTTGTCAATCGCGACGATGCCGGTGGGCGAAGTGACATTGATCTCGGTGAGATACTTGCCGCCGATCACATCGATGCCCACGAACACCAACCCGCGCCGTTTCAGCTCGGGGCCCATCGTCGCGCAGATTTCTTCTTCCCGCTCCGTGAGGCCGGCCGCTTCGGCATAGCCGCCCTGCGCGAGGTTTGAGCGAAACTCGCCCTCGCCCGGCTTGCGATTGATCGCGCCCGTGAACTCACCATCGACGAGGACGATACGTTTGTCGCCTTCGGCCACTTCCGGCAGGAACGGCTGCACCATGTGGGCTTCGGGCCAGGTCTGGTTGAAAACTTCGCTCAGCGCCGAAAGATTGCCGCCATCGGCCTCGACCTTGAAGATCGCCTTGCCGCCGTTGCCGTGGAGGGGCTTGACAACAATGGCCCCGTGTTTTGCCTGGAATTCGCGAATGTCCGACAGTTGGCGGGCAATGAGGGTCGGTGGCATGAAACGAGCGTAATCGAGCACGAACATTTTTTCGGGCGCATTGATGACTTCGCGCGGATCGTTGACGACGAGTGTGGTGCCCTTCAGTCGATCCAGCAGCAATGCGGCGGAAATGTAGCCCAAGTGAAAGGGCGGGTCCTGCCGCATCAGCACCACGTCGATGTCCTGCGCGAGGTCCAGCTTGCGGCGCTCTCCCATCGTGAAGTGATCGCCTTCGACGGGCTGGACGGTCACCGGTGCGCAATGGGCGGTGATCCTGCCATCCTCGTAGGCGAGCGAGCCCACGTCGTAGTGATAGACCGTGTGCCCCCGCGCCTGCGCAGCCAGCATCAGGGCGAAGCTGGAATCGCCACCGATGTTGATGCTTTCCATCGGGTCCATCTGGACGGCGACTTTCAAGGCCATGTTCTTTCCTAAGGTTGCCAGGCGTTGGCGATGTGGCGCGGGAAGCTGCCGGGTGCAAGGAGGATCACGTCGATGCGATAATCCTCGCCGTCCTGCGCATAGTCATGCGCGATCGCCTCCGCCGCGGCAGCGACCCGTGAAAGCCGATATTCGTCGATCGCATGGTCGAGTTCGGCTCTGGTCTTGCGCCATTTAACCTCGACGAAGGCGACCAGCTTGCCGCGCTTGGCAACCAGATCGATCTCGCCGCGCGGAGTCTTGACCCGCTGCGCAAGGATCGACCAACCTTTCGCCCGCAACCACAGCGCGGCGCGCCTCTCACCATCGCGGCCGCTGCGCTCGGCAATCTGGCGCTTCAAGTTTTCAGCTCCAAGGCTCTGGAATAGAGGTCTTTTCGATCGAGTCCGGTAGCCTTTGCCACATGTCCCGCAGCCTGTGACGGCTTCATTGTCTCGAGCGCCTCACGTAACATCAGCTCTGCATCGGTATCATCCGGCGCAGCTTCAGGCGGCGGACCGACCATCAATACGATCTCGCCCTTCGGCGGGTTGGCTTGATAGTGTGCCATCAAACCGGCACCCATCCCGCGCCGACACTCTTCGTGCAGCTTGGTCAGCTCGCGGGCGACAGAGATTTCCCGATTAGGGAGCATTTCATCGATGGCGGCCAAGCTCTTCAACAGCCGCGGACCGGTTTCGTAGAATATCAGGCTGGCATCTACCGGCGCGAGCTTTTCCAGCATTTCGCGCCTTGCCTTGTCCTTCACCGGCAGGAACCCGGCAAACAGGAAGCGGTCGCTCGGCAGGCCTGACAACGTGAGTCCGGCAATTGCGGCGCACGCGCCGGGTATCGTGGTGACTGGCAAGGACGCATCCCTCGCATCTCGCACGAGGCGATAGCCTGGATCGGAAATGAGCGGCGTGCCCGCATCGCTCACCAGTGCGACCGCTTTCTCTGAAATCGCGGCGACGATCTTCTCTCGCGCTTTGGCATCGCTATGATCGTCATAGCGCCAGAGCGATTTGCTGATGCCCAAGTGCTTGAGCAGCTTGCCGGTCATCCGCGTGTCTTCACAGGCCACCGCATCACAGCGTCGGAGCGTCTCTATCGCCCGCAGCGTGATATCGCCAAGATTGCCAATGGGCGTGGCGACTATATACAGGCCCGGAGACAGGGGTTCGGCGGAATGATCGTGCTGCACCTTTCACGGCATGAACAAAGCTTCGGGGAGTCGCAAGCATGATGGGGTTCAAACTGGCGCGCAAGGCGCTGGTCATTGCGGGGGCGGCAGCATTGCTGGCCGGGTGTCAGGTCATTCCCAAAGGCCCGACGACATCGACCGAGCCAGTCGACAGGGCGCCATCTCCCGAGCCCAGTGCGACGGCCCTGCCCACCGATGAAACACGCCACCGCGTGGCTCTGCTGGTGCCGATGTCGGGCAGCAATGGCCGGGTTGGCCAGTCGATCGCCAATGCCACCACGATGGCCTTGCTCGATACCAACGCCAGCAACCTGCGGATCACGACCTACGATACGGCGTCCGGAGCGCGCGAGGCGGCCCGGCGTGCGATTGCCGATGGCAACAAGCTGATTCTCGGCCCGCTGTTGTCGGACAATGTTCCATTGGTCCGTGCGGAGGCGCGACCTGCGGGTGTGCCGTTGATCGCCTATTCCAACGATGAGAGCGTCGCTGGGCCCGATGCTTTCGTCATGGGTCACCTGCCGGGCCAGTCTATCGAGCGCTCCGTTACCTATGCGCGGTCTCAGGGCGCGCGCAATGTTGCGGCGATTGTTCCCGATGGCGAATACGGTCGCCGCGCGGAAATGGCGCTGACATCGGCGCTGAACTCTTCGGGGCTCAGCCTGGCCGGGATCGAGCGCTACGCACGCGGCAATACCTCGATCGTCAGTGCCAGCGAGCGATTGAAGGCGCGTGGCGGATACGACACGGTGCTGATCGCCGATGGCGCGCGTCTTGCGATCCAGGCGGCCGGCGTGCTCAAACCCGGTGGTGCGGGCGATACGCAATTGCTGGGCACAGAGTTATGGAGCGGCGAATCCGCGGTCACGCGCGCCAGCGCCTTGCGCGGAGCAGTTTTCTCGGCCGTGTCGGACGCGCGCTTCAAGCGGTTTTCAGACAGCTACAACAGTCGCTTTGGTGGCCAGCCGTTCCGCATATCCACGCTCGGCTACGATAGCGTGTTGCTGGCCCTGCGAGTGGCGCGCGACTGGCGCGTCGGCCGCAGTTTCCCGACGGGGCAGCTTTACGACGATGGCGGATTCCTGGGCCTTGACGGCGCATTTCGCTTCAAGCGCAATGGCGTGGTCGACCGGGCGATGGAAGTGCGGCAGGTACGCAATGGCCAAGTGGTGATCCTCGACGCTGCACCCGCGCGTTTCGACCGGTAGCGCCGTCACTGCGCCGGGATTGCGCAAAACCCATCTCGCCTCCTTGTAGCCGCCTGAATCGCGGGCCTATAGCCTTGTCCCATGTCCGACGACCTGTTTGAAAATACCCCCGCCTCCAGCGGCGATTACGATAGCTCTTCCATCGAGGTTCTCGAGGGCTTGGAGCCCGTCCGCCGGCGCCCGGGCATGTATATTGGCGGTACCGACGATCGCGCATTGCATCACCTCGTCGCGGAGGTTCTCGACAATGCGATGGACGAAGCGGTGGCGGGTCATGCCAGCCGGATCGCGATCACTCTGGAGGAAGGCAACACCGTCTCTGTCGCGGACAACGGCCGCGGGATCCCTGTCGACGAGCATCCCAAGTTCCCCGGCAAGTCGACGCTGGAAGTGATCCTCTCCACCCTGCACTCGGGCGGAAAGTTTTCGGGCAAGGCCTATGCGACGTCCGGCGGCCTTCACGGCGTAGGTGTCAGCGTCGTCAATGCCCTGTCGAGCTACACCCGCGTGGAGGTGGCGCGCGACCGCGAGCTGTACGCGCAGGAATTTTCCAAGGGGCAGGCGCTCGGCAAGATCGAGAAGCTCGGCCCGACGCCAAATCGGCGTGGCACCACTGTTACCTTCACACCCGACACTGAGATATTCGGCGATCGCCAGTTCAAGCCTGCGCGGCTGTTCAAGCTCGCCCGCTCGAAGGCCTATCTCTTCGCGGGCGTCGAGATCCGCTGGAAATGCGCGCCCTCGCTGGCGAGCGATGACGTGCCCGAGGAGGCTGTGTTCAAATTTCCAGGCGGGCTAGCCGATCACTTGAAGGAGCAGGTCGGCGAACGCGAATGCGTCACCGCCGACCCGTTCACCGGCAGCCAGGATTTCCCGGACAATCACGGCCGCGTCGAATGGGCGATCGCCTGGCCGCTCTACTCGGACGGTTCGACCAGCTGGTATTGCAACACCGTACCCACCCCCGATGGCGGGACGCATGAGCAAGGCCTGCGCGCCGCGCTCACCAAAGGCTTGCGGGTATTCGGCGAGCTGACCGGAACCAAGAAGGCCAAGGATATCTCCGCCGACGATGTGATGACCGGCGCTGAGATCATGCTCAGCGTGTTCATCCGCGATCCGCAGTTCCAGTCGCAGACCAAGGACCGGCTGACGTCGCCCGAGGCCTCGCGCCTGGTCGAAAACGCGGTGCGCGATCACTTCGATCATTTCCTGTCGGACAATATGGAGCGCGGCAAGGCGCTGCTCGGCTCGGTGATGGAGCGGATGGAGGAGCGGCTGCGGCGTAAGCAGGAACGCGAGATCAAGCGCAAGACCGCGACCAATGCGAAAAAGCTGCGCCTGCCCGGTAAATTGACCGATTGCAGCGGCGAAACCGATGCCGAGACCGAGCTCTTCATCGTTGAAGGCGATTCCGCTGGCGGCAGCGCCAAACAGGCGCGCGACCGCAAGACTCAGGCAATCCTGCCGATCCGCGGCAAGATCCTGAACGTCGCCAGCGCAACTGCCGACAAGATCCGCGCCAACCAGGAAATTGCCGACCTCTCGCTCGCCATGGGCTGCGGCACGCGCAAGGATTGCGATCCCGAAAACCTGCGCTACGACCGCATCATCATCATGACCGATGCCGATGTCGACGGCGCGCACATCGCGACGCTGCTGATGACATTCTTCTTCCAGGAAATGTCCGAGGTCGTTCGCAACGGGCATCTCTACCTCGCGCAACCTCCGCTCTATCGCCTGACTGCCGGAAAAGAGAGCCGCTACGCGCAAGATGAAGCGCATCGGCAGGAACTTGAGGGTACGGTGTTCAAGGGCAAGAAAGTGGACGTGGCACGCTTCAAGGGCCTCGGCGAGATGAACCCGCAACAGCTGCGCGAAACGACCATGAACCCGGAGACGCGCTCACTCATCCGCATTACTCTGCCGGCCGAGCATGAGCAGCGCTTTGCCGTGAAAGAACTGGTCGATCGCCTGATGGGCCGCAACCCCGAACATCGGTTCAACTTCATTCAGAACCGCGCGGGTGAGATCGACCGGGATTTGATCGACGCTTAAAGCGCGCCGACGTCGAGCTTCTCGGCCGCGAACGCTTCGATCACTGGTTCAGAGTTGGCAAAAGTGCCCATCTTCGCCATGAACTGACGCGAGGTCGGCAGGGCAAAATGCGCCTTGACGGCAGCAGCATCCGTCCACTTCTCGAAGAATTTGATGCGTCGTTCGTTCTCCGCGTCCACGAAGCAATTATGCGCGCGGCATCCCTGCTCTTTCCGCGACCTCGCCGAGTGTTCGCATCCCAGAGCGAGAGCTTCATCCTAATGATCCTCCTTCACGATGACATGACCGGTCACGATGATCATTCGGTGCGCTCCGTATGAATATGCAAATGCCCTTCCAACGTTCTGTGAACCGGGCACTTATCCGCGATTTCGACAAGCTTGCTCCGATCTCCCTCCGTCAGATCATCGCCGCGGATGGTGATGGCGCGGTTGAGAGACTGAATTTGTTCGCCCTCCTCCATTGCGTGTGCGTGGTCGCAGTCCTCTACGTGGTCGCGCTCGTGCGTGACGTGGATGCTTACGCCCTCCAGCGGTAGCCCCTTGCGGTCGGCGTACATCTTCATCGTCATGGCGGTGCAGGTGCCGAGCGCAGCATTGAGTAGGTCGTACGGCGTCGGGCCGGTGTCGTTGCCGCCGTAGCTTTTGGGCTCGTCGGCCACGAAGCGATGGCCGGTGGTGTGGACTTCGGTTCCGAACTTGCCGTGGCCGGTACAGACGATCACGCCTTCCTGCGGCATGGGCCAGTCTGCCTTCATCGGCAGGTAGCGATGCGCCCAGCTTGCGATCACGCTCGCGACGAAACCGGCGTCCTCGACCTTGGTCAGCAGGTGATCGGCCCCGGCCAAACTAATGAAGCTCTTCGGATGCTTGGCCGCGAGGAAAAGATTGGAGGCGTGGTCGATCCCGACGATCTCGTCTGTCGGTGAATGGCAGACCATCAGCGGCACGCGCAAAGCCTTCACCCGTTCGAGCAGGTCGGCTTCGCGGGTCTTGTCGAGGAAATCCTTGCTCAGTTTGAAGGGTCTGCCGCCGATGGTGACATCGCCCTCCCCATCCCGCTCGATAGCATCGATATCGCCTTCCACATTATGGAGGACATGCGGCACATCGCTCGGTGCGCCGATGGTGGCGACGGCAGCGACCTTGCCCCTCGCCATCATGCCCGCCGCTGCCAGCACTGCCGCTCCGCCAAGGCTGTGGCCGACCAGCAGGATTCCATCGCCAAAGCGCTCGCAAAGCGCCCGCGCGGAAGCGAGCAAGTCATCGATATCGCTGGCGAAACCGGCGCGACCGAAATCGCCTTCGCTGCCGCCCAGGCCGGTAAAGTCGAAGCGCAAGGTGGCAATGCCTTCGCGGGCCAGAGCGCGGGTTACTTCGACCGCCGCTTTCGATTGCTTGGTGCAGGTAAAGCAGTGGGCAAAAAGGGCGGCTCCTCGTACCAGCCCGGTCGGCAGTTCCAGAGAACCCGACAATTCGTGCCCGGCGTCGGTGGTGATTTTCAATTGTTCAGTCGGCATGGCGCACACTCCCGGATTGTTCGCAGTCCTAGCCTGGTTCGTTCGCGAAACGCGAGGGTTACGACTTGTGATTGCGCATCCACCTGCATAGCTTTGCTCCCGATAAAGGGGAGCATCGCATGCGATTCATGATTGCCGCAATTGCACTGGCCTATTCCGCACTATCGGGAGAGCCTGCCAATGCACAGGCAACAGACGAATCCGCCGCCTCGGATGCGACAATGCTCGAGAAAGCTGCCGAGCAGGTTGTCGAGGTCATTCGAGGCGAGGCGCAGCCAGAAGAAGCATTCGCCCCAGGATTTCTCGCAGCGGTGCCGAGAGAGCAGTTTGCAGCGATCAGCGCGCAATTGACCGGGCAGTTCGGGCCGATCATCGGTGTAGAGAAGGTCGAGGCAAGCTCGCAATATGCAGGCACGATCTACCTGCGGTTCGAAAAGGCAATCGGCTCGGGCAATTTCGTGATCGAGCCGGAAGAACCGCACCGCGTCACGGGCCTGTTGCTGCAGACCTTCGAGCCAATCGACGATGACGTGGACAAGATCACGCAGGATTTGGAAGCGCTGCCCGGGGATGTCAGCGTGCTTTTTGCACCTCTGGCGGCAGGGGCGGAGCCCATCCTTTCCTTCAACCCTGACAAGCAACTGGCGATAGGCTCGACCTTCAAGCTCTACGTCCTCGCGACGCTTGCGGCAGAGGTCGAAGCGGGCAAGCGCAATTGGGACGATGTCATCGCGCTCGACGTCAAATCGTTTCCCAGCGGGATGATGCAGGATTGGCCGCAGGGCTCGCCAGTGACGTTGCAGACGCTCGCCAGTCTGATGATCTCGATCAGCGACAACACCGCCACCGACCAATTGGTCAGGGTGCTGGGCCGCGAAGCGGTCGAAGGGCAGATGGCGAAGAGCGGCCATTCCGCCATGGACCCGATGCGGCCACTGCTCACCACGCTCGACCTGTTCAAGCTCAAGGGCGATCCGTCTCTTGCGCGGGAATGGCTTGGTCTGGATCAGCGCGCGCGGCGGGCAAAGGTGGCAGCATTCGAAGCCGAGCACGATTGGAAATCGTACACCGTCACTCCGCCCACTTTCGTCGAGCCGACGGCCATCGAGACGCTCGAATGGTTCGCCGATATGCGGGACCTCGCCGGATTGATGCGCATGTTCGCCGAAGCCGATGACGACACGGCGCTGGATGTCATGGCGATAAACCCGTCGATGCCGCCGAGCATGCGGCAGAGGTGGGATTACATCGGTTACAAGGGCGGCTCGGAACCCGGCGTGCTCAACCTGACCTGGCTGCTGCGCGACAAGGCCGGGGCGTGGCATATGCTCGCGATGAGCTGGAACAATTCACAAGCGAATGTCCAGTCATCCACCTTCGAATTGCTGGCCCAGCGTATCGTTGCGCTCGCCGACTGAGTCACCAACCAAGATGCCTCTTGCCCCTGCGCGGGGCCTTCCCTAACGCACCCGTAAAGCAAGTTGCAGAGGAAAACCGATGGCCGACAAGCGTTTTACCGGAACCGACGACTATATCGCGACCGACGATCTCAAGGTGGCGGTGGATGCCGCGGTGACGCTGCGCCGACCGCTGCTGGTCAAGGGCGAACCCGGTACCGGCAAGACTGTTCTCGCGCACGAGATCGCAAAGGCCATAGGCGCGCCGCTGATCGAGTGGAATGTCAAGTCGACCACCAAGGCGCAGCAAGGCCTCTATGAATATGACGCGGTCGCCCGCCTCCGCGACGGCCAGCTCGGCGAAGAGCGCGTCCACGACATCTCCAACTACATCAAGCGCGGCAAGCTGTGGGAAGCCTTCACCAGCGAAGAGCTTCCGGTCCTGCTGATCGACGAGATCGACAAGGCCGATATCGAGTTCCCGAACGACCTTTTGCAGGAGCTCGATCGCATGAGCTTCGATGTCTATGAGACGAAGGAGCGGATCGAGGCCAGGGAACGCCCGATCGTCGTGATCACTTCCAACAACGAGAAGGAACTGCCCGACGCCTTCCTGCGCCGCTGTTTCTTCCACTATATCAAGTTTCCCGATCGCGACACGATGGCCGAGATCATCGAGGTCCACTATCCTGACATCCAGAAGGCGCTGGTCAAGAAGGCGATGGATGTCTTCTACGAGATCCGCGAAGTGCCTGGCCTCAAGAAAAAGCCAAGCACCAGCGAGTTGCTCGACTGGCTCAAGCTTTTGCTCAACGAAGAGATGCCGCTCGAAGTGCTGCAGGATGCCAATCCCAACAGCGCGATCCCGCCGCTCCATGGCGCGTTGCTAAAGAACGAGCAGGACGTGATGCTGTTCGAACGTCTGGCCTTCATGGCGCGCCGCCAGACCTGATCAGCCGACCGGAAAACACTCCAGGCCCGTGCTCGAAAGTTTGGCGCACGCCGCATGTGCGTCGGGCGATGCCGCGCGGAGCCGGTAGTATTGGCGACCGTTCACCCGGGCCGGTACGACCTGCATTTGCATCTTGGCCAGTTCGGGGTGCGCCTTGCTGATCCGCTCCCAATGGGCTCTCGCCTCGCCATCCGAAAGTGCGGCCGCGAACTGGATAGCCTGTGTGTCCGATAGCGGCTCTGGCACCGGCGTTCGTTCCGGTGCCGGCGTGGCCGCTTGTGGCGGGCCGAACTTGGACTCGTGCTCTGCCGTCGCGACCCGCATCGGCGTCTCTTCCAGGAGCTTGGGATCGATCGGGATCACCGCGTCGGTGCGTTGCGCAAGCCGGAGCGCTGCCGCCTCGTCTTCCAGTGGATCGTTCGTGACGATGACGCCGGTCGATGTGAAACCGGTGAGCCTGAAGAGATCGTTCGCAAAGTTACTCGGCAGCCGGATGCAGCCGTGCGAGGCCGGATAGCCGGGCAAGCGACCGGCGTGAATGGCGATTCCATCCCAGGTCAGGCGCTGCATGAACGGCATCGGCGCATTGCTGTAGAGGTTGGAGCGGTGAAACCTTCTCTTCTGCAGGATGGCAAAGACACCGGTCGGCGTTTCCTTGCCGCGCTTGCCGGTCGAAACGGGGCTCGAGCGCCACAATCTTCCGTCTTGGAACACGTGCATGTGCTGCGAGGCATTGCTGATGACGATCACCACCCCGTCGCGCAGGGTATCGTCTACCGTCACTTCGGGTGGCGGCTCCGGAGTCCACTCGGCTACAGGAACGGGCGGCGTCTTCGCGGCAACGGCAGGTGCCACCGCGCGGACCGGATCGCTGGAAACGGGCACGCATGTCGTCACGGACAGCAGAATTGCCGCCGCAATCGATGATCCTGCGAGCGTGCTGCGCACCGGGCGCCTCCGTTAGCAAATTTGGCTAACGAGGTAGATGGGCGCCGCACGCGCGGCAAGGTGTCGCTTGTCACCCTGCTCCGCTGCGGAACAGTTCAGAACCTGTAGGCGAGCTCGCTGTCACCCCAGCGTCGACCGTTGATGTAGAGCGGGACATAGACATTGCGCACCACATTGTACTGCTTGCCATCGCCTTCCTGGCGATAGACCGCCATCATGTAGGGCGCGCTGCTCTGTTTTGCCTTGCGATCGATCGGCCCGAGCAAGATACGACCGTTGCGGCAGTATTTCGTGTCGTGCGCGAGATCACCGGTAGGCTGGCGGGAGCGGTCGGTCACGTGGGTCGGCAGAAAGCCGTTCATATCGGCGGGCGAGCACATCATGATCGCGCCGCCCCTCGCCACCATCGCATCAATGATCGGGCGCCAGTTCCTGTCGGCCCAGTCGCTCGCGTTCGAACGATAGCGTGGCGGGTTGCTGCCGTCGACCGGGCGATAATGTGTGTCGAACAGCTCTTCCATCGTGATCTCGCCTACAGCAATCGCCGCTTCGGCGACCTCTGCCAGTTGCGCGGCATGGTCTTGTGCCTGGACCACCATTTCGCTGTCCTTGGGCGAGAGGCCGCTCTTGACGATGCTGTCGAACATTTCGCTGGCGGTGAGTTCCAGCGCTTCCATCCGGCTGTGCGCACTTTGGAGCTTCTGCTCGTTCTCGATCGCGGCGCTGTCGAAGCCGGTGAGGACGCCCTGCACTTTCGAAACATGACCGCTGATCGTGTTGGTGGCGCGGGCGATCTGGTCGTTCTGGCGATCGACTTCCTCGACCAGGTCGGAAACGCCGCTGATGGTCTCTTCGATCTTGGCGACCGAGGTCTTGGCCTCGCTCGAAGCCTTGGCTCCGCCCTCGATCTTGCCGATCACCGCCTTGGCTTCGCCTTCGAGCGTGTCGATCGTGCTGGAGATTTCCTCGGTGGCCTTGCGGGTCGCCCCGGCAAGGCTCTTCACTTCGTCGGCGACCACGGCAAACGCGCGACCGGCCTCCCCTGCCCGCATCGCTTCGATGGTGGCATTGAGCGCAAGGATGTTGGTGGTCTCGGCAATGTCGTCGATATGCTGCGAGCTGCGCTTCACCTGGTCCATTGCCGAAGCAAAGCCGGTAACATGCTTGGTCAGAGTATCGACCAGTTCGAGCAATTCCGTGATCTGCGACAGTGACGAGCGGATCAGCGCGTTACCGTCGCCCAATCGGGCAATGGCGCGCTCGGACAGCAACCGCGCTTCGTCGCTGGCTTCGCTGACTTTCGCCTGGTCGGCCTCGAGGTCGGAGATCGTACCCTGCAGCGCGGTATGCTCTTCGCGCAATTTTTCGGACGAGGCTATGACCGCTTCGACGACGCCGGCGACGTCGGTGCATCCCACCGTGACATCGCCGCATTTGCCCGGAATGAGCTCCAATGCGGACTGGTCGGCGGCGATAATCTTGCTATGTTCCATTGCGTACCCCGTGTGTGCGGGGAAATGCCTAGGCGCGGCATGGTTACCGCCGCGTAAAGATTTCCGTCCCCGAAGAGGCTTTTTCGCATGTTTTTCAATTTCGTCGACGAATTGCGCGAGGCCGGCATCGGCGCGAGCTTCAAGGAGCACCTGACGCTCATCGAAGCGCTCGACAAGGATGTGATCGAGCAGACGCCCGAAGCGTTCTATTATCTCTCGCGCGCGACCTTCGTGAAGGACGAAGGCATGCTCGACCGCTTCGACCAGGTCTTCCACAAGGTCTTCAAGGGCATCCTGACGGATTACGGCCAGAACCCGGTCGATGTGCCGGAAGACTGGTTGAAGGCTGTCGCCGAGAAATTCCTGACCGAAGAGGAAATGGCCGAGATCGAGAAGCTCGGTTCATGGGAAGAGATCATGGAGACGCTCAAGGAGCGGCTCGCCGAGCAGGAGAAGAAGCACGAAGGCGGCAACAAATGGATCGGCACCGGGGGCACCTCGCCGTTCGGAAACTCGGGCTACCACCCGGAGGGCGTGCGGATCGGCGGGGAAAGCAAGCACAAGCGCGCTGTGAAGGTGTGGGAAAAGCGCGAGTTCAAAAACCTCGACAACACCAAAGAACTCGGCACCCGTAACATCAAGATGGCGCTGCGCCGCCTGCGCCGGTTCGCGCGTGAAGGTGCAGCGGACGAGCTCGACCTCGACGCAACGATCGACGGGACCGCCAAGCAAGGTTGGCTCGACATCCATATGCGGCCGGAGCGGCACAATGCGGTCAAGCTGCTGCTGTTCCTCGATGTCGGCGGTTCGATGGACCCCTTCATCAAGCTCTGCGAAGAGCTGTTCAGCGCGGCAACAAGCGAGTTCAAGAACCTCGAATTCTTCTACTTCCACAATTGCCTCTACGAGGGCGTGTGGAAGGACAACAAGCGGCGCTGGCAGGAGCGCACCAAGACGTGGGACGTGCTCCACAAATATGGCCACGATTACAAGGTGATCTTCGTCGGCGATGCCGCGATGAGCCCCTACGAGATCACCCACCCCGGCGGCTCGGTCGAGCACATGAACGAGGAAGCCGGCGCGGTCTGGATGCAGCGGCTTACCAACACCTATCCGGCGACCGTGTGGCTCAATCCGGTACCCGAAAAGCAATGGGGCTACTCGCAGAGCACGAAGATCCTGAAGCAGCTGGTCAACGACCGGATGTTCCCGCTGACCCTCGACGGGTTGGACGACGCGATGCGGGAATTGAGCAGGAAACAAGGCGCGTAATTTTGGGGTTTGGGATGGTGCGAAAACTTATGTCCGGCAAGCAGGAGGGACAGGCGACCATGAAGAAGCTGGCTATTGCAGCAGCCTCAATTGCCCTGATCGGAGCTAATGACGAGCAGGCATCCTTGGCCGGAATGGCTTCCGGTTCTCAAACGGTGCAACCATCGGTTTCGCTGGACAATCCGGCTTATAGTTCACCCCCCGAGCCGTGGGTGAGCCTGCCGGATGCTTCGCCATCCCCCGCTTTCTGCGCCGATCGCATCCGTGAGGCGCGCGATAGTGCCGGCTTGCCACCATTACGGAGGCGGACTGCCGATCCGGACCGGCCTGAATTGATCTGGGCAGTCGATCATCGCCGCGACGGGTGCGGCGTCCTGGTCGCAAAGGGTGACCCACAGGATATTCGCCCGGTTCCGGAAGCTGTCGGTACGCCTCGAATGATGCCCGCAGGCAAGTAGGCCTTGGCATTACAACCCCGGTCGGGAGGGACCCGGCACTCCCGCTTCCAAGCGGTCCGCGAGCGGCTTGAAGGCTTCGATCCCGGTGGTGGCTGGCGGCTCTGGCTCTACGAGTTCCTGTTGTTCGGCTTCAAGCAGGCGTGGGCCTGCCTGTTCGGCGCGATGCTGCTGTTCCTTTTGCTCGCGACATTCCTTTTTTACCCGGACGATGCCCCGCTCCATCGCTACGATTTCCTGACGCTCGCCGCGCTCGGCATTCAGGTGGGAATGCTGGTCCTCAAGCTGGAAACGCTTGAGGAAGCGAAGGTCATCCTGATCTTCCATGTCGTCGGGACGGTGATGGAACTATTCAAGACCGCGGTCGGATCATGGATTTATCCGGAAGCGGCCATTCTGCGCATCGGAGGCGTCCCATTGTTCTCCGGCTTCATGTACGCTGCCGTGGGGAGCTACATCGCGCGGGTGTGGCGCATTTTCGATTTTCGCTTCACGCACTATCCGCCGCACTGGGCGACCTGGCTTCTGGCGGCCGCGGTCTATGTCAATTTCTTCGCCCATCACTGGACAGTCGATATCCGCTACGCGCTCTTTGCCGCAACGGCGCTGTTGTTCTGGCGGACGCGGGTGTACTTTCGCAACTGGCGCGAACACCGCTGGATGCCGCTTCTCGTCGGCTTCGGCCTGGTCGCGCTATTCATCTGGTTCGCGGAGAATATCGCGACCTTTGCACGGGCATGGACCTATCCCGGGCAGGAGGATGGCTGGCAGATGGTAAGCCTCGCCAAATTCGGCAGCTGGTATCTGCTGATGCTCATCAGCTTCGTACTCGTCGCACTCATGCAGCCGATCCGTGCGCCCGATCAGTAGAGCAGGAGGTCGCGCACCTCTTCGCGCCATGCCTCTTCGTCAGGAGCAGCCAGCGCGTCGAGATCGCCGGGCAGCGCGTTCGTATCGTCCACCCACTCGCGCAGGGCCGGTCCGCCATTGATGACGTCGATCGCGAGGACATCCTCGGTGTATTCGTATTCGAAATCCTTGCCGCGCCAGATCGGGTAGTCCGGATAGAGCCGACGGATCGCCTTGAAGGCAAGCGCCTGCAAACGCCATGGCCGAAAAGCCTCGTGATCGTAATGCGCGCCCTCGGCATGAACCATCAACGCATTGCAGAGCTTGCCTTGATGCTTGTGAAAAGTCGGCTCGAACCAGCACTCGCGCAGCGCGCAACCCGTCATCCAGTCGGGAGCGAAGCGCTCCATCTCCTTGCGGATGACAGAAGCATCGACGTCAGGTGCACCGAACAACACTTCGAGCGGGCGCGTCGTGCCCCTGCCCTCGCTCAATGTCGCCCCTTCGATCATGACCGTCCCTGCGTAGGCGCGCGCCATATTAAGGCTGGCGGCATTGGGGCTGGGGTTGATCCAGATTCGGCTGTCTGGCCAACCGTAACCGGGGCCGGCTTCGGGCAGCCAGTGGTGCATATCGATCACCCGGTAATCGACGTCGAGATCGAAGTGGCGAATGAACCAGTGCCCCATCTCGCCCAGCGTGAGCCCGTGGCGCATCGGCATGGGTGCGGCGCCGACGAAGCTTTCGTTGCCGGGGACCAGCAGCGTGCCTTCAACCGGGCGACCTGCCGGATTGGGCCGGTCCAGCACCCACACGCTCTTGCCGTGTTTCGCCGCTTCCTCGATCAGGTAGAGCAGCGTCGTGACAAAAGTGTAGATGCGGCAGCCGAGGTCCTGCAGGTCGAACAGGAACACGTCGGCGCTCGACATCATCTGGCCGGCTGGGCGACGTACTTCGCCGTAGAGGCTGAATACGGGGATGCCATAGACGGGATCAGTCTCGTCCTCGGTCTCCACCATGTTGTCCTGCTTGTCGCCCTTGAGGCCGTGCTGGGGGCCGAAGGCGCTCGTGACGTTGATTCCGGCAGCGATCAGCGCGTCGAGACTATGCCTCAGGTCCTCGGTCACCGAAGCGGGATGTGCGACCAGTGCAACGCGCTTGCCTTCCAACGGCTTGCGCAGCTCGGGCTCGGTCAGCAGGCGATCGATACCGAACTTCATCATAGCGGCTCCAAGGTTAGCGCACGGCAGATGTCGCTATGAAACTCCGGCTTGCCATCGGCAAAGGCCAGCGCCCAGAACTCGATATTGCCATCGACGTCCTCGACAATGGCGTTGAGCGCGACATCGGCGGGCAGCGGCAGCGCGCTGGCGATACCGGCCTCGAGTTCCAGCTTGGCGTCATGCGCTGCGCAGGCGATGGCGATGGCCGGAACGGGGGCATCGCGACTGTTTTCGCGGAAACCGTCGAAATCGTAAGCGGCCCAACGCGACGACGGGCTGAGGTTGAATTCCCGGTAAGAGGAGCCGCCATGCGGCTGCCAGAAAATCTCGAAACAGGTCGTCTTCCAGAGATTGTCCATGCGTTCGCTCGCGGCATGCACAGGCACCTTGATCTGACCGATATCGCCATCGAGTCGGAACTTTGCGCGGCAGCCGTCGGGGGTTGGCTGGATCGCGGCTGACACCCGCTTGATCGGACCGGCCACGCAATCCGGATGGAGGACAAGCTCATGCATGATCGCCGCTATTGCCCAGTGCAGCGATGCCCGCAAGCCACTTGGAGCCGCCTCTCCCCGCCGCTATAGGCCGCGCCCTATGAGCGAATTCGAATCCGACCTCCTGCAGCTGCTTTCAGAACGCGGCCACTTGCACCAGATCACCGATGCCGGTGCGCTCGACGCGTTGGCGATGAAAGAGGTCGTGACCGGTTATGTCGGCTTCGACCCCACCGCACCCTCGCTCCATATCGGCAATCTCGCCTCGATCATGCTGCTGAAGCGATTGCAGCAGGCCGGGCATCGCCCGATCGTCATCATGGGCGGCGGCACGGCCAAGGTGGGTGACCCCTCGGGTCGGGACGAAACCCGCACGATGCTGACCGACGAGAAGCTCGCCGGCAATATCGCTTCGATCAAGGGTAGTTTCGAACAGATCCTGCGCTTCGACGACAGCGAGACCGGCGCGCTGCTGATAAACAACGACGATTGGCTGAACGAGCTCGGTTATATCGAGCTGCTGCGCGATGTCGGGCCGCATTTCACTATCAACCGCATGCTGACATTCGACTCGGTCAAGCTGCGGCTCGATCGCGAGCAGCCGCTGACCTTCCTCGAATTCAATTACATGATCATGCAGGCCTACGATTATCTCGTGCTCAACCGCGAATATGGGTGCCGGTTGCAGCTGGGTGGCAGCGACCAGTGGGGCAATATCGTCAACGGTATCGAGCTATGTCGCCGCATCGACGGCAAGGAAGTCTATGGCGTCACCGCACCGCTGATTACGCGTGCCGATGGCGCGAAAATGGGCAAGTCGGTCGACGGTGCCGTGTGGCTCAATGAAGCGCAACTGCCCGCTTATGATTTCTGGCAATACTGGCGGAACACCGATGACCGAGACGTCGGCAGGTTCCTGCGGCTGTTTACCGACCTGCCGCTCGACGAGATTGCACGGCTGGAACAGCTCGAAGGTGCCGCAATCAACGACGCCAAAATCGTACTCGCCAACGAAGTGACGGCAATGGTACGCGGTGCAGACGCTGCCAGGTCCGCCGAGGCGACTGCCGCGCAGACCTTTGCCGGCGGCGGTGCGGGCGAAGACCTACCGACTCTCACGCTTGGCGAGGAGGAAATGTCCTTGCCTGCCGTCCTGACGGCGATCGGGTTCACCAGGTCCAATGGCGAGGCCAAGCGCAAGATTGCCGAAGGCGCAGTCAAGCTCGATGGCGAGGCCACACGCGATCCCGGCGCCATGATCGCGCTTGCCGAAGGCGCGGAGATCAAGATCAGCCTGGGCAAGAAACGGCACGGCCTGCTTGTTCGCTAAACCGCGCAACCCCGCAGAAACGCTGGGTTTTGTGCCAAATCGGGACAGCGCAGCTTAACCTAATTTCAGGCAATTGGCGGCATAAGTGCCCTCCACACCAGAAGCTTGGAGGGTCGTGGAGCCATGTCAGCCGGAGCGCAGCTCACAGTCACCGATCAACGGCGCGCGACGCGTCATCCGGTCGATTTCCCGGTCATCGCCGAGCACTTCGTGCATGGCGATATGAACCTGCATATCAGCAACCTGTCGGCACACGGCTTCATGGTCGACGATGCGCACGACCTGTCGCGCGGCGACCGCATCATAATCCGTTTGCCGATCGTCGGGCGCATCGAGGCCTATTGCATCTGGCGGCGTGACAATCGCGCCGGCTTCCAGTTCGAGCGGATCATCCGCATCGACGATTTCATGGGCATGATAGACGAACTGCAGCCCAATCCGCGCCTTCGCAGACCGCGCTGAGCGAACGCTGCCCACCCGCTAAACAACATCTTGCTTCCCTCGCCCGCCCGCGCCTGCCATGGCGCGCGGCGTGAGAGACAGCACGCAACCACCCAGCCAGCCATCCCACCCGTTCAAGGTTGCCAATTTCCGCGCCTACTGGCTGAGTCGCCTCGCGATGACGCTGGCGCAATATGCCATGTTGCTGATCATCGGGTGGCAGACATACAACCTTGCGCGCGATAGCGGGATGGACGTCGCGGCGGCTTCAGGCCAACTGGCGCTGATCGGGCTGCTTCAGTTCTTGCCTCTTTTCATCCTCACTCCATTTGTAGGATTGGCCGCCGATCAGTTCGACCGTCGCAATATCGCACGTCTGACCGTCGCCATGCAGCTTGGATGCTCTGCGCTACTGGCGTGGCTCACGCTTTCTGGCTCGATCTCGCTGCCCTGGCTCTTCGTGGTGGCGATCCTGCTGGGCATCGCGCGCGCTTTCGCCGGGCCAGCCTTGTCCGCTCTCGCGCCCAACCTTGTGCCGAAAGCGATCCTGCCCAATGCTATCGCCCTGTCGAGCATTGCGTGGCAATTCGGCATGATCGTCGGGCCGGCGCTGGGTGGGTATCTCTATGTCGTCGACCCCGCCCTGCCCTACGGCATAGCGACCGCGCTTTTCGCGACCTCGATCATTGCCCTGAGCTTTATCGGCAAGGTCCCACAACCTGCCGTGCGCAAGGACCAGCGCCCGATCGGCCAGATCGTTGACGGGCTCAAATATGTCGGCCGGAATAAAATGGTACTCGGCGCGATCACGCTCGACCTCCTCGCGGTATTTCTTGCCGGAGCCACCGCGCTCTTCCCGGTCTATGCCCGCGACATTCTCCAGGTCGGTGCCACGGGACTGAGCCAGCTTGCCATGGCCCCTGCCGTCGGAGCCGCTCTGACCGCGATGTATTTCAGTTTCCGCCCGCTCGAGACCAATGTCGGGCCCAAGATGCTATGGGCGGTCTTCGTCTTCGGGATCGCTACCGTCATCTTTGGCCTTTCGACCTCCATGCCGCTCAGCCTCGCGATGCTGTTCATCGTCGGCGCGGCCGACATGTTCAGCGTCTATATCCGCCAATCGCTCATCCAGTTGCACACGCCAGACGACAAGCGCGGCCGCGTCTCCAGCGTGTCCTTGCTGACCATCGGCGCGTCCAACGAAGGCGGCGATGCCTTTTCCGGCACGCTGGCCAGCATCATCGGGCCGGTCGGTGCGGTCGTTGCCGGCGGGATCGGCGCCATTGTCACGGTCGCGGCCTGGTCACGGCTGTTTCCCGTGCTGCGGACAACGAAGACTTTCGATCCGCCGCCGGAATTGTCTAAGAGTGATTCGTAACAGAACCGACCCCCGGGAGAATACGCCATGAAAGCCGACACCATCCTTCAAACCATCGGCAACACGCCGCATATCCGCATGAGCAAGCTGTTTCCGGACCATGAGGTCTGGATCAAGTCGGAGCGGGCCAATCCCGGCGGATCGATCAAAGACCGCATTGCGCTCGCCATGATCGAGGATGCGGAAGCTTCCGGCGCGCTCAAGCCGGGGGGCACGATCATCGAACCGACCAGCGGCAACACCGGCATCGGCCTCGCCATGGTCGCTGCGGTCAAGGGCTACAAGCTCGTGCTGGTCATGCCTGAAAGCATGAGCCTCGAGCGCCGCCGCCTGATGCTGGCCTATGGTGCCAGCTTCGACCTGACCGACAAGGCCAGGGGCATGAAGGGCGCGATCGAGCGCGCGACCGAGCTTGTCGCGCAGACCGACGGCGCATGGATGCCGAGCCAGTTCGACAACGAGAGCAACTGGAAGGTCCACGTTCGGACAACGGCCAAGGAAATCCTCGAGGACTTCAAGGATGCGCCGATCGATGTGATGATCACCGGCGTCGGCACGGGCGGCCACCTGACCGGCTGCGCCGAAGAGCTGAAGCGCCACTGGAGCGGCATGAAGGCCTATGGTGTCGAGCCCGAGCTCTCCCCCGTCATCAATGGCGGCCAGCCCGGCCCGCACCCGATCCAAGGCATCGGCGCAGGCTTCATCCCAGGCAACCTGCACACACAATCGATCGACGGCGCGATCCAGGTCGATGCCGAGGCTGCCAAGGACATGGCCCGCCGCGCCGCTGCCGAGGAAGGCATGCTGGTGGGTATTTCGAGCGGCGCGACGCTGGCGGCGATTGCGAAAAAGCTGCCGGAACTTGAGGCTGGCTCACGGGTGCTGGGCTTCAACTACGATACCGGCGAGCGGTATCTGAGCGTGCCGGACTTTCTACCGGAGGAGTGAGCGGTCTCCGCAAATGAAGAGGGCCCGCATCGCTGCGAGCCCTCTTGCGTGACGATCCTTGAATGCGATCAGGCGGCGGTGGCGAAGGCCTCTTCGCCCAGCGCCATGGTGCTGTCGGCGCCGCTCTCCAGCTTGTGACGCAGCGCGCCGGCGTCGGGCAGGAAGCGATCCATGTAGTAGCGCGCGGTCGCGAGCTTGGTCTCGTAGAACGACGCATCCTCCGGCGAACCGGCGAGCGCTTCGGTCGCAACCTTGGCCATGCGCAGCCACATCAGGCCGAGCGTGACGATCCCCATGATGTGCATGTAATGATGCGCGCCGGCACCGAGATGGTTCGGGTTCTGCATGGCATTCTGCATGAACCACATCGTGGCGGCCTGCTGTTCGTTGAGCGCTTTCTCCAGCTTCTCGGCCATCGGAGCGAGGGTTTCGTTGCCCTTGGCCTCAGCGATTTCCTCGCCGATCATTCTGAAAAAAGCCTGCACCGCAGCGCCGCCATTCTGAGCGAGCTTGCGGCCGCACAGGTCCATCGCCTGGATGCCGTTGGTGCCTTCGTAGATCTGCGCGATACGGGCATCGCGGACATACTGGCTCATGCCCCATTCCTCGATATAGCCGTGGCCGCCGAAGACCTGCTGCATGTCGGTGGCGATGGCATAGCCCTTGTCGGTGCCATAACCCTTGATGACCGGGGTCATCAGGCCGATCAGCGCATCGGCTTCGGCGCGCTCTTCCTCGGTCTGCGCCTTGTGGGTCAGGTCCACCAAGAGAGCGCCCCACAGGCACAGCGCACGCATGCCCTCGGTGAAAGCCTTGCCGTCCATCAACATGCGGCGGACGTCCGGATGGACGAAGATCGGGTCGGCCTTGGCTTCCGGCTCGGCCGGGCCGGTCAGCGCACGGCCCTGACGGCGGTCGAGCGCATAGGCGACAGCGTTCTGGTACGCGACTTCGGCCTGGCCGAGGCCCTGGATGCCGACACCCAGACGCGCTGCGTTCATCATGATGAACATGGCGGCAAGACCCTTGTTCTCTTCGCCGACCATCCAGCCTTTGGCGTCGTCATAGTTCATGACGCAGGTCGCGTTGCCGTGGATGCCCATCTTGTGCTCGATCGATCCGCAGGTCACGCCGTTGCGCTCGCCCGGATTGCCGTCTTCATCGACGATGAACTTCGGTACGACGAACAGCGAAATGCCCTTTGTGCTGTCGGGCGCGCCGGGCGTCTTTGCCAGCACGAGGTGGATGATGTTGTCCGCCATGTCGTGCTCGCCGGCCGAGATGAAGATCTTGGTGCCGGTGATGGCGTAGGACCCGTCGGCCTGCGGCTCTGCCTTGGTGCGGATCAGGCCGAGATCGGTTCCGCAATGTGGCTCGGTCAGGTTCATGGTGCCGGTCCACTCGCCCGAAATCATTTTGGGCAGGTACATTTCCTGCTGCTCCGGCGAACCTTTCGCAATCAGCGCTGAAATTGCGCCGGTCGTCAAGCCCGGATACATGCCGAAAGCCTGATTGGCGGTGGCGGTAAATTCCTCGATCACGAAGCCGAGCACGTGCGGCATACCCTGCCCGCCGAACTCCTCGGGCTGCGAGATGGTGCCCCACCCGCTCTCGCGGTACTGGTCGAAGGCTTCCTTGAAGCCGTCGGGCGTTGTGACCGAACCATCGTTATGTCGGGTGCAGCCCTGCTGGTCGCCGATCTGGTTGATCGGGGCGAGAACTTCCGAGGCGAACTTGCCGTATTCGTTGACCACGGTGTCGATCATGTCCGGCGTCGCACTCTCGAAGCCGGGCAAATTGCCGTAGCTCGCCAAGTCTAGCATCTCGTTGATGACGAAGCGCGTGTCGCGGGTCGGGGCGTTGTAGATCGGCATTGGGCGTCCTTCGGCAATGGGAGTGTGAGTCGGGGGCCGCTCGAAGCGGTGTCAGCCCAGGTCGAGAGCCTCGATCTGGGCGACGAATTCGGTAAGTTCCTTGATCGAGGAATCGATATCGGCACGCTGGCGCTTGAGCTTGGCGATGTGCGTCCTGCACTTTTCTACCGTGACGCGGCGCTGCTCCACGCGGCCGTCATCCAAGTCGTAGAGGTCGATCATTTCCTTGATCTCGCCGAGGCTGAAACCGACGTTCTTGGCGCGCATGATCCAGGCGAGCCGCGCCCGGTCGCGCTTGGAATAGACGCGGGTCATGCCGACGCGAGAGGGATTGATCAGGCCCTCGTCCTCGTAGAACCGCAGTGCGCGTGCAGTGCATTCGAACTCGCTGGTGAGATCGGAGATGCTGAAATGCTCGCGCGACAGCTTGTCCGGCCGTTCGAGATGAGCGCCGGAATGCGCTCTCGATTCTTTCGATGCGACGTTTGCCATGCGTCGATCGGTACATGCCCTTTACGTAAAGGTCAAGTTCTTACGTCTTGGAGAGCGCCGCAATCCAGTTCGCGATAGAAGCATGTCCGCGCCCCCGTGTGGCAAGCTGGCCCGGCCGGTTCGACCAGCAGAATGACCGCATCCTGGTCGCAATCGACCAGCACCTGGCTGACCGCCAAGGTATTTCCCGAGGTCCCGCCCTTCTTCCACAATGTCTGCCGCGATCGCGAAAAGAAATGCGCAATTCCCGTCTTCCGGGTTGCGTCCAGCGCATCCGCATTCATGAAAGCCACCATCAGAACTTCGCGAGTATCGACATGTTGCACCACCGCTGTCAGCAAGCCGTCCGAATCGAATTTCGGTGCGAAGACCGTTCCGCTTTCGCGCTCTTCGGCAGAAATCTCGCTCATGCTTTCGCCTCATCGTTGCTGGGCTTGGATCAATGCGACAGTTTTGTTGCACGAACACAACAATTCGGTCTCAAAATCGGACGCGGTGCGCAATCCCCCTATGCTGACCGCCAGATGAATGGAACACATGCGGTCACGGCGTTTGTTCGCCGTCCACCGGAATTCGGGCGAAAGCCAAGTTCAGGGGGTAACCGGGACAGTGCATCATGGGGGTGATGCCGTTTCGGCAAGACGATGAGGGACTGGACCCTCGCGCGGCCATCGGGGGACGGCCGCCGGGTCCGACAAATTTCGTCACGTGGCGCCCGGGGTCTTAGCGGACCTCGGGCGTTTCGTTTTCCATCGAAGTTTTCGCCTGCCATTCGATCTCGCTCAATACCCGGGTGAAACTTGCGATGCGAACGCTTTTCGCGCCCGCTTTCAGCAAGACGCGGGTGCAACGCTCGCTGGTTGCGCCGCTCGTTACGACGTCATCGACGAGTAGGACATCCCTTCCGGCAATTTTCTGCTGCCAGGCCGGAGCGATTGCGATCGCGCCCGACAACGCCCTTTCGCGCGCCTTCCGCCCGAGACCTCCCAGCGAGGGCGTGGCCTTCGTCCGGCGCAAGGCATCTACCGCGACCACTCCGGCACCGATTCTGCCTAGTTCCTGTGCAAGTAGCGCGGCCTGATTGTAGCCTCTCACCCAAAGCCTCCTTCGATGGAGGGGTACGGGAATCAGCAGACAACCCCCGCCTGGATCCGGAAGGCGCCTCTGGATCAGCTTCGCCATCATCCTTGCCAGCGCAATGCGTCGACCGTGCTTGAAGGCCAGCACCAATCTGCGCGAGGTGTCATTGTACAGCGTCGCGGCATAAATGCCGGAATGGCGCGGCGGATCGGCCAGGCAGGCTGCGCAAACAGCTCCTTCCTCGGCGCCGCTATTGCGGATGGGGCGCCGACATGTGGCACAGCTTGGTTCTCCGAGGAGCACAAGCCCTTGCCAGCAGTCCAGACACAGCCCCTCCTGCCGCTCGATGCCATCCCCGCAACACGGGCAACGCGGCGGATAGACCAGGTCCACTGCGGGAGCGAGCGAGTCGCCGAGAAGACGCAGCGCGTTCATTTTTCTATGCTGCGCCGGTTGCACTGCGAGAGCAAGACCGGCACGGCACTTTCATGGCTCATACGCCTCCCACCATCTTTTCCCGGCGGCAGGCCGCCGCCAAATGGGCGCGCGCGCGGTCACGGCAAGAGCGGGCCGGCAGCGCGAACTACCTGGTCGAGGCGATGGCCGACGATGTGATCGAGCGGCTCGAGTTCATGCGCCACGAGATCGGGTCCGCACTCGTCATCGGCGACGTCACCGGGCGCTTGCCAGCCTGGCTCGCAAGACAGGGCGTTGAGGGCAAGATCGGTCTGTTGGGTGAGTTCGACGAAGAGCAGCCGGGGTCCAGCGAAACTTTCGACCTCATCGTGCACCTGCTTGGTCTCGGGGTGGTCAACGACCTGCCCGGCGCGCTGATCCATGCCCGCGACGCGCTGAAGCCGGGCGGACTGTTTATCGCCGCCTTTCCGGGAGCGGGGAGCCAGCCAGTCCTGCGCGAGCTCATGCTCGCCGCCGACGGTGACCGACCGGCGGCGCGGATGCATCCGCTGGTCGACAATCGCGCGGCGACGGGCCTGCTGCAACGCGCGGGCTTTTCGCGGCAGGTGGTCGACAGCTATCCGGTCAAGGTGCGCTACTCCTCGCTCGAAAGGATGATCGCGGACCTGCGCGATCACGGGCTTACGCGGTCGCTGGCCAGCGCGGTCCCGCCACTGACCCGCGAGGCATGGCAGCGCGCGTTAAGAGCATTTGCCGGAATGCGGGACGGCGACGGGAAAGTCGCCGAGACTTTCGAAATACTTGTTCTAACAGGCTGGAAATAGGCTATTTTCCGAGCGATGCCTGCGCCGCTGCGAGCCGTGCGATGGGAACGCGATACGGCGAAGCGGAAACGTAATCGAGCCCGGTTTCTTCGCAGAAACGGATGCTCGCCGGATCGCCGCCATGTTCGCCGCAGATGCCGAGCTTGATGTCGCCGCGGGTCGCGCGGCCGCGCTCCGCCGCCATAGTCACCAGCTGGCCGACGCCATCGATATCGAGACTGACGAAAGGATCGCGGGCGAAGATGCCGCGATCGACGTAAGGCCCGAGGAACCTGCTCGCATCGTCCCTCGAAACGCCGAGAGTCGTCTGGGTCAAGTCATTGGTTCCGAAGGAGAAGAAGCGGGCTTCCTCGGCAATCTCACCCGCCATCAGCGCGGCCCGGGGCAGCTCGATCATGGTGCCGACAAGGTAATCGACCACGGTGCCCTTTTCGCCGAAGACGTCGCCAGCAACCCGCTCCACCAGCGCGCGAAGAATCTCCAGCTCGCGCCTGGTCACCACCAGCGGGATCATCACTTCAGGCAACGGCGCTTCGCCGGAAGCCGCCTTCACGTCGCAGGCCGCTTCGAAAATCGCCCGCGCCTGCATCTCGTAGATCTCGGGATAGGTGATGCCGAGGCGACACCCACGGTGCCCTAGCATGGGATTAAACTCGTGAAGCTCCCCCGCCCGACGCTTCAAGTGCTCGACCGAATGCCCTGTAGTTGCTGCCAAATCTTCGAATTCGGCATCACCATGTGGCAAGAATTCGTGCAGCGGCGGATCGAGCAGCCGGATCGTGCAGGATAGCCCCTTCATGACCTCGAAAATCTCGTGGAAGTCCTTGCGTTGCTCGGGCAGCAGCTTGTCGAGCGCGGCACGGCGACCGTTCTCGTCATCGGCGAGGATCATTTCACGCACGGCGCTGATGCGACCGGCATCGAAGAACATGTGTTCGGTGCGGCACAGGCCGATACCCTCGGCCCCGAATTGCCGCGCCATCCTACAGTCATTGGGGGTTTCGGCATTGGTCCGCACGCGCATCCGGCGATGTTTGTCGGCCCATTCCATCAGCGTGCCGAAATCGCCCGCGAGTTCAGGCTCGATCGTCGCGACCTCGCCCGCCATCACCTGACCCTTCGCGCCGTCGAGCGTGATGAGGTCCCCTTCCTTCAAATCGCGCGATCCGATTTTGAGCAAACGCTTGGCGCGGTCGATCACGACGGCAGAAGCTCCCGACACACAGGGCCGCCCCATCCCGCGCGCCACGACGGCGGCGTGCGACGTCATGCCGCCACGCGCAGTCAGGATTCCCGTCGCAGCGTGCATGCCATGGATGTCTTCGGGGCTGGTCTCGACCCGCACCAGGATCACGCTCTCACCCCGCCCGGCCCATTGTTCGGCGGTGTCTGCATCGAGCACGATCTTGCCCGCCGCCGCGCCCGGAGAAGCCGGCAGACCGGTGGTCAGCACATCGCGCGGAGCGTCGGGATCGAGTGTCGGGTGGAGCAGCTGGTCGAGCGCCATGGGATCGACCCGCAGGATCGCGGTCTTTTCGTCGATCAGCCCTTCATCCGCCATGTCGACCGCCAGCTTGAGAGCAGCCTTGGCGGTCCGCTTGCCGGTCCGCGTTTGCAGCATCCACAGGTGACCGCGCTCCACGGTGAACTCGATATCCTGCATGTCGCGATAGTGTTGCTCAAGAAGGTCGAATACGCGGGCGAGTTCGGCATAGGCTTCGGGCATCGCCTCTTCCATGCTCGGCTTATCGGCCCCGGCGGCTTCGCGCGCGGCCTTGGTGAGATACTGCGGAGTGCGGATGCCCGCCACCACGTCTTCGCCCTGCGCGTTGATCAGAAATTCGCCGTAATAGGACTTCTCGCCTGTCGCCGGGTCACGTGTGAAGGCGACACCGGTGGCCGAGGTGTCGCCCATATTGCCGAAGACCATGGCCTGAACGTTCACCGCCGTGCCCATGTCGTGCGGTATGTCGTTGAGACGGCGGTATATTTTCGCCCTTTCGCTGTCCCAGCTGTCGAATACCGCGCGGATCGCGCCCCAGAGCTGTTCGGTCACATCTTGCGGGAACGGCTCCCCGCCCCGCTCGTCCGCCGCGATCTGCTTGTACTCGGCGACGAGTTCCTTCCACTCTTCTGCCGACATCTCCGTATCGGCGTACAGGTCCTTGTCTTCCTTGGCGATTTCGAGTGCTTCCTCGAACAGGCCATGGTCGATCCCGAGGACGACATCGGAGTACATCTGGATGAAGCGGCGATAGCTGTCCCAGGCGAAGCGCTCGTCGCCGCTCACCTGCGCCAACCCCTCGACCGTCTCGTCGTTGAGGCCGAGATTGAGGACCGTGTCCATCATGCCGGGCATAGAGATCGCCGCACCCGACCTTACCGAAACCAGCAGCGGATCGTCCTTGTCACCCAGGCGCTTACCGACCGTTGCTTCGATATGGCCGAGCGCGGAAGTGACGTCATGACGCAGCTTTTCGGCGAAGCCTGCCCTGAGCTCAGTCGAAGGGTCCGCGCCATGCTCGAGATAGTCGAGGCATTCTTCGGTGGTGATCGTGAAGCCCGGTGGGACCGGCAGGCCGATCTCGGCCATCTCGGCGAGGTTCGCGCCCTTGCCCCCGACGATCGTCTTGTCCTTGGCGCGCGGGTCGTCCGACTTTGCATTTCCACCGAAAGGATAGACAGTCTGGGACATAAAATTTCCTACTTTGGTGAAAACCGGGTGACACAGGTTACACCCTGTCACCCTCACCTATCGATTGTAACTCGCTGTCCCGGCTGGATTTTTCCAGAACATGGACAGGTGACACCTTGCGACCAGCTTTATCCTTCGATCCGGCTGAAATCGGCCACCCGGTGCACCGCATCGCGGAAACGCGCTAGCAGGTCGAGCCGGGCGGCGCGGACATGCTTTTCTTCGGCGTTCACAATCACCTCTTCAAAGAAGGCATCGATCGGCGCGCGCAGCGACGCGAGAGCCGACATGGCGGCGGCGAAGTCTTCCGTTTCGACGGTTGCGACCGCTTTCGGTTCAGCGCTGTCCAGCGCATCGATCAGCGCCTTCTCGGCCGGTTCGGGCGTGTAGGAAAGTTTTTTCTCGACCGCCTCGGCATAGATTTCGCGCATGTCGGGATCGTCGACATTCTCGAGCGGGTCCTCGTCGCCGGTATGCTCCGGCTCCGCGTCCCATTGCTCCTTCTTGAGGATATTGGCCGCACGCTTGTACCCAGCGAGGAGGTTGGTGCCGTCCTCGGTCTGCACGAAGGCCTGGAGCGCATGCACCCGGGCAAGCAGGCGAACGAGATCGTCCTCGCCGCCGAGCGCGAAAACCGCGTCGATCAGGTCGTGGCGGACGCCAGCCTCGCGCTGCTGGACCTTGAGGCGATCGGCGAAGAATTCGAGGAGTTCGCCCTGCCCCGCGCTCATCCGCAGGCCGTTCTCGGTCATCAGGCGGATTACCCCCAGTGCTGCGCGGCGCAGCGCGAAGGGGTCCTTCGAGCCCGTGGGTTTCTCGTCGATCGAGAAGAAGCTGCGCAGCGTATCCAGCTTGTCCGCCAAGCTCACCGCCACCGTCACCGGCGCGGTCGGCACTTCATCGCCTTGGCCGACCGGCTTGTAGTGATCGCGGATGGCGTCGGCTACTTCGTCTGGAAGACCTTCGGCGCGAGCGTAGTAGCCGCCCATTAGGCCCTGCAGTTCGGGAAACTCGCCGACCATTTCGGTGACGAGGTCGGCCTTGGCGAGGCGTGCGGCCTGTTCGGTAAGGTCGGCCAATTCCTCCTTCGTCATCCCAGCGGAAGCTGGGATCTCGTTCGTCTTGGCGCTTTGACCGAGAGAGGTCCCAGCTTTCGCTGGGACGACGATATCCGATTCCACCAACCAGCGCGCCAGGTTCGCGACACGCTCGACCTTATCGGCGACGGTGCCCAACTTCTCGTGGAAGGTGATCCGCTCCAACCCCTTGGCGTGCTCGGCGAGGGTTTTCTTGCGGTCGACGTCCCAGAAAAAGCGCGCATCGGCGAGGCGGGCGGCAAGCACCTTGCGGTTGCCGTCTACCACGCGCGCGCCGCCGTCCTCCGCCTCGATATTGGCGGTGCAGATGAAGGCGTTGGCCAATTGCTGAGTCCCAGCGGAGGCTGGGACCTCGTGCGGCTGTCCACCATCGTCTGAGACCCCAGCCTCCGCTGGGGATCGGTGACAAACGAAGTATTTCTGGTTCACCCGTGCGGTGAGCTGAATCGTCTCGGGCGGGACCTGGAGAAAATCCTCCTCGAAGCGGCCGAGCAGCGGCACGGGCCATTCGGTGAGGCCGGCATTCTCGATCACTAGCCCCTCGTCCTCGACCAACTTTAGGCCGGCTTCGGCGGCAACCTTTGCTGCGCCTTCGCGGATCAGGTCCTGACGTTGCTCGTGATCGACGATCACATGCCCTGCGCGAAGCTTCATTGCGTAATCGTCGGCATTGCCGATCGTGATGTCGCCCGAGTGGTGGAATCGGTGGCCGAGCGTCACCGCCCCGCTGGTGACGCCGTGCACCTCGCATTCGACAACGTCGTCGCCGAGCAGCGCGACGATGCCCGACAACGGCCGCACCCAGCGCAGGCTCTCTGTGCTCATCGAGGCCGTGCCCCAGCGCATCGACTTGGGCCAGCTGAAGTCGCGGATGATCGCGGGAATCGCTTCAGCGAGCAGGTCCTTCACCGCCCGGCCCGGCTTTTCGATCACCGCGAAGTAGGTGTTGCGGCCCTTCACATCGCGTATTTCGAGCTGGTCGCGGGTGACGCCGTTCTTGCGGCAGAAGCCGTCGATCGCCTGATCGGGCGCACCTTCGGGCGGTCCCTTGGCTTCCTCGCGCACCGCTTGGGTCGCCTCGGGGAGATCGCGCGCGATCAATGCCAGTCGGCGCGGGGTGGACCAGACGGTGAGCTCGCCGGCTTCGACACCGGCAGCATCCATTTCGCGGCGGAACAGCTTTTCCAATTCGTCGCGGGCCCCTGCCTGCATGCGAGCGGGAATTTCTTCGGATCGGAGTTCGAGGAGGAAATCAGGCATTGCCAGCCTCCTCTCCCGTCATCCCAGCGAAAGCTGGGATCTGGTCGCAACGAAGCGCGAGATTAAGAGAGATCCCAGCTTTCGCTGGGATGACGGATGGGCTGGGGATCATTTCGACCACTCCGGATACTTTTCCGCCCAGCCCGCGGCCTCCTTCGCCATGTGCGCCTCGCAGGAACCGCGCGCGAGGTCGCGCACCCGGCCCATGTAGCTGGCACGTTCCTGCACGCTGATCACGCCGCGGGCCTGCAGGAGGTTGAAGATGTGGCTTGCCTCCACCGCCTGCTCATAGGCCGCGATCGGCACTTCATTGGCGAGCGCGTTCCTGCACTCGGCCTCGGCCTTGTTGAACAGGTCGAACAGCGCGTCGGTCTCGGCGACTTCGAAGTTCCACTTCGACATCTGCCTCTCGTTCTCGAGGAAGACATCGCCGTAGGTCACGCCCTGCCCGTTGAAATCGAGGTCGTAGACGTTGTCGACGCCCTGGATGTACATGGCGAGGCGTTCCAGCCCGTAGGTCAGCTCGCCCGCGACAGGCTTGCAGTCGAAGCCGCCCATCTGCTGGAAATAGGTGAACTGGGTAACTTCCATCCCGTCGCACCAGACTTCCCAGCCCAGGCCCCACGCGCCCAGCGTCGGGCTTTCCCAGTCGTCCTCGACGAAGCGGATATCGTGCTTCAGCGGATCGATCCCGATGACCCGCAGGCTTTCCAGGTAAAGGTCCTGAATGTCCGGCGGGCTCGGCTTCAGGATCACCTGGTACTGATAGTAATGCTGCAGCCGGTTGGGGTTCTCGCCGTAGCGACCGTCGGTCGGGCGGCGGCAGGGCTGTACGAAGGCGGCGTTCCACGGCTCCGGCCCAAGCGCGCGCAACGTCGTGGCGGTGTGGAAGGTGCCCGCGCCCATGCGCATGTCATAGGGTTGCAGGATCAGGCAGCCGTTCGCGCTCCAGAAATCGTGGAGCGCCAGGATCATGTCCTGGAAAGATTTTTGCGGATTGCGGTCCATGAGCCTCATCGAAGTTTTCGCGCGCTTTGGCTTAGGCTCTACAGCGGGTCAATGCCGCAGTGCAGCATATTGGCAGCATTATTCCGCCGCCACCGCTGCCTCCACTTTGGCGACCGTTACGGGTGTCCCGTTGAGCACGGCGTTGCCGGTCAATCGGTCGTAACGCTCGGGATCGGTCAGGTCGTTGAGCGAGACCCCGGCGTGGTCGGCGGCGGTCTGCCAGCTCACGCCCTTGCGGTGGTGCCCCCAGCCATGCGGGATCGAGACGACGCCGGGCATGATGTCCTCGGTTACTTCGACCGCAATCTCCACTTCGCCAACGCGACTGGCGACGCTGGCCATTTCGCCATCCGCCAATCCCCGCTCGGCGGCATCGTCTGGATGCATCATCAGCGTGCAGCGATCCGGTCCTTTTACGAGGCGCTTGGAATTGTGCAGCCAGCTGTTGTTGGAGCGGACATGACGCCTCCCGATCAGGCTGAGCGCGCCTTCATCGTGCTCATTGAGACGGCCCGCGAAACGCCCAAGCTCCTCGAGCAGCTCCGGCGGCGCGGCATGGAGCGTCTTGTCCGCGGTTAGCAGGCGATTCTTCAGGCACGGCTCCAGGGGCCCGAGATCGACGCCGTTGGGTTGTGCTTCCACCTCCGCCAGCGACATCCCGGCTGGCGACGCCTTGAGCATCGCATCGAGTCGCTCGCGCGGTGTGTCGAAATTGGGCGCGGGCTTCCCTTTTTCCGCCAGGATCGCCTGCGCCAATTCGGCGGCAATTTCCCAGTCGGCTTTGGCTCCCTCCTCCATTTCCAGTGTCGGCGGCGAGTATGCCCCGAAATTGCGCACCGCGAGCGGGCCGAAGAAGAAAGTAAAATGATCCTTCTCCAGCGGTCCGCAGGGCGGCAGGATGTAATGCGCATGGCGGCTCGTCTCGGTGATGTGCATGTCCATACTCACCATCAGGTCGAGATTCTCCAACGCTTCCTCGGTGCGCTCGCCGTCGGGCGCGGAGAGGACGGGATTGCCCGCAATCACGAACAGCGTGCGGATGCGCTGGTCATCGTCGCGCGAGAGCTCGTCGGCAAAGGCGATGGTGGGGATTTCGCTCATCACCGAAGGCAGGGTGCCGCGGGCGGTCTCGACCGTCTTGATATTGCCCTTGCCGACCTGCCCGACGAGATCGAGCAGCGGTTGCGGGAACATCGTGCCGCCCTCGCGGTCGAGATTGCCGGTGGCGAGGTTGATGAGCTGAATCAGCCATTGGTTGAGCGCGCCGAACTCGCAGACCGACACACCCATGCGCCCATAAATCGCGGCGGGTTTGCCGCTCGATAGCTCGGCGGCGAGCGTGGGGATCGTGTCGGCAGGCACGGCGCAGTGGTTGGCCAGCGTATCGAGATCGAAAGCGTCGACCGCAGGCTTCACCTGCGCCCAACTGTCATCGACAAGTTCGGCCAGTCCGTCGCGAAGCGTGTCACCATCGGCCAGCACGCATTGGAGGATGCCGGCGAGCAGCGCCGTATCGGTCCCGGGTTTTACCGGATACCACTCATCGGCGACCTTGGCGGTTTCGGTGTTTCGCGGATCGATCACCACCAGTCTGCCGCCGCGCGCCTGCATTTCCTTCACTCGGTTCCTGAAGTCCGGCACCGTCCACAGGCTACCATTCGACGCCATGGGATTGCCGCCTACGATCACGATCAGCTGCGAACGATCAATATCGGGCACCGCAGCGAGGCTGACGTGACCGTACATCTGGTATTGCGTGTAGTGATGCGGGATCTGGTCGAGCGTCGAAGCGGAAAATGTCCCGCGCGCGCCGACGGCCCGCTGGAGATAGCCCGATTGTGTCGACAGGGCATAGTCGTGCGCGCCGGGATTGCCGCGATAGAAAGCCGCCCTCGCCCCGGCATCCTGTAGCGCGACCACCTTCTGCGCGATCTCGCGGAACGCCGTGTCCCAGTCGAGTTCCTGCCAGCCAGTATCGGTGCGCTTCACCGGACGGCGCAAGCGATCGGGATCGTCCTGCAAATCGGCTATCGCAGTGGCCTTGGGGCAGATATGACCACGGCTCAGCACATGATCGGGATTACCCTTGATCGACACGACCTTGCGCCCCTCCATCTCCACCAGCACGCCGCAATTGGCTTCGCAGATATGGCAGGTGCGGTGGTGGACGGTGGTCATGCTGGGCTCTCCTCGATAAGGCAACTAGCAGCAGTATGCTTCGCCTGCCAGACTGCGCTCTGCGGGAGATTGCGCTTGGGACTATGGCGCGATCTCGGCTATTCAGATTGGCGACATCACTATTCCATCAAAGGCTCGCCATGACCTTCCCGAAATCCTCATTCGCCTCCGCCGCAACCGGCCTTCTGCTCTTGGCTTCCAGTGCCGCTTGCGCGCAGACGCAGTCGCTGCCTTCCCCCGTCGCATCGACGAGGGTTCCTGCCAGCGACGTCGAGATGGGCGGCCCGGCACTGTGGAAACTCGCCGACGAGGACACGACGATTTACCTGTTCGGGACGGTCCATGTGCTGCCCAAAGACCAACCGTGGTTCACTCCGGCAATCGACACCGCGCTCGACAGTTCGGACGAACTGGTAACGGAGGTTCTCATGACCCCCGAGATCGGCGCCAAGACGCAGGCGATCGTGATGCAGAAGGGCATGCTGCCCGAAGGCTCGAGCGTGCGCGATCTGATGAACGAGCAGCAGAAAGCGACTTACGAGACCGCCATGACGAGGCTCGGCCTACCGGTGGCCGCCTTCGACCGCTTCGAACCCTGGTTCGGCGCGCTCAACCTCAGCATCCTGCCGCTGATGAAGGAAGGCTATTCGCCCGAAGACGGCGTCGAGAAGGTGCTCGAAAAGGAAACGGACAGGGAGATCAAGCGCGCTGCGCTGGAGACCATCGAATTCCAGCTTTCGATCTTCGACGAATTGCCGCAGCAAGCGCAGGTCGATTATCTCGTCCAGGCGGCCGAAATGATCGACGAGCTCAAGCCCTATATCGATCGCATGGTCGCGGAATGGATCGAAGGCAATGCCGACGCGCTGGCCGAAATCATGAATGAGGGTGTGGCTGAGAACCCCGTGCTGATGGAGCGCCTGATGCACGAACGCAATGCCAACTGGGCCGTCTGGATCGACGACCGGATGGACGAGCCGGGGACGGTCTTCATCGCCGTCGGTGCCGGTCATCTCGCCGGCCAGAAGAGCGTGCAGGAATTGCTGACTGAGCGCGGCTTCACAATTACCCGGGTGCAATGATCCGGCAATTCATCCTCGCTGGCCTGGCAGCATTGGCGCTGACGGGCTGCGGCGAACCTGCCGGGGACCCGCCCGCCGATCCTCCGGTCAATCCGCTGTTGTGGGAACTGACATCGGCCGATGGCGAAGTCGAAGGTTGGCTCTACGGCACAATCCATGCCCTGCCCGACGGTATAGAATGGCGCGGCGATGCAATCGACGATGCCATCCGCAGCGCCGACTACCTCGTGGTCGAAGTTGCCGCGCTGGACGACGGAGCGGCGATTTCGCGCCAGTTCACCCAGTTCGCGCATTCGGCCGGGCATCCTCCGCTAAGCCAGCGGGTCGAGCCGCAATTGCGCGACGAACTCGACGAGCTGATCGACCGCACTGCCTTGTCAGACGAAGACTACCGCACTTTCGAAAGCTGGGGCGCCGCGCTGATGCTGGCGCAAGCGATCCGCAACGGGATGAAGAGCGAGAACGGCGTCGACAAGGCGCTGATCCGCGCTTTTCGGGGTCGCGGCGTTGTCGAGCTCGAAGGCGCCGAACGCCAGTTCCGTATCTTCGATAGCCTCGCCGAGGAAGACCAGCGCGCCATGCTCAATGCCGTGATCGAACAGGCGCAGGACGAGCAGACCGTGCCGCCCGAGGCCGCGCGCCTGTGGCTTTCGGGGGATGCCGAGGCGCTGGCGGCGGAAGCATCGAAAGGCATCCTCGCCGACCCGGAGGTGCGTGAGGCCTTGCTCACGCGGCGCAACCTCGCCTGGTCCCGTAGCCTCGATCGTATGCTGGCGGGCGAACGGCGTCCGCTCGTGGCGGTCGGTGCGGCGCATCTGGTGGGGTCGAGTGGACTGGTCGAGCTGCTGGAAGCCCAAGGCTTTACCGCCACCCGTCTGCGCTAAATCGCTTGCATCGCCACGCGCTTGTCCGTAAGGGCGCGCCCTTCGGAAACGCCATGGTCATCCCTGGAGGCGTGGCACATGTTTCCGGAAACCGAACCAACAAGCAATTCGAAAGGTATGTGACATGAGCGACGCTCTGACCCTGCCGGCCGAAGCGCGCGAACGGGCTGGCAAGGGAGCCTCCCGAGCACTTCGTCGCGAAGGCCGTGTCCCCGCCGTGATCTATGGCGGCAAGGAAGAACCCACGATGATCCACGTCGAGGAGAAGCTGCTCATCAAGCAATTGATGACCGGCCACTTCATGAACTCGATCGTCGAAATCGAAATCGGCGGCAAGACCGTACGCACGCTGCCGAAAGACGTCGCGCTCCACCCGGTCAGCGACCGGCCGGAACATGCCGATTTCTTCCGCCTTGCCAAGGGCGGCAAGATCGAAGTCAGCGTCCCCGTGGTCTTCATGAACGAAGAAGCCTCGCCGGGCCTCAAGAAGGGCGGCGTTCTCAACGTGGTCCGCCACGAGCTCGAACTCGTTTGCGAGAACGACAAGATCCCGGGCGAGATCGAGATTGACGTCACTGGCAAGGAAGTCGGCGATTCGATCCACATCAGCGAGATCACGCTGCCCGAGGGTAGCGAGAGCGCCATCACCGACCGCGACTTCACCATCGCGACTCTGGTCGCTCCGTCGGCTCTGAAGAAGGCTGAAGGGTCTGAAGAAGAGGAAGACGGCGAAGAAGTCGATGCCGATGCAGTCCCCGCTACCGAGCAGGAAGGCGAAGACGGCGACGGCGAAGAGAGCAAGGGCGACGACTAAGCCCGCGCTTCATCGCACGCACATCACCAAGGCGCCGGGCTGGGAGACCAGTCCGGCGTTTTCCTTTTTGCGTGAGCCGCACTAGAGGGACGCGATGCAAATTTGGGCAGGCCTCGGAAATCCCGGACCGAAATACGCGCTGCACCGGCACAATGTCGGGTTCATGGCGTGCGATGTCATCGCCGAGATGCACGGGTTCGAGCCGGTGCAGAAAAAGTTCCAGGGCTGGGTCCAAGAGGGCCGCATCGGCTCGGAGAAGGTGCTCCTGCTCAAGCCCGGCACTTTCATGAACGAAAGCGGTCGCGCGATCGGTGAAGCCATGCGCTTCTATAAGCTCGAACCGCAGGACGTGACGGTCTTCTACGACGAGCTCGACCTCGAACCCTTCAAGATCAAGGTGAAACGCGGCGGCGGGGCGGCAGGGCATAACGGCATCCGCTCGACGATCCGCCATATCGGCGAGGACTTTCGCCGTATCCGGATCGGTATCGGCCATCCGGGCCACAAGGACCGGGTCACCGGCCATGTGCTCGGCAATTATGCCAAGGCGGAACAGGACGATCTCGTGCAGATGCTCGGCGCGATCGGCGCGGAGGCCGAATGGCTGGCCAAGGGTGATGATGCGCGCTTCATGAGCGACATCGCGCTGCGACTGCAGGCGTGAACCGGAGCCTCGTTCTTTTCATCGGATTGGCCTGTGCGGCCTGCGCGATTTCGCAACCTTCCAAACAGATCGACCTTGCGCGCTTCCAGTCCGAACGCCCGGATTTCGGCCTCACGCGCGGGCCCGACGGATGGTATCTGTCGCGGATGAACGGCCCTTTCGGGACCGATGCCAGCTCGGAAATGCTGCGGTTTCCGTTCCGAACGGGAGCGGCTGAACAAGTCACCTTCGGCACCGGCAGCCATCTCGGCCGCGACTTCTCGTGGGACCCAGCCTCGCGGCGCGGCTGCTTCGTCCGCAGCGCCGACATCTGGTGTGCGAACTGGGACGGCGAACGCTGGCTGGACACTGCGCCCTTGCCCGATCCCGTCAATACGCCGGGGTACGAGGCAAGCCCGCAGATCGCCGCCGACGGTTCGCTGTACTTTTCCTCCATGCGCGATGGCGGCCCGGGTCAGGGTGACATCTATCGCGCAGTCGAGACCGATCGGGGCTGGCAGGTCGTCGCGCTGGGCCCGGCTATCAATTCGCCGGGCGGGGAATGGAACCTGGCCCTCTCACCCGACAATTCCATGATGGTGTTCGAGGCTTCGGGACGCGCGACCAACCTCAGCCCCAGCGGCGATCTATACCTGTCCTGCCGCATTGCAAACGAATGGCAACCTGCCATGCCGATGAACGCGCTCAATACTGAAGGCAGCGAGCTGGACTTCCGCTTTACCGGACCGCGCTCAGGCATTTTCTCCACTGCAAGGATCGGCGGGGGCGCGGTCTTGCGCCACGCCGGGCCCGAACATTTCGCAGAATGTGACCGAATGTGAAACGGGTCATGGTCATCGGCCCCTGCGGTGCCGGGAAAAGCACAGTGTCACACCGCTTGGCAGCGCTGCTCGGTTTGCCGCTCACACACCTCGACAAGTTGCACTGGAAGCCGGGTTGGGTCGAAGGCACCAAGGAAGAACTGCTTGCCGCCCTCGCACCGATCATCACGCAGGATCGCTGGTTGATCGACGGCAATTACGGCTCGACCATGGAAATGCGGCTCTCCCGTGCAGATACCGTGGTCTATCTCGACTATCCGATCCGCCTGTGCCTCTGGCGCGCGGCCCAGCGTGTGTGGAGCTTACGCGGCCGGACCCGGCCCGACATGGGCGAAGGGTGCCCCGAACGCTTCGACTGGGCGTTCTTCCGCTATATCGCCGGATGGAACCATCATGCCCGACCGCGAACCGAGGGCTTGCTGCGGGGCACGGATGCGCGCATCTTGCGGTTCGAGACACCGCAGGCACTCGATGCCTGGCTGGCCGAATTGGAGAGAGATAGATGACCGCCCTCACCCGCCGCACCCTGCTCGCCAGTGCCGCTGCAACCGGCGCGATCGCTGCCACCGCCGGCTATGCGCAACAAGACAAGGTCGAAGCGACGCCGGACCTCGTCGGCACAAGTGTGATTATCACCGGTTGCTCCAGCGGCTTCGGGCGGCTGAGCGCCGAACACTTCGCGCGGCTCGGTGCGAAAGTCTTCGCCACCATGCGCAACCTCCCCCGTCCGGAGGCCGATGAACTGAAGGCAGTCGCCGAAGCGGACGATCTCGACATCCATATCCTCGAGCTCGACGTATTGCTCGACGAGCACACCCAAGGCGCGGTCGGAGAAGCCGAGCGGATCAATGGCGGGCCGATCGACGTGCTGGTCAACAATGCCGGGATCGGCGTGTCCGGCCCGATAGAAGTGCAGGACATGGAAGCCACCAAGCTGATATTCGACACAAATGTCTATGGCTGCCACCGCATGGTTCGCGCGGTCCTGCCCGGCATGCGCAAGAAAGGCGGCGGCCAGATCTACCAGATCAGCAGCCAGCTGGGCCGCGTTATCGTGCCCTACAGCGGGCACTATTCGCCGACTAAGTTTGCGCTCGAAGCTATGAGCGAGGCGCTCGCCTACGAGTTGGTGCCGCACCATATCGACGTGACCATCATCGAGCCGGGCGGCTATCCGACCGAGGTCTGGGTCAACCGCAATATCCACACCAAGGCGCTGAAAGAGCGAGCATCCAAAGTCCACACTTCGGGCTATCCGCAAGTCGTGGCCCGCATGGGCGAGGAAGACGGTTCAGGCCGCGACGCCGATCCGATGGACATTCCCCGCGCCATCGCCGCGATTATGGCCATGCCTGCCGGCACCCGGCCCCTGCGTAAGCCGGTCAGCGGCGGAAACATCCCGCAGATCCGCATCAACGACGTGACGGCGGATACCCAGGTCGCCTGGCTGGGCGAGAGCCGGCTGGGGCCGATGATTACCGCCGTTCACAGGCGCTAGCCATCGGGCGGGCATCCCGCTAAGGGGCGCGCCACACAGTTTTCCGGAGTATGAGATGGGTTTCCGTTGCGGGATCGTCGGCCTGCCGAATGTCGGCAAGTCCACCCTGTTCAATGCATTGACCGAGACGCAGGCCGCGCAGGCTGCGAACTATCCCTTCTGCACGATCGAGCCCAATGTCGGGCAGGTCGCGGTGCCTGACGAGCGGCTCGACAAGATCGCCGCCATCGCCAAGTCGGCCAAGGTGATCGCCACGCAGCTCGCCTTCGTCGACATCGCGGGGCTCGTCAAAGGGGCGAGCCAGGGCGAAGGCCTCGGCAACCAGTTCCTCGGCAACATCCGCGAGGTCGATGCCATCGTGCACGTCCTGCGCTGCTTCGAGGATGACGACATCCAGCATGTCAGCAACCGCGTCGATCCGCTGGCCGATGCCGAAGTGGTGGAGACCGAGCTGATGCTGGCCGACCTCGAAAGCCTCGAAAAGCGCGTGCCCAACGCGGAGAAACGCGCCACCGCCGGGGACAAGGAAGCCAAGCTGACCGCCAGCGTGCTCGGTCAGGCGCTGGAATTGCTGCGCGAAGGCAAACCGGCGCGGCTGACCGAGCCGAAGGACGACGAGGAAGCGCGCATCTTCCAGCAGGCGCAGTTACTGACCGCGAAGCCGGTGCTCTATGTCTGCAATGTCGCCGAGGAAGATGCGGCCGAGGGTAACGACCTGTCGGCCCAAGTCTTTGCCAAGGCCGATGCCGAGGGCGCACAGGCGGTCGTCGTCTCCGCCGCGATCGAGGCCGAGCTGGTCGGCATGGAGCCAGAAGACCGCGCCGAATATCTCGCAGAACTGGGCCTCAAGGAAAGCGGCCTCGCCCGGGTAATCCGCGCCGGATACACGCTGCTGGGTTTGCAGACTTTCTTCACCGCTGGCCCCAAGGAATCGCGGGCGTGGACTTTCCCGACCGGCGCCAAGGCCCCGCAAGCGGCGGGTGAAATCCATACCGACTTCGAAAAGGGCTTCATCCGCGCCGAGACCATTGCTTACGACGACTACGTTTCGCTGGGTGGCGAGGCGGCAGCGCGTGAAGCGGGCAAGCTACGCCAGGAGGGCAAGGAATATCTCGTCCAAGACGGCGACGTAATGCTCTTCAAATTCAACGTTTAGGGACCTTTACCGGCCCTCGCTCGTAGCATTCCCCGAGAGACAATTCGGGGAGAGTGAGCGTGGTAGACAAGTCGGAAAAGTTCAACTGGTTCGTCCGTGTGGGTTATTTCAGCCGCGCGATGCTGTACGGCGTCCTCGGTCTCATCGTGCTGACCAGCGCGGGAAAGATCAGTCAGGGAACCGACGGCATCTTTCGCGCGATCGAGGATTTTCCGGCGGGCACCGTGATCCTCTGGATCATGGTTCTGGGACTGATCGCCTACGCCCTGTTCAGATTTTGCTCCCCCCTTTTCGACATCGAGAACAGCGGGTCCGACGCCAAGGGCTGGGGCAAGCGCATCGGCCATGCCGGTAGCGCCATCGGCCACTTGGCCCTCGCTTACAGTGCTTTCCAATATGCGAATTCGAGCGGTGGCTCAGGTGGCGGTTCCGGCGGCGCGGAAGAAGCGGCTGCCGGCGTCCTGTCGGTCGAACTCGGCGGCGTGGTGCTTGGCATTCTCGGCATCGCCTTCGGCCTTGCTTCGTTCAACCAGTTCAAGAAAGCCTTCACCGGCAGCTTCATGAACCGCATTTCGGCAAGCGCGCCCGATTTTACGCGCATGCTCGGTGGCGCGGGCTTTGCGGCGCGCGGCGTGGTCTATGCCATCATCGGGTGGTCGCTGATCCAGGCCGGGTTTTTCTCCGGCGGGGCCGAGCAGGTCAAGACGCTGGGAAGCGCAGTCGCTTCACTCGCGGGCGAAGGCATCTGGTTTACCCTTGTCGGTGTTGGCCTGTTGATGTTCGGCCTCTTCAGTCTCGTCCTGGCGCGCTATCGGATCATTCCGGAGCTTGACAGCGATGGCCGAGTACCCGCCTTCCGCGCCTGATTGCATGATACCCCCCAGGGGTATATATCGGCCCTATGAGCAAGACCGCAAAACTCTATCGCATGGTGATGGACAAGCATGTCTGTCCCTACGGAACGAAGTCCAAATGGTTGCTGGAAAGCCAGGGATTTGACGTCGAAGACCATCACCTGACGACGCGCGAAGAGACGGACGCATTCAAGGAGAAGCATGGCGTCGAGACGACGCCGCAGACCTTCATCGATGGCGAGCGCATCGGCGGATACGACGCGCTGCGCAAGCATTTCGGCAAGGAGAAGGATACAGGCGGCAAGAGCTATCGCCCGGTCTTGGCGGTCTTTGCGGTGGGCCTCGCGTTGGCACTGTCGCTCAGCCAGTTTGCATTCGGCACGCCGTTCACCATCCGTAGCGTGGAATGGTTCGTCGCTTTCTCCATGGCCATGCTGGCGATGCTTAAATTGCAGGATGTCGAGCAATTCTCGACGATGTTCGTCGGTTACGATTTGCTTGGCCAGCGCTGGGTGCCTTACGCCTACCTCTACCCGTATCTGGAGGCGACGGCTGCGGTCCTGATGGCCGGCCGCGTGCTACCGTGGATATCGATCCCGGTCGCCTTCACTATCGGCACCATCGGCGCGGTGAGCGTGTTCTACGCGGTCTATATCCAAAAGCGCGACATCAAATGCGCCTGCGTCGGCGGCAGCGGCGACGTACCGCTCGGTTTCATATCCCTGAGCGAGAACCTGGCGATGGTCGGTATGGCGGTCTGGATGCTGCTGCGCCCGACACTCTAAGCAGCTACGCGCCGCACTGGACGGTGCCGCGATCTTCAAAGACGATCCGGTCACGCCCGTCGCGCAGCGTGATCGAGCCGTTGTAATCGGTCACTTCCTCGCCGGTCTGCCGTCCCGAACGTTCGTTCAGCGAGAGGCGCACCGAATGGGTCGTCCCGTCGTACTTCGTCCAACCGAGATAGGGCAATTTCGTCGAACCCTTGTCCGGGGCGAGCCGTTGGAGCCGGCCGTTTAGCTTGATCGCTCCGATGTCCTCCATGCCGATGAAGAGCAGGTCGCTCCGCCCGGAGACCCTGGGCCGCAGGAAGTTGCAACCGGCACCGAAAATGTCGGCCTGTTCGATGTCCGCGAAATCGATCGCGTCGAGCGAAATCTCTTCCGCCGGCACGATCTGCGCGTCCTTGACGTCCGCCACGATCTCCTGCCGCTCGGCCTCGCTCATCTCCGGTTCCGTACAGGCAGAGATGATGAGGACGGGAGCAATACAAACCAAGCGCATCAATGCCTCCCGAACAGTTTCTCGACGTCTTCCATACTGAGCTTGACCCATGTCGGGCGCCCGTGATTGCACTGGCCCGAACGCGGCGTGCGCTCCATCTCGCGCAGCAGCGCGTTCATCTCGTCGACCCGCAGGGTGCGCCCCGCCCTGACCGAACCGTGGCAGGCCATGGTCCCTAGAACGAGATCGAGTTTCTCCTCGAGCCACAGCGCATCGCCATGCTTGGCGAGGTCGTCGGCAATATCCTGCAGCAGCTTGCCCGGGTTGGAGCCTGCCAGCGCGTGTGGCAGCGACCGAACCAGCATCGCGCCGGGTCCGAAACGCTCGATCGAAAGACCCATGGCGTCGAGCTTCTCGGCAGCGCTTTCGAGTCGGTCGCAGGACGGCTCGTCCAGTTCGACGACTTCGGGCATCAACAGCGCTTGGCTCCGGGAAACCGCCTCGCCCGCTCCGGCGGCCTTGAGCCTTTCCAGCACAAGCCGCTCATGCGCAGCGTGCTGATCGACCAGCACCAGCCCGTCCGCGGCCTCGGCCACGATGTAGGTATTGGCGACCTGCCCCCGCGCCACACCCAACGGAAAATGCTGTTTCGCATCCGCGGCGATGTCTTCTGCTTCAACCGCCCTACCCTGCGGTGAAGCGATGACCTCGCCTTCGTGGCTGTGCCATTCGTGCGAGGGTTCGCGGACCCCTGTGCCGGGCTTGCTCCAGCCGCGGCCTTCGAAGATGGAGCGAAGCGCCGGTGATGGTTCTTCCCTGACAGGCTCCTGCTGCCAGCGCTTCATCGCCGTGCGGTCCGGCCCCTGCGCGCTTCGTCTGTCGCCGGTCGAGAGCGCTTGCCTCAGACCCGATACGATAAACCCGCGCACGGCCTGAGCATCACGGAAGCGTACTTCGGTTTTGGCCGGGTGAACGTTTACATCGACATCCTCGGAAGGCAGGTCGAGGAAGAGCGCCAGCACCGCATGCCGGTCACGCGCCAGCATGTCCGAATAGGCCCCGCGCACCGCGCCGACCAGCAGGCGATCCTTCACCGGACGCCCGTTGACGAACAGGTACTGGTGATCCGCAACGCCGCGATTGTAGGTCGGTAGGCCTGCGATCCCGGTCAGCGTCATCGTATCGCGCTGCATGTCGAGCAGCACGGCATTGTCCTTGAGCTCGGGCGCGACGATTTGCGCGACGCGATCGGGCAGTTCTTCACCCGGTTGCAGCGCGAAGACCCGTCGTTCGCCATGATCGAGCGTGAAGCCGATGTCGGGCCGTGCCATGGCAAGGCGGCGGATGACGTCGAGACAGGCGCCGTACTCGCTGCGCGGCGTGCGCAGGAACTTGCGCCGTGCGGGCACCTTGGCGAAAACCTGTTCGATCCGGGCGCGCGTTCCCGGTGGAAGCGCGGCAGGACCTTCCTCTACCAAAGTGCCGTGATCGACGACCCGTCGCCAGCCCTGCTCCGAACCGTGCGGCCTGCTTTCCAGAGCAAAGCGCGAAACGCTGCCGATCGATGGCAGGGCCTCGCCCCGAAAACCCAGCGTCGCCACCCGTTCGATCGCCTGCGCCTCACCGATCAAATCGTCGGGTAGTTTGGACGTTGCGTGTCGCTCCAGCGCCAGTTCCATCGCCGCCGGATCCATACCGCAGCCATCGTCGGTGACTTCGATCCGCGTCAGCCCGCCATCGATCAGGTGAACGGCAATCCGCGTGGCACCGGCATCGACGGCATTCTCGACCAGTTCCTTGAGCGCCGCCGAAGGACGCTCTACCACTTCACCCGCGGCAATACGGTTGACGAGGGCTTCGGGAAGGCGGCGAATAGTCGGCATTTGCGCAACCTAACGACGAGCCGCTTGGATTTCGAGCCGAGGTGCGAATTTTGCACCGGAACTGGGGATAAATTCTTGGCCTTTTGCGGCGCGACTCGGTAAGGGACCTCGTCCCCACCATCAGGGATTGCCTTTTTCGCAACTTTGCGAGGCATCCCGCGCATAAGCTTACGGATTTCCGACCGCGATGAGTTTCTTTTCCAACCTCCTGAAATTCGGCTCCCAGAACATGGCCATCGACCTGGGCACCGCCAACACTCTGGTTTACGTGCAGGACCAGGGCATTATCCTCAACGAACCGTCGGTGGTTGCCATCGAAACGATCAACGGGATCAAGCGCGTCAAGGCCGTGGGCGACGATGCGAAGATGATGATGGGCAAGACCCCGGACAGCATCGAGGCGATCCGCCCGCTGCGCGACGGTGTGATCGCCGACATCGAAATCGCCGAGGAAATGATCAAGCACTTCATCCGCAAGGTGCACGGGAAGAAGAGCCTGTTCCGCTATCCCGAGATCACGATCTGTGTGCCGTCCGGCTCGACCTCGGTCGAACGCCGCGCGATCCGCGATGCCGCGTCGAACGCCGGTGCTTCGCAGGTCTACCTGATCCTCGAACCGATGGCGGCTGCGATCGGCGCCGACATGCCGGTGACCGAACCTGTGGGTTCGATGGTCGTCGATATCGGCGGCGGCACGACCGAAGTCGCTGTCCTCTCGCTGCGCGGACTGGCCTATACGACCTCTGTCCGCACCGGCGGTGACAAGATGGACGAAGCGATCGTCTCCTATGTCCGGCGACACCACAACCTGCTGATCGGCGAAAGCACGGCCGAGCGAATCAAAAAAGATTACGGCATCGCCGTCGCCCCCGCGGACGGGATCGGCGAAACGATCACCATCAAGGGCCGCGACCTCGTCAATGGCGTTCCGAAAGAGATCACTATCAATCAGGCGCACATCGCCGAGGCCCTGAGCGAGCCGATCGGTGCCATTGTCGAAGGCGTGCGGATTGCGCTGGAGAACACCGCACCAGAGCTCGCAGCCGACATTGTCGACCAAGGCATCGTCCTTACCGGCGGCGGAGCCTTGATCGCCGGGCTCGACGATCATCTGCGTGAAGAGACCGGCCTGCCGGTCAGTATCGCTGAGGACCCGCTGTCCTGCGTCGCGGTCGGCACCGGGCGCGCGATGGAAGATCCGATCTACCGCGGCGTGTTGATGACCGCCTAAGGCGAAGGAGGCAGGACATGGCGCCGCCTTCGTCACGGCGCTCGGGGCATTCTCGCAGGGCGCAATACGGGCAGTTTACGGGATATGTTATCGCCGCGATCGGCGCGGTGATCGGTGCTGTCCTGTTGCTCGTCTCCCTGCTCAGCCCCAATGCCTTTTCCGGCTTGCGCGGGGGCGCAGCCGAAGTCGTCGCGCCTCCGGGCCGGGCGACAGCCGTGGCGCGGGACGAAGGCCAGAGTTTCATCGAGGCGGTGCAAGGCTATCTCGAAGCCGGCAGCCAGAATGCAACCCTTCGCCGCGAAGTCGAACTGGCACGCATCCGGCTGGCCGAAGCCAAGGCGCTCGAGCAGGAAAACGACCGCCTGCGCGCATTGCTCGAAATTGCCGACAGGGATGCACCGCCCATTGCCGTGACGCGCCTGGTCGGTTCCTCTGCCGCGAGCACGCGGCGCTTCGCCTATATCGGTGCAGGGAGTGCCGATGGAGTGCAGCCCGGCATGCCGGTGCGAGCGCCGCGCGGTTTCGTCGGGCGGGTACTCGAAGTATCGGACAATACGGCACGCGTTTTGTTGCTGACCGACAGCGAAAGCGTAGTGCCGGTCAGGCGCGTGAAGGACAATGTCGCAGCCTTCGCGGAGGGGCGCGGCGACGGGCTTATCAACATCCGCCTGATCAATCTCGGCATCAATCCGCTCAAAAAGGGCGACATTTTCGTGACCAGCGGTGCGGGCGGGTTCTTTCGGCCCAATGTCGCCGTTGCCATGGTGGACCAGATTACCGACGATGGTGCCATCGCCCGGATCATCAGCGATCCCGCCGCCACCGACTTCGTCTCGGTCGAGCAGATCTGGGAAGAGCAGACGGTTGAAAGCGCACGTGTGCCTATCGAGGAAGAACTCGGCGACGACGGAGCGGGCGAGTAATGGAACGCCTCGCCGAGAAGGCCCGGGCCGATCAGTACGGTCGCCGGATAAATCGCGACCACTCCCCTTTACTTCTGACGATCATTCCCTGGGGTTCGATCCTTATCGCCAGTGTCCTGCCCTTCTTCGTTGTGACCGCATCGATCCCGTTGGTCCCGCCGCTCGGCTTCCTCTTCCTGCTTGGCTGGCGCCTGGTGCGACCGGGTGTCCTGCCGGTCTGGGCCGGCTTCCCGCTCGGTCTCTGGGCGGACCTGTTCAGCGGCCAGCCATTCGGTTGCTCTATCGTCCTTTACTCGCTCGCATTGATTGCAATCGAAGCCATCGAAGCACGCTTCCCGTGGCGTGATTTCGCGCAGGACTGGGCCATGGCCACGTTGATCCTCCTTGCCTTTCTCACAATCGGGGCCATCCTTTCGGGCGCCGACGTCTCCATGCCGATGCTGATCGGGCTTGTGCCGCAGGCCTTGCTGTCGATTTTCGTATTCCCCATTATCGCTGTCATGGTGGCAGGTCTCGACAGGCTCCGGCTCTTGCGCGTGAGGGTTATCGGCTGATGGCTCTCGGCTCGTCGCACCTTCCCGTCAGTTCCAATACCCTGAAAGATCGCTTCGACCGCCGCAGTTTCACGCTCGGCACACTCGGTCTCGGCATCGGCACGCTGCTCGCGGTGCGGATGGGCTATATCGCGATCGCGGAAAATGAACGTTACGCGGTCGAAAGCGAGAGCAACCGCGTCAACCTGACGCTGATCCCGCCGCGGCGCGGCTGGCTGCTCGACCGCAACGGCGCCCCCCTCGCCTCCAACCGCGCCGACTTTCGTGTCGATATCATCCCCGAGCGGATGACCGACAAGATGGAGACCTTGAACGAACTGGGTGAGTTGCTCGATCTCGACGCAAACCGCATGCGCGACCTGCGCAAGGAAATCGAGGAATCGCGCGGCTATGCACCGATCGAGATTGCCAGCGGCCTCGACTATGAGCAGTTCGCTGCCGTCTCGCTGCGCGTCCCCGACATGCCCGGCGTCGTTCCGCAGCGGGGTTTTTCTCGCTTCTATCCCACCGGCCCCTCGGTGGGACACCTGCTCGGCTATGTCGGCCCCGCGTCGGCGGAGGAGTATGAAGAGGATCGCAATCCGCTGCTGATTACGCCCGGCTACAAGATCGGCAAGGACGGGCTGGAAAAGCAATTCGAGCAAACCCTGCGCGGCGAGCCCGGGGCGCGCCGGGTCGAGGTAACCGCCTCGGGCCGTATCGTGCGAGACCTCAGCACCCGGCCGGATGTGCAAGGCAATCCCGTCAAGCTGACCATCGACGGTCCGCTTCAGGACTATGCCGCGCGCCGGATCGGTCTCGAAAGCGGTTCGGTCGTCGTGATGGATTGCGACACGGGCGACCTGCTCTGCATGGCTTCGATGCCGAGTTTCGACCCCAACAGTTTCTCCGAAGGCATCGGCAGCGTCGAATACGCCATGCTGCGCGAGGACGAGCGCGTGCCGCTCCGCAACAAGGTGCTCAAGGGCCTTTATCCGCCCGGATCGACGATCAAGCCGATGCACTGCATGGAGTTCCTGCAGGAAGGCATCAGCCCCGATGAGACCATCGTGTGCGGCGGCGGCCGGCGGATCGGCAATCGCTTCTTCAACTGCTGGAGCAACCACGGCGTCGTCGACATGGCCAAGGCCATCTACCAGAGCTGCGACAGTTATTTCTATCATTTCGCCCAGCAGGTCGGTTTTGAGAAAATCGCCGCCTTCGCCAAGAAGATGGGGCTGGGCCAGGAATTTCCTTTACCCGTGACGAGCCAGTTCTACGGCACCGTTCCGAGCCCCGCATGGAAGGAAGAGAAGTACGGCGATCCCTGGCGCGCCTTCGATACAGTCAATGCCAGTATCGGTCAGGGGTATTATCTCGCCAGCCCGCTGCAATTGGCGGTCATGTCTGCGCGTCTCGCAACCGGCAAGGCACTGATGCCGCGCCTGACCCTCGACGGCAAAACACCCCAACCCGCCAGTCTCGGCTTTTCGCAGGATCATATCGCACATGTCCGGCAGGCGATGAGCGACGTCGTCAACGGTCCCGGTACGGCCGGACGTGCGCGGCTGCCGCTCGAAGAGGTCAAAATGGCGGGCAAGACAGGGACGGCGCAGGTGGTCAGCCTGAGCATATCCGACGGCCGTTCGGGCCCGTGGAAATATCGCGACCATGGCCTGTTCGTATTCTTCGCGCCGCTCGACAAGCCGAAATATGCTGGCGCCGTGGTGATCGAGCACGGCGGTGGATCGGGCGCCGCCTACCCCATCGCGCGTGACGTGATGACGTTCCTGTTCGACCCGGCGAAGGGTCTTGAGGCGCTGAATGCGCTGGAAGAGCAATGGGGCGGCACTGCCCAGCAGCGCCTGGTTCGCAAATATGCCGCCTATGCCGCCGAACGCGGTGCCGAGGTCGAGCCGGCGCCCCGGCGCGCCGAAGAGATCTTCGACCGGGTCGACGCCGAAGCGCGCATGGCCGCGCAACAGGCGGAGGCTCTGGGGCAAGAAGCCAGCATCAGTCGCAACGAGAGCGCGCGCGGCACCGAGCCGGCCGGGGGGAACCGGTGAATTCGGTCATCCCCGCGCCTATCGCGCGCCAGCCTTGGGGCATGCTTATCCCGCTGATATTGCTGACCTCCTTCGGTGGGGCAGTGCTTTTCTCGGCTGCTGGCGGCAGTTTTAGCCCTTTCGCCAGCTCCCATTTCCTGCGCTTCGGTGTATTCCTAGTAATGGCGGCGATCATCGCGGTCATGCCGCGCGACTTCGTGAAGTTCGCAGCATATCCGGCCTATGGCGTTACCCTGATCCTGTTGCTCGCGGTCGAAATCGTCGGGACACTGGGCGGCGGCAGCCAGCGCTGGCTCGAACTGGGCTTCATGCGGTTGCAGCCATCCGAGATCATGAAGCCCGTGCTCGTCGTGGCCTTGGCCAAGTTCTACGATGGTCTGCCTGTGGGTATGATTGCAACATGGCGCGCGCTCGTTCCCGCCGCGGTCCTTATCGGCATGCCGATGGCTCTGGTCCTGATGCAACCGGATCTCGGTACATCGCTCGCCATCGCTTTCGGCGGGGCAGTCGTAATGTTTCTCGCTGGACTGCCCATGCGCTGGTTCGTGGCAGGCGGAGCAGCGGCGGCGGCGGTCATCCCGCTCGCCTACTTTTTTGCCCTGCAGCCGTACCAGCAGAAGCGGGTAAACACCTTCCTCGATCCGGAGAGCGACCCGCTCGGTACGGGCTATCACATCACGCAGTCGAAGATCGCGATCGGATCGGGGGGGTGGACTGGCAAGGGTTTCAACGAAGGCTCGCAAAGCCACCTCAACTACCTGCCCGAGCCGCATACCGATTTCGTATTCGCCACCATGGCGGAAGAGTGGGGCCTGCTCGGCGGCCTGTTCGTAATCGTCATGTTCGGGCTGATCCTCGCCTGGGGGCTCAGGGTCGCACGCCAGTCGACTTTGCGCTTCGACAAGTTACTGGCCGCGGGAATGGTCGCGACGATGTTCTTCTACATCGCGATCAACCTGATGATGGTGATGGGCCTTGCGCCCGTGGTGGGTATTCCGCTGCCCTTCATGAGCCACGGCGGTTCGTCCATGCTGACCAACATGATCTGTATCGGCAGCCTGATGATGGTGAACCGCTGGAACCGCTCCAGCGCCCCGCGCGGTTTTATGTCGACTTAGCCCTTGCACCCAGGCTGCAAATCGCTAAATGACGCGCCTCCCGTCAATCGGGCCCTGCCGGATACCGGTAGCGTGGACGCATAGCTCAGTTGGTAGAGCAGCTGACTCTTAATCAGCGGGTCCTAGGTTCGAACCCTAGTGCGTCCACCATTCTCCCTCTTCGTATATCGCTGCGCTGCGTGGACCGTGTCGACCTAGCGCGCAGCTTTTCACACGCAGGATCACATCATGCGGGCTTGTAGTCACATTCAAATGTGATACGGTCTGCGCATGAGTTCATCGATTATCGAACGTGTGCGCGACCTTGTTTCGTCCGGCACTATGACCAAGGCCGGTCTGGCACGCGCAGCGGGCCTCCACGCCAACACCCTGCGCGATGCCAGCGAGCCGGATTGGAACCCCACGACCGAGACGCTTGGCAAGCTCGAGAACTTCCTTATCCAGAACGACGACCGCCCCGTCCTTGTCGGAATCGAGGAGATCATCGACGAAGCGCGCAACGGGCGGATGTATATCCTGGTCGATGACGAGGATCGCGAGAACGAAGGCGATCTCATCATTCCCGGCCAGATGGCGACGCCCATGGCGATCAATTTCATGGCCACCCACGGGCGTGGCCTGATCTGTCTCGCGCTCGACAAAGCGCGGGTGAAGAAGCTCGGGCTAGAGCCGATGAGCCGCAACAACCGCGAAAGCATGCAGACCGCCTTCACCACCTCTATCGAGGCCAAGGAAGGGGTCACCACCGGCATCTCCGCCGCCGATCGCGCGCGCACCGTCGCGGTGGCCATCGACAGCACCAAGGGCCCGGACGACATCGTCACCCCAGGTCATGTATTCCCGCTGACTGCGCGCGATGGCGGTGTTCTCGTTCGTGCCGGCCATACCGAGGCGGCGGTCGATATCTCCCGCCTCGCCGGTCTCAACCCCTCGGGCGTGATCTGCGAGATCCTGAACGAGGATGGCTCCATGGCCCGGCTCGACGATCTCATTATTTTCGCGCGCAAGCACGATTTGAAGATCGGCACCATCCGGGACCTGATCGAGTACCGCATGCGCCACGATCACCTGGTCCAGCGCATCGAAGAACGCGACTTCGAAAGCGATTATGGCGGACAGTGGAAGATGGCGGTCTACCGCAACTCGATCGACGGGCGCGAGCATTATGTGCTGCAGAAAGGGCATGTCGTACCCGGCGAACCTACCCTCGCCCGCGTCCATCCCATTTCGATCTTCGACGATGTCCTCGGCCAGCCCGGCGAGCGCAAGCGCACGCTCCAGCGCTCGATGCAGGCGATCGGAGAACATGGCTCGGGCGTCATTGTGATCATTACCGGGCGTCAGGCTACCGGCAGCTACAGCGACGATGACGAAGTCCGCAATGTCGGCATCGGCTCTCAGATCCTCGCCGATCTCGACGTCCACGACATGATCCTGCTCAGCAATTCACAGCCCAATGTGGTGGCGATCGAAGGCTACGGCCTCAATATCGTCGATCACAAGTCCATCCCGGAGTAATTCATGGCCCGTTTTCTGATCGTCGAAGCGCGTTTCTACGACCATCTCAACGATATGCTTGTGGCCGGTGCCCGCGCCGCGCTCGAGGCGGAGGGGCATGAGGCTGAGGTGCTGACCGTCCCCGGCGCGCTCGAAGTGCCGGGCGCGATCGCCATGGCGGCGGAAAACGGCGAGTTCGACGGCTTCGTCGCCATCGGTGTCGTGATCCGCGGCGAGACCTATCACTTCGAGATCGTCGCCGGCGAAAGTGCCCGCGGCATCCTCGCGCTGACGATGGATGGCATTGCTATCGGCAATGGTATCCTGACGACCGAGAATGAAGAGCAGGCTCTGGAGCGGGCCGACCCCGCGCGGAAGGACAAGGGCGGCGAAGCGGCCAAGGCCGCCATCGCCTTGCTCAAGTTGCAGGACCGCTTCGGAGCCTGACGCGAGCTACTCGGCCCCGTCGAGAAACTCCTTCAAGCCCAGCGGCGCGAACGGCCCGATGATCAGCTGTTCGAAAATGCCGATGCCTTCGCGGCCATCGCTGCCCTGCGCCGCGACGATCGCTTGCACATGCAGGTTCTCCGGTGCCAGCGGGTCGACCGTGTCGAGATCTATATCCTCGCGCTCGACCTTGAGTGCACCGTGATGCAGGCCGTGGCCCCAGGTCGAATGGGTATAGCCAAGGCCCTTCATCTGGAAGCGGCCGAGGGGTTCGAAGGTCACTTCTTCCGGGGCACCTTTCAAGGCCAGTGACAAGGTTCCACCGCTCGGCCACCGGGTCCCCGCATCAAGCCGCGTTCGCATGCTGCCGACGCCTTCCGCGAGATCCTCCACGCCAGCACCTTCCGGAGCCCACGCCGCGCGCGTGTTCCAGGCCCTGCCCTGGCTGTCATTGTTGATGTGGAAAAACAGGCTCCCGTCGGGAAAATTGATTGGCGTCCATTGCCAGAAGAAGGCCGGAAGCGGATTGCCGGGTATCGGCTGCATGTCCCGTGTCCCGATGGGGCGCACACCCCAGCTGCGATCGCGTGTACCGAACGTGCCGGAAGCGATCTCCTGTCGCTCGCCATCGACGCTGATCCATCCTGTGAAGCTGCCGTTCTGTGTCATGCGCGTATAGTCCATGAACGCGCGCGGGCCATGGCGGTGGATAAAGCGCGGCTCCTCGATCGGGAACGCACGGCCGGTGAAGGTGATGTCGGCAGCAATCCCGTCGGTTTCTTCGACAATCAGCCGCAAGGACTGAAGCGGCTCGATGACCTCGATCCGGATCGGGCCGACCGACAGGTCCATCCGCTCCATCGCCAATTCCTTGCTCGCGTGAAGGCAGTGTTGCTTGCCCTCGCGGATCGCACAGAAATGCGCATCGGCCACATCGAGATGCGGATAGACGCCGAAGGCCAGCGCAAAAAAACCAGTGCCGTCGGGCGCGTATCCGTTGAAAAAATAGCGGTCGTAGAAATTGCGGTCGGTGCCCGAATAGGCGACCGGTTCCGGCGTCTGGTGGATCGGGAATTCATCGCCCTTGCTCAGCACCATGTCATGACTCCTTAAAGTGCGCCGAGGCTGTCGTGCGCCAGCGCCAGGGCACACGCCCCGCGCGCCATGGACAGGAAATTTGCATCGCCCCGCTCGGTTCGCTCGACGAAAGCGGCGCTGAAAACGGCAGTCGTGATGCCATGGATCGCGCCGCGCCGGTAATCGTCCCAGATATCGTCGTGTGACAAGGATACGCCGCATGCAGCCATCTCTGCGCGATAGAGATCGAGCAGCTCGCGCTCGTGAGCCTTGCGCAGTTCGTCGCCGATGCCGCAGCCCATAAAATAGCCGATATCGGTCATGGGGTTGCCTAGCGTGACGGTCTGCCAGTCGAGCACCGCGATCGGTTCTGCGCCGCCCCTTATGTCGAACAGCATATTGTCGAGACGGAAATCGCCATGCACCACGCAGACCGGCTCCGGCACGCCGTCGAACAGCGTTTCGGCTGCGGCAGCAACCCCCTCGCAAATCTCCATAAACTCCTGCTCGAGACTGTCGGCATAGCGCTGGCGCCAGATCGCCTGCGCCTGTGGGTAAAGCGCCCTCACCTGCGCGCTCATCTCAGCTTTAGGGGCGACCCACTCGAGTTCGAGCACAGCGTCGTTGTGCCAGCTCGGGGCGTGAATCGCTGCGCCCTGCCGGATCGCAGCTTCGGCGTCGGCCAGCGAACACCCGGCAATCTGGTCGCCACCGCGCGCAGGCCCCAGATCTTCGAACAACAGGATGAAATCGCTGCCGTCATCGCTGACGGCCGAGAAATGCACCTTCGGTATGCGGACGCCGAGGTGCGCGGCAATATCATCGTAGAAGCCGACTTCCTTGGTGTAGAGGCCGAACGTCGCGGCGGTTGCGCGGCTCGTCTGGTCGGCGGCGGGGAACTTGGCAGCCAGTGAGCGCTCGGAGCCTCCGGCGTCCCTGAAGGTGAAGCGCACGCTGTCGCCGACCTGCCCGGTGCCGATCGGCACCCAGCGCACGTCGCTCACCTCGTCGGCCAGAACCCCGCTCAACCATGCCGGTGTGACGTGGTCGGGATGGGTTGGAAACTCCGCCATACACTCTCCCTGTCTCGACATTATGGAAGTAATTTCCACCTATCAATGCGTAACGGGAAAATTGCGATCAGGTGGGGGCATCGGAGTATCGATGTCTCCGACAGGCGTAATCTCTCCAAAACGGTCCAGTCTCTTCCACGTTGGGCGAGCGCCAGATTTCGCGCCAGAAGCGGCAGAATTCTGCGAGCCATGGTTATTTCGCCATCCGACGGACGTTACAGGCTGGTCCAACATGGACCAAAATTCACAACCGCAACGCGGCAAGCCAGCTAAGTAATTCTGCATAGCCCGGGAAGGGTTGCAATTATCAATTACCAGCTCTGGACTGCCGAATGCCCACGGGCGCCAAGAACAACCGAAAAACGCCGCGGTCCTACGCAAAAGGCGATGATGGAGAGGATGCCGCTTCTATTGCTGATATCGGGCCGACCGGTCGGGCGGCATCGCAAATCTATCGGCTGAGGCGCCGCCGCGAAGAATTGTTCGGAGTGCCGGACCTGTTCGGCGATCCGGCATGGGACATCCTGCTCGATCTCTACATCGCCAGTTGCAAAGGCAAGGCGGTCTCCGTGTCGAGCGCCTGCGTCGCTGCCTGCGTACCGGCAACTACGGCACTTCGCTACCTGTCCCGGCTTGAACAGCTCGGCCTAATCGCACGCAGCGCGGACAAAAACGACAGGCGCAGGGTCCTCGTTGCGCTGTCGGGTCCAGCCAAGATGACGATCAAGGAATTCCTGGTCGAGCAAGGATCGCAGACGGTCGTTTGATCGCATCTGGCGACTTTCTCCGTCCGGTAGCACGCCCGATCCCGTATCTCGCCCGGGCGACGCATTGATTTTCGAGTTAATCCCGATCTCGAATGCACGCTCGATCAGGTCAATCGGATGGACGTGCATATTGCGGCCGCCCATCCCGAAGCCGCGATCATGCGCCCCACGAAGCGGCCGCAGTTCGCACCTCCAAACTAGAACCTAGCGGGCCAGACGACCAAAGCACGCCGCACCGGCATAATGCGCGCTGTTGCCCAGCTCTTCCTCGATCCGGATAAGCTGGTTGTATTTGGCCAGCCTGTCCGACCGCGCCAGCGAGCCGGTCTTGATCTGCCCGCAATTGGTGGCGACGGCCAAGTCTGCGATGGTCGCATCCTCGGTTTCGCCCGAGCGGTGGCTCATCACACAGGTGTAGCCGGCACGGTGCGCCATATCGACGGCTTCCAGCGTCTCGCTGAGCGTGCCGATCTGGTTGACCTTGACCAGCAGCGAATTGGCGAGTCCCTTGTCGATACCCATGGCGAGACGCTCCGAATTGGTGACGAACAGGTCGTCGCCCACCAATTGGACCTTGTTGCCAATCAGGTCGGTCAGCGCTTTCCAGCCTTCGAGATCGTCCTCCGCCATGCCGTCTTCGATCGAACGGATCGGGTAGTCGTTGCACAGGTCCGCGAGGTATTTCGCCATTTCCTCGGGCGAAAGCGATACTTCTTCCCCCGCCAGGTCATAGCGGCCATCGGCGAAGAATTCCGTCGACGCGCAATCGAGGGCAAGCGCCACTTCCTCGCCCGGCTTGAAGCCCGCTTTCTCGATCGACTGCATGATGAAGTCGAGCGCGTCGCGCGTACTGGCGATGTCGGGAGCAAAGCCGCCTTCGTCGCCCACCGAGGTCGACAGGCCCTTTTCCGACAAGCCCTTCTTGAGCGTGTGGAAAATCTCCGCGCCCCAGCGCACCGCTTCGGCAAGGCTGTCCGCGCCGACCGGCATGACCATGAATTCCTGGATATCGATCGGATTGTCGGCATGCTCGCCGCCGTTGACGATATTCATCATCGGGACCGGCAGCATGTGCGCGGAGACGCCGCCGACATAGGCCCACAGCGGCATGCCACGCGCAGCCGCCGCAGCCTTGGCGACCGCCAGGCTGGTGCCGAGGATAGCATTCGCGCCAAGCTTCGCCTTGTTAGGCGTACCGTCGAGATCGAGCATCACTGTATCGATATCGCGTTGATCTTCGGCGTCGAGGCCCAGCAGCGTGTCGGCGATCGTCGTGTTGACCGCATCGACCGCCCTTGTGACGCCCTTGCCGAGATAACGCCCCTGATCGCCATCGCGCAGCTCGATCGCTTCATGCGCGCCGGTCGAAGCGCCCGACGGCACCGCGGCGCGCCCGAAGCTGCCGTCTTCGAGAAGCACGTCCACTTCGACGGTCGGATTGCCCCGGCTATCGAGGATCTCGCGGGCATGCAGGTCGATGATGGCGGTCATGGGGTATGGCTCCGGTTGCTGGACGGAAGTCTGTATGTGTTGTATTAGGCTAAGACACCCCCATATCGAGGGATGCGGGCGCAATATGCGGCGGAACCGATCCGTGCAAGGCGCGTTCGAGAGAGGAGTGCGTGATCGCCCCCGATCGCGCTGAGTTTGAATAGAAATTCGAGGGATCCGACCATGGCCAAGAGTCCGACAGAAAAATCCACCTCCAAAGCCAAGACCAAGGGTTCGACCAAACCCAAGGCTGCCGCAGCCGATGCTGTCGGCGCTGCGTCGGGTTCTGCCGTGAAGGAGCCCGAAGTGATTGCCGCCTCCGCACACCGCGACGAGGCGAAATCGCGCTTCAACTCTGCTCTGGAAGAAGCCAAGGCAGGCGCTGCCGCGTTGAAAGCCGAAGCCGGCGAGCGCGTGGGAGCCTATCGCAGCCAGGCCGATGAAAAGCGTGGCGATCTCATCAACGATGCCCGCGCCTATGGCGACGAAGCAAAGGTCCGCGCCGGCGAGCTTGCCGTCGAAGGGAAGGCCAAGGCCAGCGACGCGCTCGCCGCGCTGGGCAAGATGGTTGCCGATAACGCCACGCAGATCGACGACCAGTTCGGCCCGAAATATGGCGACTATGCGCGAAACGCCGCCCGCAGCCTTCAGGAAAATGCCGCCAAGCTCGAGGCCAAGAGCATCGAGGAAATCGGCGAGGACACGAAGGAGTTCGTGCGGAAAAGCCCTGGTACCGCGCTTGGTATCGCAGCCATCGGCGGCTACATCCTCGCGCGCCTTTTCCGCCGTTAATCGCTGCTGAAGGGGGGCTGCGCGAATGCTGGACGATCCCGCGCGACAAGCGCAGTCCGACCCACTCGAGCATCTGCCGGAGCCTGAAACTCCGGCCACCGGCCCGGCGGATGACGCGCCCTACGCTTCGCTCGCCGAAGACGTCACTGCGCTCTATGAAGATGGTAAGACGTACGTCGAAGCCGAATTGGCCTATCAGAAATCGCGGCTTCGTTTCGCGGGTCACAGTGCGAAACGCGGCTTCGCATATAGTCTTGGCGCCCTTGCATTTCTTCACCTTGCACTCGTCGGGCTGGTCGTGGGACTGATTATTGCGCTCGCACCGATGTTGACGGCATTCGGTTCGGTTGCCGTGGTTTTCGGCGTCCTGCTGGTCATCGGTATTGTTCTGGCAAGGAAGGCTTCAAGCCATTTCGACGGGGCCGGTTCCCTTTTTAAAGGCGATGACGATGAAGTGGTATGAACGCGAATTGCGCGAAGATCGTCGATTGCGCGACGCGGCCAAGGCACTTCTGCTGGCAGATGTGGAGCGCGTGAAAGAAGATTTCAGCTCGCGCAGTTTGACGCACCGTGCCGCAGACCGATTGCAGGAAGGCGCGTCGGAAATTTTCGATCAAGCGAGCGAAGTCGCCCAAGACAACAAGGGTGTCTTGGCCGTGCTCGTCGGTGCTGTGCTGCTCTGGTTCGCACGCAACCCGATCATGAGTACGCTGGGATTTGCCTCTGATAGTGAGGACGCTGAAACCGAAGGGGATTTTCCGGAACCCGAACAAGTTTCGTCTCGTTGAGAATTCGCAAGCCTATTTCCGGAAAATGACAGGAGACCCCCTATGAGCACCGATGAAAAGCGCGACGAACTTCGCGAGCGGATCGAAGCAGGTGAAAAACGCGCCGAAGAACGTTCGCTGGCAGACAGCGCACGCGAGGCAGGCGAACTCGCCACCGAATTTGTCAAGGCACATCCCGTCGCCACGGTCGCTGGTGTAGCCGTATTGGGCATCGTGATCGGCGCCATGACCAAGCCCGGCCGCCGCCTCGGCAGCCGGGCCGCCGACCTGACCAGCTATGCCGCCGAGGCCGGAATTGCCTATGCCATGGGCGTGATTGATGCCGCAGGCGATTTCGCCGGCGACGTCAAACAGGCGAGCGGCGATGCGATCGAGGATATCGGCGACAGCATCGATCGCAACACCCGCAAGGCCAAGCGTGAAGGCTCGTACCTTGCCTCGACCGCGCGCGATACCGCACACGATTATGCGCGGCGCGCCGGACGCAAGGCCGGTCGGTCCTTCCGCGGAGCGAAAATGCGCCTGCCGCACTGATCGCTTCCAGGACGACCAAATAAGCGGCGTGACGGCTTTGCCTGTCGCGCCGCTTTGGCTATGGGCGCTGCAATCCTCCTCCCCAAGGAAAGCGAACCGATGGAAGAAACGACCCCGAAGCAGAAACTGCACCTGGTGATGGGTGGCCGCGTCACCGACCCGCGCACTATGGAGTTCCAGGATCCCGAAAGTGTGCATGTCGTAGGCGTTTACAGCAATTACGACGCGGCCGAAGAGGCGTGGCGGGGCCAGGCACAGCGTACGGTGGACGATGCGGAGATGAAATACGTCATCGTCCACCTGCACAAGCTGCTGACTCCCGACGAATAGGCTTAGCGATGGCCTATGCCATCCGCCCTTTCCGTGACGATGATGCCGACGCTCTGAGCAATCTTGCCCTCGCTGCGATCCGCGAAATAGGCCCGCAGGCTTATTCGGAAGCGCAGATTGAAGCGTGGGCTGCACGGCATAGTGGGCCGGACATGTATCGGCGCCGCGTTGCCGAGGGCGCGATGATCTTCGTTGCCGCAGATGCCGAAGATCGCCCGGTGGCCTATGCATTGCTGGAACCCGACGGTCATCTCGACCGGCTCTACAACCATCCCGACCACACGCGTCGAGGGCTTGCAGTCCAGCTCTTGCTCGCTGCCGAAACGCACGCAGCGAATAACGGCCTCACGCGGCTGTTCACCGAAGCGAGCGAACTCGCCCGGCCCGCATTCGAGCGGGCTGGGTACGCCGTGATCCAGCGCCGCGACTTAAAAATCGGCGGCGTGCCGATCCACAATTATGCGATGGAAAAGCGGCTCGATTGAGCCGCTTCCGAAGCGAACCTCAGACGAATTCGACCTTGTCGACGAGGTAGAACTTATCACCCGAGGGCACAGTCACTTCGATCTCGTCACCGACCTGCTTGCCGATCAGCGCGCGACCGATGGGCGAGCTGTAGCTGATGCGGCCCTTGGCGGCATCGGCTTCGGTCTGGCCGACGATCTGGTATTTGACCGGCTTGTCGTCTTCATCGAGCAGGGTCACGGTGGCACCGAACACGATCTTGTCGCCCGATAAAGTGGCGGGATCGATGATCTGGGCACGGGTTACGCGGTCTTCGATGTCGGCGATCTGCGCTTCGATCTGGCCTTGGCGTTCCTTCGCCGCGTGATATTCGGCATTTTCCGACAGGTCGCCATGCGCGCGCGCTTCTTCGATCGCGTCGACCACCTTCGGGCGTTCCGCACGCAGGGCCTTGAGATCGGCGGTCAGCCGCTCGTAGCCTTCTGCCAGCATCGGAACCTTTTCCATTACCGTCCCCACTTCATTTCTTTCGTTTGTGCCCCGCCCCGCGGTTCGATTGTCAATTCGAGACTTCGCCGCGCCTTTGGTCGCGCGGTTCGGCAATATCGAACTGTCGGGAGAAGCTTGTGTTACGTTGCGCTATAATAGTCTTGCAGCGAGCGGACTTCAAGCTTGCTTGAATTGACCGTCGCAATCGCCTCCGCAACGGCAAGGCACGCAGCAGCCGTCGTATAGTATGGCAGTTTGGCTTCCAGCGCGCTCGCGCGGATGGATTTGCTGTCTCGCAAGGACTGCCAGCCTTCGGTCGTGTTGAAGATGAGGTCCACCTCGCCGTCGATGATCGCATCGACTATATGGGGCTGACCCTGCGCCACCTTGTTGACCTTCTCCACCGGCAGGCCCTGTTCGGCGAGGTAAGTCTGCGTACCGCCGGTCGCGATCACGCGGAAACCATGGTCGATCAGTCTCTTGACGGCCGGGACGATGACCGGCTTGTCGGTATCCTTGACGGAAACGAACAGCGTCCCGCTCTCCGGCAATGGCATCCCGACCCCGAGCTGAGATTTGAGGAAGGCTTCCGGGAAGGCCCGGTCGATCCCCATGACTTCGCCGGTCGACTTCATCTCCGGCGACAGCACCGGGTCCGCGCCCGGGAAACGGCTGAAGGGGAAGACGGCTTCTTTCACCGCCATATGGTTCGGCCGCAGGTTGAACGGCTCGAAGTCGGACAGCGGCTCGCCCGCCATAACGCGGCTTGCGATCTTGGCGATCGGGCGGCCGATGGCCTTGGCGACGAAAGGCACGGTGCGCGAAGCGCGCGGATTGACCTCGATGAGGTAAACCTCGCCGTCCTTGACCGCGAACTGGACGTTCATCAGTCCGCGCACCTTGAGCGCGATGGCGAGCGCTTCGGCCTGGCGTTCCATCTCTTCGATAATCTCGTTAGGCAGGCTGTAGGGCGGCAAGGTGCAGGCGCTGTCGCCCGAATGGACGCCCGCTTCCTCGATATGCTGCATCACGCCCGCAATGCGCACTTCCTCGCCATCGCTGATGACATCGACATCGCATTCGATCGCATCGCGCAGATATTGATCGACGAGAACCGGGCTTTCGCCGGACACGTTCACAGCAGTGCGGATGTAGTCGTCGAGCTGCGCTTCGCTGTCGACGATCTCCATCGCGCGGCCGCCGAGGACATAGGACGGGCGCAGCAGTACCGGGTAGCCGATCCGCGCCGCCACCGCAGCGGCCTCGTCGCGGCTGTAGGCAATGCCGTTGTCGGGCTGCTTGAGCTTCAATTTGTTGACCAGCTTGGCGAAGCGCTCGCGGTCTTCGGCCAGGTCGATCGCATCGGGCGATGTGCCGAGGATCGGAATGCCCGCATCTTCCAGCGCCTGCGCCAGTTTGAGCGGGGTCTGCCCGCCGAACTGGACAATCACGCCGACAAGCTCGCCCGATTGCTGCTCGACGCGCAGGATTTCCAGCACGTCTTCCGCCGTCAGCGGCTCGAAATACAGGCGGTCCGAGGTGTCGTAATCGGTCGAGACCGTTTCCGGGTTGCAATTGACCATGATGGTCTCGAACCCGGCTTCCGAGAGCGCGAAGCAGGCGTGGACGCAGCAATAGTCGAATTCGATGCCCTGCCCGATCCGGTTGGGCCCGCCGCCGAGGATGACGATCTTGCGCCGGTCGCTCGGCATCGCCTCGTCTTCAGCCTCGCCGAAGCTCGGGGCTTCGTAGGTCGAATACATATAGGGCGTGATGGCCTCGAACTCGGCTGCGCAGCTGTCGATGCGTTTGAAAACCGGGAGCACGCCGAGCTTGTGCCGCAGTTCCCGCACTTCCTGTTCGCTGGTGGCCCCGGCCATAACCTTGAGCGCATCGTGCAGCAGCCCTGAGCGCCGCGCCTGCGTTTCGCCCATTCCCCCGGCGACCCCGACCGAGCGTACCGCGAGCGTCGCCAAGCGCTTGTCGGAAAAGCCCATGGCCTTGAGCCTGCGCAGCGCCGCGGCATCGTTGGGCAGGCCGTTTTCGGAAATATCCTGCTCGGCCCGGATGATGCCTTCGATCTGGCGCAGGAACCACGGGTCGTAGCTGGTGACTTCGTGCACTTCTTCGACGGTCAAACCGGCCCGAAACGCTTGCGCAACCTTGAGCAGGCGGTCCGGCGTGCGTTTGCTTAGGGCCGCGGTGATCACATCCTTGTGAACCCCCTCAAGCTCCGTCACACGGTTGAATCCGTCGAGATCGGTTTCCAGGCCGCGCAGCGCCTTCTGTATCGATTCCTGGAAGTTGCGGCCAATCGCCATCACTTCGCCGACCGACTTCATGGCCGTCGCCAGATTGTTCTCCGCACCCTTGAACTTCTCGAACGCAAAGCGCGGGATCTTGGTCACGACATAGTCGATGGTCGGCTCGAAGCTCGCCGGGGTCGCGCCGGTGATCTCGTTCTCGATCTCGTCGAGCGTGTAGCCGACCGCCAGCTTGGCGGCGACGCGGGCGATGGGGAATCCGGTCGCCTTGGATGCCAGCGCCGAGGAGCGCGACACGCGCGGGTTCATCTCGATCACGATCAGGCGGCCGTCCGCCGGATTCACCGCGAACTGGACGTTGGAGCCGCCCGTCTCCACCCCGATCTCGCGCAGCACGTTGATGCTGGCGGTGCGCATGATCTGATATTCCTTGTCGGTCAGCGTCAGCGCCGGCGCGACGGTGATCGAATCGCCGGTGTGGACCCCCATCGGATCGACATTCTCGATGGCGCAGATGATGATCGCGTTGTCCTTGCGGTCGCGCACCACCTCCATCTCGAATTCTTTCCACCCGAGCAGCGATTCCTCGATCAGCACTTCGGTGGTGGGCGATGCATCCAGACCCTCGCGTACGATGCGGTCGAATTCCTGCGTGTTGTAGGCGATGCCTCCGCCGGTGCCGCCGAGCGTGAAGCTGGGGCGGATGATGGAGGGAAGCCCCGTGCGCTTGAGCACTTCGCGCGCTTCCTCCAGCGTGTTGGCGATGCCGCTGCGCGCGCTTTCGAGGCCGATGCTGTCCATCGCCTCGCGGAAGCGCTGGCGGTTCTCGGCCTTGTCGATAGCATCGGCCTTGGCCCCGATCATCTCCACGCCATGCTCGGCCAGAACGCCCATTTCATCGAGCTTGAGCGCGCAGTTGAGCGCAGTCTGCCCGCCCATGGTCGGCAGCAGCGCGTCGGGCTTCTCCTTGGCGATGATTTTGGCCACAATCTCGGGCACAATTGGTTCAACGTAAGTCGCGTCCGCCATCTCCGGATCGGTCATGATCGTGGCCGGGTTGGAATTGACGAGCACGACTCGATACCCCTCCTCGCGCAGCGCCTTGATCGCCTGCGTGCCGGAATAATCGAACTCGCAGGCCTGGCCGATAATGATCGGGCCGGCGCCAATTACGAGGATCGAGGAGATGTCAGTGCGTTTGGGCATTATCTACAGGGCCACCTAGTTTTTTGAGCGATCACAAAAGCGGCTAGTCCGCTTATTTCCCTCAAATTCTCCGCCGAACTCTCGAAGTATTCTAGGTATGCGCGAGCCATTGCTCGAGGCGCGTTTGAATCGAAATCGAGATTTCCATTTGGACAAAATCGAAAAGCATCCTGCGCGTCTTGTCCCATTCCCAATTTCAGTGTGTTCATGGCTGCGAAGAGGCAAGCAGGCGCGGACATTGGTTTGAACTTGCCAGCAAACTCGCGGTCGGCCAGTTCGTTACCGGTCAGCATCAATGTGCATGCCACATAGAGTTGGCGGGGAGACGCCGCATCAGGTTCTGGCGGCTTCTGAGCCATTGCGGGAGAAACCCCGACTAGGGACAACGCTCCAAGCAAAAGGATTAGCTTTTTTCTCACCCCAACATCCCCACAAACTTCTCGAACAGGTAGAAGCTGTCCTGCGGTCCCGGGCTAGCCTCCGGGTGATACTGCACGCCGAACGCTTTCTTGCCGCGGATGCTGATGCCGCAATTGCTGCCGTCGAACAGGCTCACATGCGTCTGCTCCACACCCTCCGGCAAAGTCTCGCCATCGACCGCGAAGCCGTGGTTCATGCTGGTGATCTCGACGAGGCCCGAGGTCTCGCCCCAGCCTTCGCCCACCCGCTGGACCGGGTGGTTCGCGCCGCGGTGGCCCTGGTGCATCTTGGTGGTTTTCGCGCCCGCCGCCAGCGCCAGCATCTGGTGGCCGAGGCAGATGCCGAACAGCGGGATGTCGCGCTCCAGCAACCCGGCAATCACCGGCACCGCATATTCGCCCGTCGCCGCCGGATCGCCCGGACCGTTGGACAGGAACACGCCGTCGGGATTGTGCGCCAGCACCTCTTCGAGGCTGGCCTTGGCCGGCACCACCGTCACCCGCGCCCCGGCCTTCACCAGGTTGCGGAAGATATTGTCCTTCGCGCCGTAGTCGATCGCGACCACGTGAGGCATAAACTCCCCCTCTTCTTCAGAGGAGGGGGTCGGGGGGTGGTGGCTGGCTGGCGATGCGTCGCGAGCATCCCCCACACCCTCCGCGACTTCGTCGCTCCTCCCTCTCCCCTGAAGGAGAGAGGGCGATTTCGGCCACGGCGCTCGCCCGTAGCCCTTGCCGAGAGCCCACGGACCCCCGCCCCAATCTTCCTGCTTCGCGCGGCTGACGCGCTGGGCGAGGTCCATGCCCTCCAGCCCCGGCCACTTTTGCGCGCGGGCGAGCAGTGCAGGCAGGTCGAATGTTCCGTCGGGAGCATGCGCGATCACAGCGTTGGGCGCGCCGCTTAGCCGGATGAAGCGGGTCAGCGCGCGGGTATCGATGCCGGAAAGGCCGATCTTGCCATTGGCGCTCATCCATTCGTCGAAGTGCTTGTCGGCGCGGAAATTGCTCGACGGCGTGACTTCCTCGCGCACCACGCAGCCGACAGCCGCTTCGACGGCGCTTTCGACGTCCTCGTCGTTCGAGCCGACATTGCCGATATGCGGGAAGGTGAAGGTGACGATCTGCGCCGCGTAGGAGGGATCGGTCATCACCTCCTGGTAGCCGGTCATCGCGGTGTTGAAGCACACCTCGCCGACCGCGCTGCCGGTCGCCCCAAAGCCCTTGCCCCACAGCGCCGTTCCATCGGCCAGAAGCAATACACCTGTGGCGTCTTTGGGTTGCGCAGGCGTAATGTCGGCAGATGCCATGGGGCTTGCTCCGAGTCAGGTGTTTCCGGCGATGTCGCTAAGAGACTGCGGCTAAGCGCACCCTCCCCTTGCGTCAAGCGCGATCGCGCGCCACTTGGGGATCAATCCACGATCACACCCGATACGACAGGACAGACCCATGCTGAGAGACGATATCAAGGCCGAAACCGTCGCCGCCATGAAGGCCAAGGACAAGGACCGCACCGCTGCGCTGCGGCTGATCGGGGCCAAGATCAAGGATCGTGATATCGAGCTGCGGACCTCCTCGAAAGAGATCGAGGATGATGCGCTGGTGATGGATGTGCTGGAAAAGATGGCCAAGCAGCGGCGCGAGTCGATAACCATGTATGTTGATGGTGGCCGCGAGGAACTGGCCGACAAGGAACGCGCGGAGCTGGCGGTTATCGAGGAGTTCCTGCCGCAAAAGATGGACGAGGCGCAGACACGCGCCGCTATCGAAGAGGCGAAGGCAAACACTGGTGCGGACTCCATTAAGGATATGGGTAAAGTGATGGGGGAACTGAAGGCGAAACACGGCGCTGTACTGGACATGAGCCTCGCCTCGAAACTCGTGAAGGAAAGCTTCTGATGAAACGCCTCGCTGCCTGTTCGCTCCTCTCTCTCGCCCTGGTCGCCACCGCCTGTGCGGATGCAACCGACGTCGATGACGAAACCAACACGGTGACCGGCAGCGATGTGACCGATCTCAATGACGTCAACACCGATGGGGATGCGATTTCCAAGGCCGTCGACCGCGACAAGGGCGATTTCGGCGAACTCGAGCTTGGTGCCAAGATCGTGGGGCCGCGCGGTCCGGAAGTGAAGGTCGCGCTGTCCAATGCCAGCGGCAATTATGCCGACATGACGAGCTATGTCGCCTGTCCCGACGGCATGGATCCCTGTGATCCGGCGACTGCGCCCGCCGGTACGGTCTTTACCTACGTTCACATCGTCTACCCGGGCGAAGACAATGACGCTGCGACAGGCAGTGGCGACGGTGCCGATGCCAGCGATGTCGAACGGGCGACCGAATTCCGAATGCTGCGCCCTGCCCATGGTTTTACCGGCAGCGCGGGCTATTCCAAGGCCGAGGCGCTCGCCGCGATCGGCGCGAAGGCCGATATCGTGATGAGCTGCGACAATGGCGCGCTGGTGTGGACCGTCAATGCCGGCGACGGCGGCGACCAGTGGGAACAGGGCGAACCGCTCACCTTCTACTGGCATTCGACCCTACCGCCCGCAGGCCCTGCCCCCGCTTACCAGATCGAGGTCGATGGCACGGCCGCCACCGGCAACGGGCCGATGCCCGCGTCTGCGGACAGAGCGAGCAATGCGTGTCTGGCACCTGCCACCTCCACAGGCGAATAGGCCGCACTGCTTGAATGCGCGGGCGTGAGAGCGCATTGAAGCACCATGCTCTCACCCCAATGGCTTGACGAATTGCGTGCGCGGGTGACGCTTTCCAGCGTCATCATGCGCACGACCAAGCTGCAAAGAGCGGGCCGCGAATGGAAGGCGTGCTGCCCATTCCATAACGAGAAAACGCCGAGTTTTACGGTCTCGGACGAAAAAGGCTTTTACCACTGCTTCGGCTGCGGTGCGCATGGCGACGTGATCCGCTGGATGACCGACCAGCGCGGCCTGCAGTTCATGGATGCGGTGAAGGAGCTGGCGCAGGAAGCGGGGCTGGAAGTCCCTGCCCCCGATCCGCGTGCGGCGCAGCAGGCGGAAAAGCGCGCCAGCCTGATCGATGTGACCGAGGCTTCGCAGCGATGGTTCGTCGAACAATTGCGTGGTGCGGAGGGTGCCAGGGCCCGCGACTATCTGGCCTCGCGCGGTTTCTCCAATGGCGTGATCCGCGAATTCGGCTTCGGCTACGCCCCGGACAGCAAGCAGGCGATGGGCTCCGGTGTCGGTTTCGAGGACGCGATGCTCGTCGAAAGCGGTATGCGGATCGAGACAGAGGATGGCAGCAAATACGACCGCTTTCGCGACCGGCTGATGCTGCCGATCCAGGATGCGCGGGGGCGCGTGATCGCGTTCGGCGGGCGCATTCTCGACAAGCGCGACGGCGTGGCAAAATATCTCAACTCGCCCGATACGCCGCTCTTCGACAAAGGGCGCACGCTTTACAACCTGCATCGGGCGGGCCCCGCCTCGCGCCAGACCGGCCGCATTGTCGTCGTCGAAGGCTATATGGACGTCATCGCCCTCGCCAACGCCGGGATCGAGGATGCGGTCGCCCCGCTCGGAACCGCGCTGACGGAGCGGCAGATCGAAATGCTGTGGCGGATGGTCGAGCGGCCGATTCTGTGTTTCGATGGCGATGCCGCCGGCCAGCGCGCGGCGATGCGGGCGATCCAGCGCGCCCTTCCCTTACTGCGCCCTGCCCATTCGCTTGGCATAGTGCGCCTGCCCGCGGGTCTCGATCCCGATGACCTTATCAATCAGCGTGGGGCGCAAGCGATGGAAGATATCCTCGCGAAGCCCGGCAGCCTGCTCGATACGCTGTGGCAGTTCGAACGCGATGCCGAGCCGCTCGACAGTCCCGAGGCGAAAGCGGGCCTCAAGGCGCGGCTGATGGCGCATGTCGATGCCATCGGCGATGCCGATATCAAGGCACTCTACCGCCGCGAATTGCTCGACCGTTTTTCCGACTATGCCTTCCCGAGGCGCGAAAAAGCCCCTTGGAAACCTAATGGCTTTTCGAAGAGTCTCGCTTCCCGGCCCAGACCCGATCCCGCGGCGATCAGAGCGCTGCAAAAGACCATCCAAGGCGGATCGCGCGACGCCTTGACGGGAGCGGTCGTTGCCGGGTTGATCCGCCATCCCGACCAGATCGACCGCCATGCGGATGCGCTTGCCGAAGCGGCCGAGCGTGACGCGAATATCGCACGGGCGATAAATCCGCTGCTCGACATGGCGGAAATACTTGAAGACGGTGGCGAATTGCCCATATCTGCCGATAGCGGCCGTCTTGCGCCCCCGGATAGAAGTCATTTCTCCTTCCTCCAGGAAGGTACCGATCCCGAGGATGCGCGCGAAGACTTGGCCGAAGCCGTATCGTTGCTGGTCGAACGACCTGCGCTGGAAACTGCCCTTGCGGCAGCCACGGCGCGGTTCGATACCGACCCCGAAGGTGCTTTTGCCGAACAGCAGAGACTGTTGAAGCGAAAGCTGGATTTCGAGGCGCGACTCGGCCAAATGGCGAGTTTACAGGCCGCCCGCGGGCAGTCTGATCTGGGGTATACGTCACAGCCGGAACCGGCGGGCGAAGAAAAAACGGATTGAAGCGAGACCTATGGCTTCCAAGGCGAAGAAGAAAACCCAGGCGGAAGATGCTCCCCTGATCGATCTCAACGAAGCTTCGATCAAGAAGATGATCACCAAGGCCAAGCGCAAGGGCTACGTCACCTATGATGAGCTCAACGAAGCGCTGCCTTCGGGCGAAATGAGCCCCGACCAGATCGAGGATATCCAGACTTCGCTGTCCGAGATGGGCGTGCAAATCGTCGAGAGCGACGAGGAGGCCGAGGCCGAGCAGGAACAGGCCAACGAGGTCGAGGAAATCGCGCCCGGCGCCGCCAAGGACGAAAAGAAAGACGCCAAGAAGCCCGCCGCTGCCGTAAAAAAGACGACCACCGGCGACCGTACCGACGATCCGGTGCGGATGTATCTGCGCGAGATGGGCGCGGTCGAATTGCTCAGCCGCGAAGGCGAAATTGCCATTGCCAAGCGGATCGAGGCCGGTCGCGACACGATGATCATCGGATTGTGCCAGAGCCCGATCACCTTCCACGCCATCATCCAGTGGTCCGAAGCGCTCAATGCCGAGGAAATGCAGCTGCGCGAGATCCTCGATCTCGATGCCATGCTGTCCAAGGAGCCGCCGGCCGAGAAGCTGGAGGAAGGCGCCGAGGACGATGACGATGGCGAAATCTCGGAAGAGAATGCCGGCCCGACCATCGTCGACGATGACGACGATACCGATGACGAGGATTCGGACGACGAGGACGGCGAAGAGGGCAGCAGCAAGTCCGACGACGATGAGGACGAGGACAACACCATGTCGCTCGCGCAGATGGAAGCGGCGCTGAAGCCCGATGCCATCGAGCGCTTTGCGCGCATTACCTCGTTGTTCAAGAAATTCGAGAAACTGCAGCTAGAGCGTGTCGATACCATCGCCCGCGGCGAAGTTCTGCCCAAGGCGAAAGAGAACCGCTACGAGAAGCTCGGCGAGGAACTGACCGCCGAAGTCGAGAGCATGCAGTTTCACGCCACCAAGATCGAATTCCTGGTCGACAATCTGTATGCCTTCAACCGCCGCCTGACCGCGCTCGGCGGGCAGATGCTGCGCCTCGCAGAGCGCCACAAAATCAAGCGCGCGGACTTCCTGCAGGCCTATATCGGCAACGAGCTCGACGAGGATTTCCTCAAGGACCGTGTCAAGAAGGACAAGAAGTGGGCTGCCTTCGCCGACAAGGAAGCCGACGCGATCGACCGCATCCGCACGGAGATCGCCGATATCGCCAGCCAGACCGGCATGGCCCTGCCCGAGTTCCGCCGCATCGTGAACATGGTGCAGAAGGGCGAACGCGAGGCGCGCATCGCGAAGAAGGAAATGGTCGAGGCGAATCTTCGCCTGGTGATTTCCATCGCCAAGAAATATACCAACCGCGGCCTGCAATTCCTTGATCTTATTCAGGAAGGCAACATCGGCCTGATGAAGGCGGTCGACAAGTTCGAGTACCGCCGCGGCTACAAGTTCAGCACCTACGCCACATGGTGGATCCGGCAGGCGATCACCCGCTCAATCGCCGACCAGGCCCGCACGATCCGTATCCCGGTCCATATGATCGAGACGATCAACAAGCTGGTCCGTACCAGCCGCCAGTTCCTGCACGAGCAGGGCCGCGAGCCGACACCGGAAGAAATGGCCGAGCGTCTTTCGATGCCGCTCGAGAAGGTGCGCAAGGTGATGAAGATCGCCAAGGAACCGATCAGCCTCGAAACGCCGATCGGCGACGAAGAGGATTCGCACCTCGGCGATTTCATCGAGGACAAGAACGCCATCATCCCGGTCGATGCGGCGATCCAGGCGAACCTCAAGGAAACCGTCACCCGCGTGCTCGCCAGCCTGACTCCGCGCGAAGAACGCGTGCTGCGCATGCGCTTCGGCATCGGCATGAACACCGATCACACGCTCGAGGAAGTCGGGCAGCAGTTTTCGGTGACGCGCGAACGCATCCGGCAGATCGAGGCCAAGGCGCTGCGCAAGCTCAAGCACCCGAGCCGCAGCCGCAAGATGCGGTCTTTCCTGGATCAATAAAACCGCTAGGATCAGGCGATGGAGAGTATAGAAAGCGCCATCGCATTCATCGGCGGCCCGGCTGCCTTGTGGATTCTTGCGTCGGTCTATTTCGGCAGTGTCATTGTCGAACGAGTCTGGGCGCTGTGGGGAAATCCCGACTACGACAACAAGGACGCGCTGTGCTCGATCGGGCTCAACCTTATCAGTAGCGTCCTCAATCTCGTCATAGCGATCCTGATCCCGCTCGCGCTCTATGTGGCGGTGTTCGACAATCTTCGTCTCGTTTCCGAAATGTCGCTGCTGCTGGCAATTCCGCTCGCCTTCCTGTTTCACGAACTGGCCTATTACTGGGACCATCGCCTGGCGCACCGGATCGGCCTGCTTTGGGCTTTTCACGCGATCCATCACTCGTCGAACGAGTTCAACCATTCGACCGCAGCGCGCGGGTTCGTTTTCGACGGGCAGCTCAAGAACCTGTTCGCCCTACCCGCGGCGTTCGTCGGAATCGATCCGGTCGTTTACATCGCGGTCAGCGTCTGCACCAATGCCTTCGGTATCTGGAACCACGCGAGCTATGTCCCGCGGATGGGCTGGATCGACCGGGTGCTCATGACGCCGAAGATGCACAAGGTCCATCACGCCAACCAGCCCCAATATATCGACCGCAATTACAGCCAGGTCACGCTACTCTACGACCGCCTGTTCGGATCGGTCGCCCATCTCGCGGAAGAACCCGACCCCGGCCTCGTCAAGCGGGTCTACGACAATAATCCGCTCACCGCGCAATTCGCCGGGTTGAAGCAACTCAAGGACCGCATGGATCACGCAGAGCGCTGGCAGGACAAACTGGCCTATCTCTGGCGTCCGCCCGAATGGTCGCACGATGGCGTCTGCCGTTCCGACTGTCCGAAATACGGAGCGCTCCCGGCGTCCTGATTGAAGATAAGGCCTCCGGACGGGGTCGCACGAATCGCCCCGCTCGCCTATGGCGACGCGCATGAAGATAGCGATCGCATCCGACCACGCCGCCGTCGAGCTCAAGGCCGAACTGCGCGACTGGCTCATCGAGCAGGGCCACGAGGTTGCCGACCTCGGACCGGACACGACCGACAGCGTCGATTATCCCGACTTCGGCTACAAGCTTGCGGGCGTTGTTGCCGATGGCACAGCTGAGCGCGGTGTCGCGCTGTGCGGTAGCGGGATCGGCATTTCCATGTCGGTCAATCGCAATCCGGCGGTGCGTTGCGCACTGGTCGGCGAGCCGCTTTCCGCCGCCCTCTCGCGCGAACACAACGATGCAAATGTCATCGCCATGGGCGCGCGCCTGACGGGCAGCGACATGGCCAAGGCCTGCCTCACCGCCTTCCTCGAAACCGAATTCGGCGGCGGTCGTCACCAGCGCCGCGTCGACAAACTCTCCAACCCGAACTGAGATCCGCCATGAGCACAGCCGAACAGACCCAGTCCGACATCATGCACCGTTTCTGGCACGACGATCTTGCTGCCGCCGATCCGGAAATCGCCGAAGCCGTGTCGAACGAGCTCAAGCGGCAGCAGGACAAGATCGAGCTGATCGCCAGCGAGAACATCGCCTCCAAGGCCGTGCTCGAAGCGACCGGTAGCGTCTTCACCAACAAATATGCCGAGGGCTATCCGGGCAAGCGTTACTACGGCGGGTGCGATTACGCCGATGTCGTCGAAACGCTGGCTATCGAGCGGGCGAAAGAGCTCTTCGGCTGCAATTTCGCCAATGTGCAGCCCAATTCGGGCTCTCAGATGAACCAGGCAGTGTTCCTCGCGCTGCTGCAGCCGGGCGACACTTTCATGGGCCTCGACCTCAATTCGGGTGGCCACCTGACCCATGGATCACCGGTGAATATCAGCGGCAAGTGGTTCAATCCGGTCAGCTACGGTGTGCGCAAGGACGACGAGCTCATCGACATGGACGAAGTTGCAGAGACTGCGCGCGAACACAAGCCCAAGCTGATCATCTGCGGCGGCACCGCCTATTCGCGCCTGTGGGACTTCCCGCGCTTTCGCGAAATTGCCGATGAAGTCGACGCGACGCTGCTGTGCGACATGAGCCACATCTCCGGCCTCGTTGCAGGCGGCGCGCATCCCTCACCCTTCCCGCACGCGCATATCGTCACCAGCACCACGCACAAGAGCCTGCGCGGTCCGCGCTCGGGCATCATCCTGTGGAATGACGAGGATTTGACCAAGCCGCTCAACATGGCGGTCTTCCCCGGCCTGCAAGGCGGCCCGCTGATGCATGTCGTCGCGGCCAAGGCCGTCGCATTCCGCGAAGCGCTGCGGCCCGACTTCAGGACCTATGCCCACGCCGTGGTCGAGAACGCCCGTGCGCTCGCCGCCAGCCTCGAAGAGAACGGCCTGCGGATCGTGTCGGGCGGGACCGACAATCATTCGATGCTGGTCGATCTCACGGCCAAGGATGTGACCGGCAAGGCCGCCGAAGCCGGTCTCGACCGTGCATGGCTGACGTGCAACAAGAATGGCATCCCTTACGACACCCGCAGCCCTTTCGTGACCAGCGGCATTCGCCTGGGCACGCCTGCCGGTACCACGCGTGGCTTCGGCCCGGCCGAGTTCCGCAAGGTCGGCGCGCTGATCGCGGAAGTGGTAGACGGCCTGGCCAAGAACGGCCCCGAAGGCGATGCGCAGGTCGAAGAAAGTGTGCGCGGGCGGGTAAGTGAGCTATGCTCGCAGTTCCCTGTTTACCCTTGAGGAACCGATGATGACCGGCACACCCCAACCGGAAGAGAATGACTGGGTCGAGAGCGCCCGCGAAGAGATCAAGGGCATGGCGAGGCAAGGCATGAAGCACCCTTCCACGCCGCCGGTGCTGACCGGCGCGGCCATTGGTGCCGTCGCTGCGGCAGTGCTACCCCTCGTCTCATGGCCCATCGGCCTCGCTGCCGGCGCCGTCTATGCGCTGCATACGAGGATCAAGAAGTAGACGATGCGCTGCCCATTCTGTGCGCATGACGACAGCCAGGTAAAAGACTCACGCCCGGCTGAAGACAACGCCGCTATCCGCCGTCGCCGCCAATGTTCCAAATGCGGAGCTCGCTTCACGACCTTCGAGCGCGTGCAATTGCGCGATGTGACCGTCGTGAAATCGGACGACAAGCGCGAAGCCTTCGATCGTTCGAAGCTCGAACAATCGGTCACGCTCGCGTGCCGCAAGCGCGGCGTTACGCAGGAGCAGATCGACCAGCTCGTCTCGGGCATCCAGCGGCAGGTCGAGACAGCGGGCGAAGGCGAGATCGCTTCGACCCGGATCGGCGAAATGGTGATGGACGGACTGCGCCAGATCGACAGCGTCGCCTATATCCGCTTTGCCAGTGTCTATCGCGACTTCAGTGAGGCGCGGGACTTCGAGGAATTCGCCAGCACGGTGCAGGAAGCGGCGAAGGACTAGAGATGTTCTGGGCTTACATGATCCGTTGCGGCGACGGGACGTTCTACACGGGTCATACAGACGATCTTGAAATGAGATGGGCTCAGCATCTCGATGGGTCTTTTGCGGGCTATACGGCATCGCGGCATCCGTTGGAGCTGGTATGGGCGGCTGACTTCGCTACGAGAGAAGAAGCGCTCGCGAGCGAATTGCGCATCAAGAAGTGGTCGCAAGCCAAGAAGGTTGGATTGATCGAAGGCGACTGGAACAAGGTTGCCCATTTTGCAAAACCTCCCTCTCGCAGGACGTCTCGACAAGCCATCTCGACAGGCTCGATGTCTGCTCGACACGAACGGGTGAAAGGCACTGCCGTTCGTGTCGAGCGGGGTTCGAGCGAAGTCGAGAACCCCAGTCGAGACATCGGCAAGCCGCAGAAACCCGCCATTGTCCTCGTTCGCCCGCAATTGGGCGAGAACATAGGCAATGCGGCACGGGCGATGCGCAATTTCGGCCTCACCGAGCTGCGCCTGGTAGCGCCGCGCGACGGCTGGCCGAATCCTGACGCCGGCCCCTCTGCAGCCGGAGCCGACGATGTGCTCGAACGCGCGCAGGTTTTTGCGACCACCGCGGAGGCCGTTGCGGATTGCGCGCATATCTACGCCACGACCGTGCGCAAGCGCGGGGTCACCAAACCCGTCGTGACGCCCGAGGAGGCGGCGCAGGCCATCCACAGCCAAGCGGGCAAGTCGGCCGTCCTGTTCGGGCCCGAAAGGTCAGGACTGGAAACAGAGGACGTTGCTCTCGCTCGCGCTATACTGACGGTCCCGATCGATCCCGAGTTCGGGTCGCTGAACCTTGCGCAGGCGGTCATCCTGTGCGCTTACGAATGGTCGAAAGGTGCCGAACTCGAACAGCCGACGCAGGAGGACCTGCTGCCGCCTGCCCCGCAGGCCGAGCTAGACGATCTCATTGCACATCTGGAAGCTATGCTGCAGCCGAAGGGCTATTTCCTCCCCGCAAACCGTACGGAAGCGACGCGGAGAACGCTCAGAACGGTGCTGACCAAGCCAGGCTGGAACCATTTGGAAATCCGAACCTTGCGCGGTGTTCTGTCTTCGCTGCAGCGTGGCGACAAAGTGCCGAAAGGCCCCCTCGACAACGCCGAAAGTTCCGATTAGCACGCGCGCTCCAAGTCCAATTCCCCAATCACAGCAACAGGATACGCTTCATGCTTTCCACCGTGGTCGCCCTCGCCCTGCTCGCAAGCCCTGAAGGTGCAGAACAGCCGAAGAAGCGAGAAGAGCAAGAAACCGCTAAGGTCGAGAAGAAGGCCGAAACCAGGAAAATTTGCCGCCACATTCGCATGGATATGTCGAGCCGTCGCAAGGAGCGGGTGTGCATGACGGCCGAAGAATGGACCGCCTTCAACAACGGCAATTGATCCCCCACTTCGGGCCTGCGCGCTAAGAACGCCGGGTGCGGTCCCACTCCTCGAACTCATAGGCGATCGACGCCTCGACCAGCTTGTCCCACAGGTCGGCGATGGCCTCGGCCGGAAGGCCGCGCGACTCGGCCTCGGCCCTGGCGGCATCGATCACGGCCGCCTTGCGCTTCTCGTCCCGCACGCTGTCGCGGCTCGGCTTGATCCGAGCCGCCGCCCGCATATAGCCGAAGCGCCGGTCGAGCAGCGCCATCAATTCGCGGTCGGTCGCATCGACCCCGGCCCGTACGTCAAGCATGCTTCGGCAGTCGTCGGGATGCTTGATGTCAGTCATGGCGCGCGCTGTGGCGCGGGATAGGGGCTTTGTCGAGAGCGTTCAGGAAAGATACACTGTCTCAATGGCTTGATGTCACGCGGAGGGCACAGACACGAAGGGGAGAATTCCATGCTGACCACGTTCCTGCTCGCGAGCACCCTGCCGCTCGTTTCGATCGAGGCCGACGATACCCGGCTCGACCGCCGCCGCACCTTCGTGTCCGAACAGGCCGGGCTCGTGCTCAGCGGTGACGCCGACGGCGATGTACTGTGTCTCGATCGCGCGCGTGCCACGTACACCCAAAGCATCTGCCTCGACCGGTCGGAATGGCTCGAAGCGGTGGAAATCGCCCGCACCAATCCGCCGAAGTCTCGCCGCAGCGGTTTCGTGTACAACAACAGCCACAGCAGTTTCGGCTCGACCAGCAAATACGGTCTCGGCTCAAGCCCCTCGACGTTCAGCTCGCGGCACTGATCGCAACCGACTCCGCTTGACTTGGCGCGCCGGATCGCTATCTGGCGCGCTTCACTTCGGCACCGCAGTGCGTTTCGCTGCGCCCGATTGGTCCCGCATCCCGGTGAAGCGGCGGCCGCGCCCGGCACAATAGGCCGGGTGGTGCGAACCGGGTTGAACGGTCACCGTTGGGGTGACCTTGCAAATCGAAGGAAAGACCTATGTCGAAGCGCAAGAGCGCCAAGTACAAACTTGACCGCCGGATGGGTGAAAACATCTGGGGTCGCCCGAACTCCCCGGTCAACAAGCGTTCCTACGGCCCCGGCCAGCACGGCCAGCGTCGCAAGGGGAAGACGAGCGATTTCGGCCTGCAGCTTCGCGCCAAGCAGAAGCTCAAGGGCTATTACGGTGATGTGACCGAGAAGCAGTTCCGTCGCACCTACGCCGAGGCGAGCCGCATGAAGGGCGATACCGGCCAGAACCTGATCGGCCTGCTCGAGCAGCGCCTGGACATGGTCGTGTACCGCGCCAAGTTCGCCCCGACCGTGTTCGCCGCCCGCCAGATCGTCAACCACGGTCACATCTACGTGAATGGCGTGAAGACCAACATCCCGAGCGCCCGTGTCAAGGTCGGCGACGTCATCAGCCTCGGCAACAAGGCCAAGGAAATGGCTCTCGTCATCGAAGCGCAGAGCCTTCCCGAGCGTGAGATCCCCGACTACGTCGCACCTGACGGCAACGACAAGGTGACCTTCACCCGCGTGCCCAAGCTCGACGAAGTGCCCTACCCGGTCACCATGGAACCGAACCTCGTGGTCGAGTTCTACTCGCGCTAAGACACACGCGATACCGAATACGAAAAGGGCGGCCCATTGTGGCCGCCCTTTTTCTGTGTCTCGATGTGGTTCTTCAGAACGCGAGGTTGGCCTCGAGAAACTCGCCGATCCTTTTCAGCATGATCCCGCGCGCCTGGCTGTGGACCAGCCCGTGGTCGAGCCCCTTGAACTCTAGGTAGTCGACCGATTTCCCGGCGGACTGCAACCGATTTTCCATCAGTTTCGATTGGGCCGCGGTGACATTCTGGTCCAGCGTTCCGTGCACTAGCAGCACGGGTGCCTTGAAGTTCGCCGCGTGGCGCGCGGGCGACCCATTCTGCACATGCGCGCCGTTACCGATCATCCGGTCATAAGCGGTGTAGCTGGTATAGCGCCGGTTTTCCTCGCGGAGCAGATCAAGGTCCGTCACCGGCGCAATGGCGACCACCGCCTTGAACAGATCGGGATCGACCACTTGCGATTGCAGCGCGGCATAGCCGCCGTAGGACCAACCCACCGTGGCGAGTTTCGTCGCATCGGCAATGCCCTGAGACACGAGCCAGCGTCCGGCATCGTTGATGTCTCCGATTGCCGTTTCCCAAGCCTGAAAACCATTTTTGCCGAACCACGCCGAGCCATAGCCGGACGAGCCGCGAAAATTGGGCTGGAGCACGGCGTAACCACGGGCGGCGAAGAACTGCACGAGCCAGTCGAAACCCCACACATCGCGTGAGCCCGGCCCGCCATGCGGCATGACGATGGCAGGCAGGTTCTTGCCGTCGCTACCCGGTGGCAGGGTCAGATAGCCGGGGACCTGGGTTCCGTCCGCCGCCGGATAGGTGACGGGTTTCATCTTGCCCATAGAGCGACTGTCGAGCGGCATGCGCAGCGACAGGAGCTCACTCAGTGAACGGGTGTCCTTTTCAAACAGATAGGCCTTGCCGGGATCGGTATCGCTCGAGGCGATAAGGATTAGTTCGTTCTCGTCGGCGCTGGCATCGGCGATGGTGATCGAGGGGTTGCCCGGCAGAGCCTTGGCGAAGGCGTCGGCGAGTTTCTCAAGTTGGGGATCGAAATATTTGGTGTAAGCCCGTTCAGTCGCAAAATTGGCGCCGACCACGCGGCGCTGGCGACCGATACGCGCGACGCCGTCCACGTCCACATCGTCGAGCGCCATGACGAGCGTCTTGGATTCCGAACCATCGAGCGCGAAGGCATACAGGGCGTCGTAGCCGTTCTTGCGCTCGAGCCCGTAAACGACGTCCTTCTCGCTATCGATGCCGACCGGGCGGAATCCCACCGACAGCGGCCCACCTGCGTCGACACTGGAAAGCGGATACCATTTGCTCTCACCCTTCCGGCGGTAGAGATAGCGATAGTCGCTGCCGTCATAACCACTGGCCGCGGTATCGCCGGCGAGCATCACGCGGACCTGCCCACTGCCATCCGCCATATAGGAAACGGCTCGCAACGCGGCGTCCTCGACAGGCCGTGCGCGTCCGTTCTCGACATCGACTGCGTCGACCCCCAGCCCTTCCTTATCGTTGCATAGACGGGTCTTTTCGCAGCGCTCCTTGATATAGCGCTTGGTCATCAGGATCTTGCTGTCCTGCCCCTCCACGTCGAGCGCGAGCACATCGCCCCCGTCCTGGAGGACGCCCATCGTCTTGTAGCTGCTGGACGGAGTCAGCATTTCGGTATCCGATCCGTCTGCACTAATCGCCATGACGCGCGTGAAATTAAGCAGGACCCCGCCGGAATCCTGCATTCCGAAAATCTCGCAGACGATGCGTTCTTCGGTTGCCCACTGACACCAATTCAAGCGCGCCTGCGCCTCGTTCATGGTGATGATCGGCGTTGGCGCGCCGCCATTGGCAAGGTCGACGACGTAGATCGTCTCGTCCGATTGCGCACCCGGCTGGATGTAGAGCAGCCTGTCTCCGGATGGAGAAATACTGAGGTTTTCGACCGATTGGCGAGCGCCGAACGCCGACGCGTCCTCTGCCAGCGTTTGAGCCGCGAGTGGTGCAGCGAAAGCAGCCGCGGCAAGCGCAGCAAGTGACGAGCAGTATTTCATAAACAGACCCTGTTCCCCGTTAAGCTGGCCCAGTTTAGCTGGGACCAAGCATTTGAAAAGAGGGATTATGCAGTGTCGCCGCCGCCCAGGTAGTCGCGCCGGAAATCCGCAGCGAAGGCAGCAAACCGCCCTTCGCCGATCGCATCGCGCATCGCCTGCATCAACTGCTGGTAGAAGCCGATATTGTGCTCGGTCATCAGCATCGCGCCGAGGATTTCCTGCGACTTGATAAGGTGGTGGATGTAGGCGCGCGAATAGGTGCCGCAGGTGGGGCAGGCGCAGCGGCTGTCGAGCGGCTCCTGGTCTTCGGCGAAACGCGCGTTGCGCAGGTTGATGGGGCCATTCCAGGTGAAGGCCTGCCCGTTGCGGCCCGAGCGGCTCGGCAACACGCAATCGAACATATCGACCCCGCGCTCGACTGCGCCGACCAGATCGTCCGGCTTGCCGACACCCATCAAATAACGCGGGCGATCCTCCGGCAGCTGGTCTGGTGCAAAATCGAGCGTTGCAAACATCGCTTCCTGCCCCTCGCCCACAGCCAGTCCGCCGATAGCATAGCCGTCGAAGCCGATATCGGTGAGCCTTTCGGCGCTGATCTTGCGCAATTGCTCATCGAGCGCGCCTTGCTGGATACCGAACAGTGCCGAACGGGCGGCGTGCTCTGCCCCGCCGTCGAACCCGTCGCGGCTGCGCTTAGCCCAGCGCATCGACATTTCCATGCTTTCGGCAATCACATCGCGCGGCTGGTCGGCGCGCGGACATTCATCGAACGCCATGACGATATCGGAGCCGAGCAGGCGCTGGATCTCCATCGAACGCTCGGGTGTGAGCATGTGTTTGGAACCGTCGATATGGCTGCGGAACTCGACGCCTTGTTCGGTCAGTTTGCGCAGGTCGGACAGGCTCATCACCTGGTAGCCGCCGCTGTCGGTCAGGATCGGGCGCTGCCAGTTCATGAAGGTGTGCAGCCCACCGAGCCGCGCAACGCGCTCAGCGCCCGGCCGCAGCATCAGGTGATAAGTATTGCCGAGGATAATGTCGGCGCCAGCGGCGCGGACGCTCTCGGGCTTCATCGCCTTGACCGTTCCAGCCGTCCCCACCGGCATGAAGGCTGGCGTGCGAATTTCGCCGCGCTGCATGGCGATGGTGCCGGTGCGCGCCTTGCCGTCGGTCGCGTGGATCGTGAAGTCGAAGCGGGGTTTGGTCATTGGCGGCGCGCCTAGCGCGTGTGCCGCGCGGAAACTAGTCCCGAAGCCGCCACCCGGTCTTGAAGATGAAGGCGATGATACCGACGCAGACGGCAAGGAATGCCACCGTGATCCCGAGGGATATGCGGAAATCGACGTCACTGCTGCCGTAGAATGTCCAGCGCAATCCGCTCACCAGATAGACGATGGGGTTGGCCAGTGCGATCGTGTCCCAGGGTTCGGGCAGCATGTCGATCGAATAGAAAGTGCCGCCAAGAAAGGTCAGCGGGGTCAGGAACAGCAGCGGGATAATGCCCAACTTCTCGAAATTGTCCGCCCAGATACCGAGGATGAAGCCGAACAGGCTGAAGCTACACGCCACAAGCAGGACGAAGACGAAGGCCCAGAGCGGATGGGCGATCGAGTAATCGACGAAGATCGCGGCAGTGAGCAAGATGATCGCCGTCAGGATCAGGCTCTTGGTGGCAGCGGCCCCTACGAAGCCGACGAGTGTTTCCGCCACCCCGACGGGTGCCGAGAGAAGTTCGTAGATCGTGCCGGTGAAGCGGGGCATGTAGATGCCGAAACTGGAATTGCTGGTCGTCTCGCCGAGCAGGGTGAGCATCAGCAGGCCCGGTATGATGAAAGCTCCGTATTCTACCCCGCCAAGGTCGGGCATTCGGCTGCCGATGGCCGCGCCGAAAACGATGAAATAGAGCGAAGTGGTCAGAACCGGTGCCAGCACGGATTGGAAGGCTGTGCGCAGAAAGCGCATCAACTCGCGCTTGTAAATCGCCCAGGTGGAACGCCAGCTGATCATGCCGCCACCTCCTTCTCACCGAGGAGCGAGACGAAGATTTCCTCGAGGCTGCTTTCGCGCGTGTCGATGCCGGTAAAGTCGATACTCTCGTCCACCAGCGCCTTGATAAGCTGTGCGACCTCGGCCTTGCCCTTCCCCGTCCCATCGCCTCCCCGATAGCAAAGCGATGTGCCGCCCTGTTCGAGCTCGACCGGGAAGCTGGCGATGGCTGGAGGCAGTGCACTCAGGGGATTGGCCAATGCAATGTGTGCCTCGGTGCGCCCGAGTTGCCGCATCAGCGACGCTTTGTCGTCCACTTTGAGGATGCGGCCCCTGCTGATGATCCCAACCCGGTCGGCCATCTCTTCGGCCTCTTCGATGTAGTGCGTGGTGAGGATCACCGTCACCCCGCGCTCGCGCATTGCGCCGATTAGCTGCCACATTCCCTTGCGCAGTTCGACATCCACGCCGGCAGTGGGCTCGTCGAGAAAGAGCAGGTCCGGTTCGTGCGCCATCGCCTTGGCAATCAGCAGGCGGCGCTTCATCCCGCCGGACAGCGCCATGATCCGCTCGTCCTTCTTGTCCCACAGGTTGAGCGAACGCAGGATTTCCTCGATCCGTGCCTTGTCGGGAGCGAGGCCGAAGAGCTCGCGCGAATAGGCCACCGCGCGATAGACCGGTTCGAACATGTCGGTCGCAAGCTCCTGCGGAACCAGTCCGATGCGCCCCCGTGCGTGCCGCCAATCGCTTGCCATGTCGTGACCGAAGGCGCGGATCGTGCCCGAGGTCGGCCGCACCAGCCCGCATACCGCGCCGATCAGCGTCGTCTTGCCTGCTCCGTTGGGCCCGAGCAGCGCAAATATCTCGCCCTGGCGGATTTGCAGATCGACATCGTCCAATGCCTTCAGGCCGCCGGGATAGATCTTGGTCAGGCCCTGGATGTCGAGAATGGGCTCACTCATGTGCGGCTCCTGAATTGGTTTCAAACCGCTACTTGGTGTTCCCCTCTGGGATCAACAGCGAAGAATCGCCATAGGAATAGAAACGATATCTCTGCGCAATGGCGTGGGCGTAGATATCCATCATCCGTTCGCGTCCCATCAGCGCGCTGACCAGCATCATCAGCGTGGATTTGGGCAAATGGAAATTGGTCATCAGGCCATCCACCGCACGAAAGCGGTAGCCCGGCGTGATGAAGATGTCCGTATCGCCTGCAAAGGTCCGGATGACACCATCCTCGCCCGTCGCGCTTTCCAGCAGGCGTAGGCTGGTCGTTCCGACCGCGATGATCCTGCCGCCGCGTGACTTGGCGGCGTTAAGGCGATCGGCGGTGTCGTGTTCGATCCGACCCCATTCCGAATGCATCCGGTGATCGTCGGTATCGTCCGCCTTTACCGGGAGGAATGTGCCAGCGCCCACATGGAGCGTCAGCGTTTGGCGCGCGACGCCGCGCTCATCGAGTGCCGCGATCAGCTCGGATGTGAAATGCAATGCCGCCGTCGGCGCGGCAACCGCGCCATCTTCCCGTGCGAACATCGTCTGGTAGTCGTCGCGGTCGCGCTCATCCGTCGCACGCTTGCCGGCGATATAGGGTGGAAGCGGCATGGTGCCCGCACGGTCGAGCAACACCTCGACCGGCTCATCACCACGAAAGGCGAAGGTGAAGCTGCCATCGTCGGCGCGATCCTCGACATCGGCGCTGACATCGTTGCCGAAATCGACCGTATCACCCGGCGCCAGACGCTTGGCATTGCGGACGAAGGCCTGCCAGCGGCGCAGGTCGAGCCGCTTGTGCAACGTCACGCCTACGGTGGCTTCGCCCCGCTTGCCGGTCAGTTGTGCCGGAATGACCCTGGTATCGTTGAAGACGAGGACATCGCCCGGCATCAGCAGCTGCGGCAGGTCGCGCACGATACGGTCGTCGATCGCGCCAGCGCCTGCGGCCACCAGCAGACGCGCTGAATCGCGCGGCACCGCCGGGCGCAGCGCAATCAGCTCCTGAGGGAGTTCGAAATCGAACAGGTCTACACGCATCGAAGCGCGCGGTTAGCGCCCCTCGCGCGCTGCGTCACCCCTCGATCGGAGCGCTCAGCTCGTCGAGCGTGATCTCGCGCTCGGGCTGGGCCGGCCGAGGCATAGCCCGCGGCTTGTTGTCCGCAGCGATCGATGCCTGCAGGATGCGGGTCGGGTTGGCCGGCGGCTCGCCGCGATTAATCGCATCGACAGCCGCCATGTTCGAGATGACCCGCCCGAAATTTGTGTAGCGCTTGTCGAGACTGAAGCGCGGATAGAACACGAGGAAGAACTGGCTGTTGGCGCTGTCTTCGCTCTGCGCGCGCGCCATGGCGACGCTGCCGCGGACATGCGGCATGGGGTTGAATTCCTCTTCGAGGTCGGGAAGGTCAGAGCCACCCTGCCCCGTGCCGGTCGGATCGCCGGTCTGCGCCATGAACCCTTCGATCACGCGGTGGAAGACGATGCCGTCGTAGAAGCCCTGCCGGGTCAGCGTCTTGATGCGCTCGACGTGGTTCGGCGCCCAGTCGGGCATCAGCCGGATCGCGACCCGCTCGCCATTGGAAAGATCGAGAAACAGGATATTTTCCCGGTCTTCGTTCAGATTATAGTCGATCTTGGCGTAGGTCATCGGCGCGCGGGCCGTGCTGACCGTTTCCCCGCCATCGGTCGCCATCTCCGCGTCCTGTGCGGCGAGCGGCGTGGCAGCAAGGGAAGCAATCGCGGTAGCGGCAATCAAACGGTTGATCATGGATATCCTGAAGTGTTGGGGCGTGTCTGCCCGCGCATTAACCGCGCCGCGCTGTCTCCGCAATTAATAGCTTGGGGAAATGCGCGCGGACCTCAATAGTCCCCGCGGCGGCCGATTTTCTCGACCCTTGCCTCGACCTGAGCTTTGACCGCCGGGCTGACGAAGGGCGAGATATCGCCGCCATAGAGCGCGATTTCCTTGACCAGCTTGGACGCGATCGGCTGCAGCGAGACGTCGGCCATGAGGAAGACCGTCTCGATATCGGCATCGATCTGCTGGTTCATGCCCGCCATCTGGTATTCGTATTCGAAATCGGCGACGGCGCGCAGCCCGCGCACGATCACGTTTGCATTCTGCTTCTTCGCGAATTTCATCAACAACGCATCGAACCCGACAACCTCGGTGTTGTCGAGGCCCATGTCGGCGAGTTCCTTTTTCACCATCTCCATCCGCTCTTCCGGCGTGAACATCGGGTTCTTCGACGGGTTGGTGGTGACACCGATTATGAGGGTATCGACCAGCTTGGCCCCGCGCCGGATGATGTCGCGGTGGCCTCGCGTGATCGGGTCGAATGTGCCGGGATAGACCCCGATGCGCTCGTTCATTATCGGTCCCTCTCGACGATGTAGCGCGCGAGTGCCCGCAGCACCGCAGCATCTTCTCCATATTGCCCGAGGTGGCCGACCGCGTGGTCCACCAGTGCGCGGGCCTGGTTGCGCGCCCCTTCGACCCCCATCAGTGTCACGAAGGTCTGCTTTCCTTGCTCGTCATCCTTGCGCAGCGCCTTGCCGGCCTTTTCCTCATCGCCTTCGGCATCGAGCAGGTCGTCGGCGATCTGGAAGGCGAGCCCGATGTCGCGGGCATAGGCGCGCAAATGGCTGCGGCCTTCGCGCGGGATCTTGGCGAGGATAGCGCCCATCTCGACCGAGGCTGCCAGCAACGCGCCGGTCTTGAGCTGTTGCAGCCGGGTGATGGTGTGGAGATCGTAATCGGCACTTTCCGCCGCCATATCCATCATCTGGCCGCCAGCCATTCCTGCCATGCCGCTCGCCGCAGCCAGCGTGCGGACAAGTTCGGCCTGCGTGAAAGGATCGGGCGTTGTCTCGTCATCGGTGAGGATCTCGAAGGCCAGCGCATGCAGCGAATCCCCGGCCAGAACTGCCGTGGCTTCGTCATAGGCCTTGTGCAGCGTTGCCTTGCCGCGACGAAGCTCGTCATCGTCCATGCACGGCAAGTCGTCATGAATCAGCGAATAGACATGGATCGCCTCGACCGCACAGCCGACCCTGAGCGCAGGATCGCGGCTGACGCCCAGCATTTCCGCTGTCGCAACGACCAGCAGTGGGCGAACCCGTTTGCCACCGTCCATGGCCGAATAGCGCATCGCCTCCACCAGCGGGGCACGGGTATCGTCCGGCACGGGCAGCAGCACATCGAAGACCGCATCGATATCGCGCGCGATGCGGTTCAGCGCGGAAGAAAGTTTCGCGCCGTCACTGTCGACGAGTTCCATCTTGCCCACCGGTCAGCCGTCGCTGTCGAAGGGTTTGGTGCCGGTCGCCGCGCCGCTTGCATCCTGCACGATCGCTTCGATCTTGGCCTGCGCCGCGTCGAGCCGTGCCTGGCAGTGTTTTCGCAGCGCTTCGCCGCGTTCGTAGAGATTGATCGAATCGTCGAGCGGAACGTCGCCGCTCTCGAGGTCGCGCACCACTTGCTCGAGCGCACGGAGCGCGTCTTCGAAGCTCAGTTCGGATATTTTCGCCGTTTCGGCGGTTTGTCCCTCAACCATGGCCGCAGCATTGGCCCGCACCCCCGCGCGGGTCAAGCGGCTGGCCTGCCGGGAGACGAATTATGACATGGATTATCGCCTATATTGCCGCCGCCCTCGTATTCGGCATCCTCGATGCGATCTGGCTCGGGTGGGCGGGCAACAATTTCTACCGGCCCAATATCGGCGAGATCATGGCGGACAGTTTTCGCGCCGTGCCCGCAATCATTTTTTACGTCTTCTACGTCGCCGGGATGGTCTATTTCGCGATCCGTCCGGGTCTTGCCAATGGCTTGGGCACGGCAGCGCTCAACGGTGCACTGCTCGGGGCACTGTGTTACGGAACCTGGGGCCTCACCAACCAGGCGACGTTGAAAGTCTGGCCAAGTCATCTAACAGTGACCGACATCGCATGGGGGGCTTTCGCGACCGGCATGGCCGCTCTCGCTGCAACGTGGATTACAGGACGACTCACCTAGATGTTCATCGGCCACTGGGCACCCGCATTTCTCGCCGCCGCCGCCAGCCCTCGCGCGCCCAAACTGGGCACCTTGTTCATCGCCGGCCAGCTGGTCGACTGGGCGTTCATGGGGTTCCTGCTGGTCGGGGTCGAAGAGATGCGGATCGTGCCGGGCATCACGACGATGAACGCGATGGACCTGTATCATATGCCGTATACCCACAGTCTTTTGGGCTCCGGCGTCTTCGCGCTAGCATTCGCAGCCATACTCATCCTGTGGCGACGCGACCTTACAGGGGCCATCATCGGCGGACTGGTGGTGCTATCGCACTGGTTTATCGACCTCCTGGTACATCGCCCTGACCTGACGCTTGCCGGATCGCAGCCCAAATACGGCCTCGGCCTGTGGAATTATCCCGCCGTCGCGGTGCCATTGGAGCTCATTCTGATTATCGGCGCGTTCACGCTGTACATGCGCAGTACAAAAGGGCCCATTGCCCCTCCGATGATATTGATAGCCGTGCTGCTGGCCTTGCAAGCCTTCGACTGGCTTTCCCCGCCGCCGGACGAATATTCGATGGCGTTCCCGTTCCTGGCCTTCTTCGGGTTCGGTCTGCCGACGCTGATCGCTGCGTGGGTCGGCTCGACAAGGTGGCATAAACGGGAGGTCGGGCTAGCGGTCCCCACCATGCATCGCTAAGGGCGCTGCCATGTCTGAAATCACGCCAGAAGTGGTCGAGTCGCACGGCCTCTCGTCCGAAGAATACGATGTCATCCTCAAGGCGCTGGGGCGCGAACCCAACCTTGTCGAGCTCGGTATCTTTTCGGTCATGTGGAGCGAGCATTGCTCCTACAAGTCCTCGCGCCTGCACCTGAAGAAGCTCCCGACCGAGGCACCGTGGGTGATCTGCGGCCCGGGCGAGAATGCCGGCGTGATCGATATCGGCGATGGTCATGCAGCCATCTTCAAGATGGAGAGTCACAACCACCCCAGCTACATCGAACCCTATCAAGGCGCGGCAACGGGTGTCGGCGGGATCCTGCGCGATGTCTTCACCATGGGCGCGCGGCCGGTGGCGAACGCCAACGCGCTGCGCTTCGGGCGGCCTGAGCACCCGAAGATGAAGCACTTGGTGCAGGGCGTGGTCGCGGGGATCGGCGGCTACGGCAATTGCGTCGGCGTGCCGACCGTCTGCGGCGAAACAAATTTCCACCCGGCCTATGACGGCAACATCCTGGTCAACGCGATGACCGTGGGCGTCGCCGATACCGACAAGATATTCTACTCGGCTGCGACGGGCGTCGGCAATCCGATCGTCTATGTCGGCTCCAAGACCGGGCGCGACGGCATCCATGGCGCGACCATGGCTTCGACCGATTTCGAGGAAGACAGCGATGCCAAGCGCCCCACGGTGCAGGTTGGCGACCCGTTCACCGAAAAGCTGCTGATCGAAGCCTGCCTCGAACTGATGGCGACCGATGCCATCGTCGCGATCCAGGACATGGGCGCGGCGGGCCTGACCTCTTCCAGCGTCGAAATGGCGACCAATGGCAAAACCGGCATCCGGCTCGATATGGACAAGGTGCCGTGCCGGGAAGAAGGCATGACGCCGTACGAAATGATGCTGAGCGAGAGCCAGGAGCGCATGCTCATGGTGCTCAAGCCCGGAAAAGAGGAGATGGCCGCCGAAATCTTCAAGAAATGGGAGCTCGATTTCGCGGTCATCGGCGAAGTCACCGATACCCAGCGCATGGTGCTGGAGTTCGGCGGCGAGGTTGTGTGCGACATCCCGCTCGGCCCGCTGGCCGACGAGGCTCCGCTCTACGATCGCCCGACCATCAGCCTCGAGGAATACAAGGCCTGGGCCAAGATCGCACCGATCACCGATGCTCCCGACAGCGCCGATCCGGGGGCGGACCTGCTCAAGCTGATGGCCTCCCCCAACCTCGCCTCGCGCGCCTGGATCGCCGAGCAGTATGACAGCCAGGTCGGGGCCGATACGCTGCAGACCGGCGGCGATGCTGGTGTGGTGCGTGTGCATGGGACGAAGAAGGCTCTCGCCATCAGTACCGACTGCACTCCGCGCTATTGCTATGCCGATCCTTACGAGGGTGGCAAACAGGCTATCGCCGAAGCCTATCGCAATTTGTGTGCTGTCGGTGCGCGGCCGCTGGCGGTTACCAACTGCCTGAACTTCGCCAACCCCCAGCGCCCGGAAATCATGACGCAGCTCGTCGAGGCCCTGCGCGGCATGGGCGATGCCTGCCGCATGCTCGATTTTCCCATCGTGAGCGGCAACGTCAGTCTCTACAACGAGAGCAAGGCCACCGGCGGCGGCTCGGCGATCCTGCCCACCCCTGCCATCGGCGGGGTCGGCATCATCGACGATTACGAACGCATGATGACGATGGGCTTCAAGAACGCTGGCGATACGATCTACCTAGTAGGCCCCGAATTCTGGGCCACGCCCGATCCGACCCGGTCGCATCTCGGCAAGTCGCTGTGGCTCGATGTCGTCCATGGCCGCGACGAAGGCCGTACTCCGCCGACCGACCTCGTGGTCGAGCGCAACGCGGGCAAGATTATCCACGAACTGATCGACGATGGCTTGGTCAACGCGGTGCATGACGTGTCCGACGGCGGCTTGGCGGTGGCGCTGGCGGAAATGGCATTGTCTGGCGGCACAGGAGCCGATGTCGAGCAAAACTCCGAATACACCGCGGCGCAGTGGTGGTTCGGCGAAGACCAGGGCCGCTATGTCGTGACCGTGCCCGATACCGAAGCGCTTAACGAAGCGCTGTCGAAGGGCACCGAGAACGCGGAAACAGCACAGATAGGTTTCCGGCGCATCGGCACCGTCGGCGGCGATGGCCTGTTGGGCGTCTCACTTGCCGATCTGCGCGAAGCCCATGCGAGCTTCTTCCGCGAGTGGATGGAAGTTTGATCATCGCGCGTCCCTGCGAAGGTGGGGACCTCAGGCACTCTCGTGCTAAATCGACTGAGGCTCCCGCCTTCGCGGGAGTGCGGTAATTGTGATAATCCTCCAGCCCCTCCTCCACTATGGCGGACACGTGCTGGCTCCGTTTGCTATCGCCTGGCTGATCCGGCGGGAGCGATGGAAATCGACCGGACTGGTCATTCTTGCCGCCAACCTGATCGACCTCGATCATCTGCTCGCCGACCCGATTTTCGATCCGGGCCGGTGCAGCATCGGGTTTCATCCACTGCACACGATCTATGCGGCCGCGATCTACGCTGTGTTATTGCTGGTGCCGAAATGGTGGGTGCGTGCCTTTGCCCTAGGCGCGCTGTTGCACTTGGCGGTCGACTGGGGGGATTGCGGTATGCAGGAGTGGAGCAGATGACATCGGGCTATTCCAGCACGCCGCTCGCAAAGAAGCTCAACCTGCGCGACGGGCATCGTTGCTGGTTCGAGAACATGCCCGAAAGCGTGATCGACGAGATCGACGAATACGCGCTCGAGCTGACCTTCGTCGCCAATCCCTCGGACGGCGTCGATGCGGTGCACCTCTTCGCGACTCAGCGCGCCGAACTGGAGGACCGTCTACCCACCTTGCGCGATCAGATCGCCAGCGACGGTCAGATCTGGGTGAGCTGGCCCAAGCAGGCATCGAAGGTGGAAACCGGCGTGACCGAAGATACGATCCGCGAGATTGCGCTGCCGCTCGGGCTGGTCGATACCAAGGTGTGTGCCGTGGACGAGACCTGGTCGGGCCTCAAACTCGTGATCCGCAAGGATCTGCGCTAAGCCGCCTGCGGCGCGAGCAATTGCTCTTCGGTGTGCCCTTCGGCTTCGAGGATTTTCAAGCACTCGCGGTAGATCACCGGTTTGCCGATGCCGAGGCGTGCGCGCGCTGCATCCAGGTTTTCGCGCATCACCCGCTCGACATCCATATGCGCCAGCTTCTGCGCCGCGCGGCCTAGTTGGCGGCCTTCCTTCACCACAGCATAGAGCGGGGCTTTGGTGCCGGTCGCCTTTTTGATTTCGCGCGCGCCGGCATAGGCGATGAAGAGGATGCCGGGATTGTGGTTCTGCTCGTAACTGAAACCCAGCAGCGCCTGTTCGCCCAGCGCATCGCGGCCATAACCGGTCAGGACATGGAACAGGTCGTGCGTGTCGCGGAGCCGCTCGAAATACCATTCGGTGAGGTCGGGCAGGCGTTTTTCCGGCGGCAACCAGCGATGCGATTCTGCGACCAGTCCCGCAGCGGACAGCCCTTCGCGCTTCATGAAACGGATGTAGTGCTGCGCGACGGTGTCCGGACCGCAATCAGTCCAGCGTTCGTGATCGTCGAGCACGGTGGGAATGTCGACGCCTTCCGACAGGAGCCGCTGCCCCTCCTCCGACTGGACGAAATCCCACGCTTGCCGGTGGCTCTTCTTGCTCTTGGTGGCTTCGATGATGTGGAAGACCTGCGCAGTATCTTCCTTGTCGGCCACGAGCTTGCGGAAATGGTGCCACACCTTGAGCGGTTTGAACCCGATCGTCTGGCGGTCGGGGTGCACGAGCGGGCGATCTGTCAGGGCCATCCTCTATCTCCTGCGAGGAAAATGCGCTCTACTTACATTCATGTCAATACCGTGCAGCGAAGAGGGTTTTCATCAGAGCTGAAACCTCCGATAGCTATTGTACGATGCCGCACGAAACCGTTCCGTATGCGCTCCCGCCGCTGTCCGATGCAGAACGCCTAATCAAGGCTACTGCCATGAGGGAAAAGCTCGCAGGGCGAAGGACCTGTCGTTATTTCTCCGACGCGCCCGTCCCGCGCGAAGTGATCGAACAGGCGATCCTCGCCGCTGGAAGCGCGCCCAACGGCGCCAACCATCAGCCGTGGCATTTCGCCGTCGTCTCGTCGCCGGACAAGAAGAAGGCGATCCGCGAGGCCGCCGAAGAGGAAGAGCGCCGCTTCTACGGCGTGGACGGCGACAAGCCGAAGGCGAGCGAAGAGTGGCTCGAAGCCCTCGCCCCGATCGGCACCGACCCGGACAAGCCTTTCCTGGAGACTGCGCCGTGGCTGATCGTCGTCTTCGCCCAGCGGAAGGGCGGCATCGAGGAAGACGGTAAAACGCAAAATTATTACGTCAACGAAAGCGTCGGCATCGCCTGCGGAATGCTGATTGCTACCTTGCACGAAGCAGGCGTGGCCACGCTAACGCACACGCCCTCCCCCATGGGTTTCCTGCGCGAGCTATGCGGCAGGCCCGAACACGAAAAGCCGTTGATGATCGTCGTGGCAGGGCTGCCTGCGGAAGGTGCCACTGTGCCCATCCATGCGATCAGGAAGAAGCCGCTCAGCCAGATTGCCAGCTGGCTCTAAGCCGATGCAGTGGCGGCTTGCTGGCCCAGCAGGTCGTAGGGGTCGATGCCCTGCCCACGCCACGCCGCGTGACATTGCTCGTAGTATGTCGGATCGCCGACGCCGAGCATGGCCTGCGCTTCGCTGAGCGGCATCGCCAACAGGTCGAGGATTGACATTTCACAAATGCGCGGCGCACCCTTGCCCATCCTGTGCGCCTGCCGGACGGCGCGAAACACCGGCGCGGGCGACCGCACAGCCTTCTTCGTATTGAGCGCGCCGAGATAGGCGATGAAGAGATGCGCGAAGCCGCCGTTCTGGCCATAAGTGAAGGCAAGCACACATTGTTCGCCCAGCGCATCGCGGCCATAGCCCGTGAGCACGTGCAACAGGTCGTGCGTATCGCGGCGACGCCAGGCATACCATTCGATCAGGTCGCCATATTTGGGGCGATCAGGCCATGTCTTGTCGGCCTCGGCCACCAGCCCCGCAGCGGTCAGGCCTTCGCTTTCCATGAAGTCGCAATAGGCATGCGCGACGCTGCCCATCGGCATCTTGCGGAGCATAGCATGATCGTCGAGCACGGTCGGCAGGTAGGGTTCACGCGCGCGGATTGCTGCGCCCTTTTCGCTCAGCGCAAACGCTCGGGCGAAAGGCACGAACCGCTTCGATGGCAAAGCTTCGAAGATCTTGAAGACATGCGTCGTGTCTTCCTTGTCCTTCAGCAACTCACGAAAATGGTGAAATGCAGCGCGAATATCGCGTTTCGGCATGGGCCGATCCGGATGGCGGAAAATCGTGCCGTCCGGCGCGCTTTCAATCGCGGCATTGGGCGTTGCGGGGGAAGGAGTCTGTTTCATCATCGTCTTCATGGGGTGGGAGTTCCCCTTCGCTACTACTGACACGAGTGTCAATATAGGATGAAACAGGCATTCGCGTTTAGGTTTCCGCCCAGTCTTCTGTGGCGATACCCAGAAGTATGAGGATCGATGTCAGGTCTCCCCGATCGATCCAGCAGTTTGCCGATGCGCGCGCTTTCGGCTTGGCGCGATAGGCAACGCCGATATCGGCCGCGTCCAGCATCGGAATGTCATTGGCCCCGTCGCCCGCCGCGAGGCTGGTCGCGCGAGCGCCGAGAGCTTGCATCTCTTCCTCGAGCACCGATTGCTTTACCGAGCTGTCGACGACCGGTCCGTCGAGGCCACCGGTCAACTTTCCGTCTGAAACCTCAAGACGGTTGCCGACCACGCGCTCGAAGCCGATCTGCGCCGCGACCGGATCGGCGAAGTGATGGAATCCGCCGGTGACGAGCACTGTTTTGCATCCCTTCGCCTTGAGCGTTTCGACCACGATACGCGCGCCGCGGTTGGGCGTAATGCGCTCATGAAGGCACTGCGCAATCGCACCTTCTTCCAGCCCACAGAGCAACCCGACCCGCTCACGTAGTGCGGCTTCGAAATCGAGCTCGCCCTGCATCGCGCGTTCGGTGATGGCGGCAATTTGCGGCTTGATCCCCGCATAGTCGGCCAGTTCGTCGATGCATTCCTGCCCGATCATGGTGGAATCCATGTCGGAGATGAAGAGACGCGGGGTGACAGGGGGGATTGCCGTTACGAGGCCATCGCTCGGCCCGATGCGCTCGTCGATAGTCACGCGCACTTCTGCAACGTCCCAACTCGAAACGCGCAGCTCGACCATGGCGCCTGCGTCCCTCTCGATGCGCGACGACCAGCCCTTGTCATCCCACGCCGCGCGGAGGTTCTTGATCCGCGTTTCCAACCCGGCGGGGTCTGCTATCAGGCGGACGATGAGCATGGGGCAAACTCCGGAAGATTGGGGCGAAAAACCGCCGGTGGCGCTCATTGCAGGGCCGACCGCCAGCGGCAAGAGCGATGTCGCGGTGCGGCTGGCGCTGGCGCTGAAAAAGCACGGGCGCGACGCTGTCGTGATCAACGCCGACAGCGCACAGGTCTATGCCGATCTGCGCGTCCTGAGCGCGCGGCCCAGCGAAGATGAAATGCGCGGTGTCCCGCACGAACTTTTCGGGGAATGGGACGGAGCCGAAGCCTGCTCTGCGGCCGAATGGGCTTCGCGTGCGAAGGAAGAGATTTCCAAGGCGCACTTCACAGGTGCAGTGCCGATCCTTGTTGGCGGAACCGGATTGTATTTGCGCACGCTGCTGGAAGGTATCGCCCCGATCCCGCCGATCGATGCCGCCATTCGCGAGGCGATTCGAGCGTTGCCGCAGGATGAAGCGCGCGCGGCGCTCGAACGCGAGGACCCCGATGCCTCCAAGCGGCTCGCCCCCGCCGATGCCGCACGGACGGCGCGCGCGCTCGAAGTCGTGCGATCCACCGGCCGGACGCTGAGTAACTGGCAGCAGCACAAGAAAGGGGGCATCGGCGATCGCGTCGCGCTCCACCCCCTGATCATGCTCCCGGATCGGAAGTGGCTCTATGCGCGCTGCGACCGCCGATTCGAGCTTATGCTGGATCGTGGCGCTGCCAGCGAGGTTGAGACTCTGCTCGCACGCGATCTCGATCCGTCCCTGCCAGTGATGCGCGCTATCGGCGTGCGCGAAATCGCGGCCTGGTTGAAAGGCGAGATTGACCGGCCCCAAATGATCGCTTCTGGCCAGCAAGCGACGCGCAATTATGCCAAGCGGCAGTATACCTGGTTCCGGCATCAGCCACCGCCGGACTGGCCTCGCATCGAAACTTTCGATTTCAAGCTGGAGCGTGTTTTTGATGGATTATTTCAATATTAGAGTTTGACAGGACATATTGAGACTCGTAACAGGGCCTTGGACAAACCCCTTGGGCCCGACGTTCTCATTCGAACGCCGGGCCCTGCTTTTAGATACGACGCTCTGACGGAGACAGACAATGACCACCCCCTCCCCCGAAAGCAGTGGCGCGGCGATCCTCGTCGACTGCCTCGTGCGCGAGGGCGTGGAATTCGTCTTCGGCTATCCCGGCGGTGCCGTGCTCCCGATCTACGACGAATTGTTCGGGGACGAGCGCGTCCGCCATATCCTCGTCCGGCACGAAGCGGGCGCGGCGCACGCGGCGGAAGGCTATGCCCGCAGCACCGGGAAGCCCGGCGTCGTCCTCGTCACCAGCGGCCCGGGCGCGACCAATGCGGTCACCGGTATCGCGGACGCTTATATGGATTCGATCCCGCTGGTGGTCATCACGGGACAGGTCCCCACTCCGCTGATCGGGACCGACGCGTTCCAGGAGGCAGACACGGTCGGCATCACGCGGCACTGCACCAAGCACAATTATCTGGTGAAGGACCCGGACCAGCTCGGACCTGTTCTGCGCGAAGCCTTCCGTATCGCGACGACGGGGCGGCCCGGCCCGGTTCTGGTCGACATCCCCAAGGACGTTCAGATCGCCATGGCGGATGGCGACAGTGCAGAAAGGGCACCGCTCGCCTCGTCGCGCTACCAGCCACGCACGGTTGCTGCTCCTGACGAGATCCTCGAAGCGGTCGAGATGCTCGCAACGGCGGAGCGCCCTGTTTTCTACACCGGCGGCGGCGTCATCAATTCAGGGCCGAAGGCGAGCGAAGCGCTGCGCCAATTGCAATCGCTCACCAATGCACCTTTGACTTCGACCCTGATGGGTCTCGGCGCCTTTCCCGCCGACCATCCCGACTGGCTCGGTATGCTGGGTATGCACGGCACGTTCGAGGCCAACATGGCGATGAACCGCGCCGACCTGATCGTGGCTGTCGGTGCGCGGTTCGACGATCGTGTGACCGGCAGGCTCGATGCTTTCGCGCCCCAGGCCAAGAAGATTCACATCGATATCGACCGCGCCAACATTAACAAGGTGGTGCCCGTCGACCTCGGCATCGTCGGCGATTGCGGGACTGTGCTGGAACAGATGATTGCCGCCTGGGGCGACCGCAAAACGCAGGACCTGGGCGAATGGAAGGCCCGCATCGCCGGGTGGCGCGCGCGTGAATGCCTCGCCTATCCGGAGCGCGATGACGAGATCATGCCGCAAAAAGCGGTCGAGCGGCTGTTCGAACTGACGAAGGATCGCGACCCGATCATCACCACCGAAGTCGGCCAGCACCAGATGTGGGCGGCGCAATACTTCCGTTTCTTTGGGCCGAACAAATGGCTGACAAGCGGTGGCCTCGGCACGATGGGCTATGGCCTGCCCGCGGCGATCGGCGCACAGCTGGGCAATCCGGACAGCCTCGTGATCGATATTGCGGGCGAGGCGTCGATCCAGATGAACATTCAGGAGCTCGGCACCGCCAGCCAGTATCGCCTGCCGGTCAAGATCTTCATTCTCAACAATGAGTATATGGGCATGGTCCGCCAGTGGCAGGAACTGACCTACGAAAGCCGCTATTCGAATTCCTACTCCGACAGCCTGCCCGATTTCGTGAAGCTGGCCGAAAGCTATGGCTGGACCGGCATTCGCATCGAGGACAAAGCTGGTCTGGATGCCGGCATCCAGGCCATGCTCGATGCCGATGGGCCGGTGATCGTCGATTGCCTGGTCTCGAAGGAAGCCAATTGCTTCCCGATGATCCCGAGCGGGGCTGCGCATACCGACATGCTGCTTTATGGCGACCAGGTCGAAGGCACGATGGACGACGAAGCCAAGGCTTTGGTGTAAAGGGCAGCCACCATGAAGATCACAGCGAAAGAGGCCGAGCGCCATGTGCTCGCCGTCACCGTCGATAATGAGCCGGGTATCCTCGCCAAAATTACCGGGCTGTTCACTGCGCGCGGCTACAATATCGACAGCCTGACAGTCGCGGACATCACTGAAGACCACGCCATCAGCCGAATTACGGTAGTCACCAATGGACCGCCCGAAGTGATCGACCAAATCCAGGCGCAGCTTGAGCGCTTGGTGCCGGTTCATCGCGTCGTCGACCTGTCCGAAGCCGGCCCGCATGTCGAACGCGAGCTGGCGTTGGTAAAAGTCTCCGGCACCGGCGAGAAACGCGTCGAAGCACTGCGCCTGGCCGACATTTTCCGCGCGCGGCCCGTCGACACGACGACCGAGAGCTTTATTTTCGAGATCACCGGCCCGCCGGACAAGGTCGACAGCTTCATCGCCCTGATGCGCGAACTCGGCCTTGTCGAAGTCGGCCGGACCGGGATCGTCGGCATGATGCGCGGGGCGGAGGCGCTTTGAGAAGTTTCGTCATCCCAGCGAAAGCTGGGATCTCGCGTTGCAAGGCGCGACCGAGGATAACCAGATCCCGGCTTTCGCTGGGATGACGTGAGGGAAGAACAGTGAAAGTTTATTACGACGCCGATGCCGATCTTGGACTGATCACGGACAAGAAGATCGCCGTGCTCGGCTATGGCAGCCAGGGGCACGCCCATGCACAGAATCTGCGTGACAGCGGGATCAAAGAGGTAGCAATCGCGCTGCGCGACGGCTCTTCCAGCGCGAAGAAAGCGCAGGATGCTGGCTTCAAGGTGCTCAGCAATTCCGACGCTGCCGAGTGGGCCGATATCCTGATGATCCTCGCCCCCGACGAGCACCAGGCGGCGATCTGGGCGGATGACCTTGCGGGCAACATGAAGCCGGGCAGCGCCCTCGCCTTCGCCCACGGGCTCAACATCCACTTCGGCCTGATCGAACCACCCGCCGAGATCGACGTCATCATGATCGCGCCGAAGGGTCCTGGTCATACTGTCCGCAGCGAGTATCAGCGCGGCGGCGGCGTGCCCTGCCTCATCGCCGTCCACCAGGATTCGAGCGGCAATGCCAAGGACATCGCCCTCGCCTATGCCAGCGGTGTCGGCGGCGGGCGCAGCGGCATTATCGAGACCAACTTCCGCGAGGAATGCGAGACCGACCTGTTCGGCGAGCAGGCCGTGCTGTGCGGCGGGATCACGCACCTGATCCAAGCCGGCTTCGAGACGCTGACCGAGGCCGGATATGCACCGGAGATGGCCTATTTCGAGTGCCTGCACGAGACCAAGCTGATCGTCGACCTGCTCTACGAAGGCGGCATCGCCAATATGCGCTACTCGATCAGCAACACCGCCGAGTATGGCGACATCACCACCGGCCCGCGCATCATCACCGATGAGACCAAGGCCGAAATGAAGCGCGTTCTCGGCGATATCCAGTCGGGCCGCTTCGTGAAGAACTTCGTCCTCGACAACCGCGCCGGCCAGCCCGAACTCAAGGCTGCCCGCAAGCGCGCCGAAGCGCATCCGATCGAACAGACCGGTGCCAAGCTGCGCGCAATGATGCCGTGGATCGGCAAGAACAAGCTGGTCGACAAGGACAGGAACTAGCGCGTCCTTAAGCGCCAGATCGGAACCACCCCTGTCCCGCCCGGTTGATGCCGGGACGGGACATTTTTTTTTCGGAGGTTCGCATGAAAAAGCCGCTTTTCGCACTTGCCCTGGCCGGATCGGCGGCTTTGGCCGTCACCTCGATCTCGGCTCAGGAAGCCGGTATCCCGGGCGCTATCGACGCTAGCCGAGTCCAAGCTGGCAGCTATACGATCGATCCCGCCCACACCCAGGTCGGCTGGCGCGTCAGCCATTTCGGCTTCAATGATTATCTCGGCCTGTTCGGCCAAATTACAGGCACCATGCAGGTTGATCCGGCGGCGATCGAAGATGCCAAGTTCGATATCACCATCCCGATCTCCTCGGTTGCGGTGTCCAGTAATGGCCTGAAAGAGCACCTTCTGCGCCCGGGCAAGGATGGTGCGGCTCCCGATTTCTTCGGGCCGGAGCCGGAACCCGCCAAGTTTGTCTCCACATCGGTTCGGCAAACGACCGAAACAGCTGCTGTCGTCTCGGGCATGCTGACCATGAACGGCAACACCGGCCCGGTCACGATGCTGGTGAATTTCACCGGTGCCGGCACCAATCCGTTCAACAAGAAGGAAACGGTCGGCTTCGAAGCGAGCGCCATGATCGATCGCACGCAATGGGGCATCGACTACGGCGCTCCGGCTATCGGCCGCGAAGTCGAACTCAATATCAGCGTCGCCTTCGAGAAGGACTGACGCTCGCGCATCTGGCCTGAAAAGCCCTATCGTGCTGCAACCCGGCGCGATAGGGTACGTTCATGACGCAAGACCTCGCCATTTCCTGCTCCTGCGGTACCGTCACCGGCACATTGCACGATGTCGGGCCGGACGAAGGCGACCGGCTAGTCTGCTATTGCAGCGATTGCCGGGACTTTATCCGTGTGCTGGGCCGCGCTGGCGACGTTCTCGACGATCACGGCGGCAATTCGGTTTACCAGACACGCGTCGCCAAGCTGGAGTTGCATACCGGCGCAGACATGCTTTCCACACTGCATATGACCGACAAACCCACAACGCGCTGGTATGCATCGTGCTGCAATACGCCGTTCTTCAACACCCTCGCGAGGGCCAAGCCGCCTTTTCTCAGCGTCAATACCGCCTGCTGCGACAAATCCCGCGTCGACGCCGTGCTGGGTCCGCCGAAGGGTCAATTCCTCGCCGAAGAGGCCGAGCCGCCAATCGAGAACCCGAAAACCGTTTCGATGTTCAAATTGGCTCGTGGCTTCATTCCGCGCCTGCTACGCGACGTGATCAGCGGCGACTGGAAAAAATCCCCGCTGTTCGATCCCGAAACCAAAGAGCCGATTGCCAGTCCCCGCCGCGTGTCGCCTGAAGAGCGCGCCACTTTGGGCGAAGCCTGACACGTGCGCCTCTCCGACTGCCACAATATCGAGGATTTTCGCCGCCTCGCAAAGACCCGTCTTCCGTGGCCGGTCTTCGACTATATCGATGGTGCCGCCGACGACGAATTGACCAAGGCCCGCAATACCGCAGCCTATGACGATGTCGATCTGGTACCCGATGTGCTGGCTGGCGTGGCCGAGATCGACACGTCCTGCACGATCATGGGCCGCGAAAGCGCCCTTCCCCTGTTGCTCAGCCCGACGGCGGTGCAGCGCGCCTTCCATTGGCAGGGCGAAACCGCCGTGGCCAAGGCGGCGGAGAAATTCGGGCTGTGGTTCGGCATCTCCAGCCTGGCGACGCGGAGTATCGAGGAAATTGCTGCGCTCACCCAGGGTCCCAAGCTGTTCCAGCTTTATGTGCACAAGGACAAGGGGCTGAATCAATCGATGATAGAACGCTGTCAGGCCGCGCAGTTCGATGCGCTCGCGCTCACGGTCGACACCATTGTCTCCGGCAAGCGCGAGCGGTGCCTGCGAAGCGGCTTCACCACTCCGCCCAAGTTCTCACCAAGTGCGGTGTGGAGCTACGCCACGCGGCCGCGCTGGACGCTCGATTACCTTTTCCGCGAGAGATTTCGCTTGCCCAATCTCGACACGCACGTCGCGGAAGGGTCCCGCGAGGCTGTGAGCATCGCTGAGTATTTCAACACCATGCTCGATACCTCGATGAACTGGGACACTGCCGCCAAGATCCGGCAGGACTGGGGCGGTACCTTCTGCCTGAAAGGGGTGATGAGTGCGGGCGATGCGCGACGCGCGGTCGAGATCGGGGCCGATGCCATCATGATCTCCAATCACGGTGGGCGGCAGCTCGACGGCAGCCGCGCGCCCTTCGACCAATTGGGCGAAATCGTCAAGGCAGTCGGCGGCGAGATCGAGATCATTTGCGACGGCGGCGTGCGGCGCGGGACGCATGCGCTGAAAGCTGTGAGTGCTGGCGCGACGGCGGCGAGCGGCGGGCGGCTCTACCTCTATGCGCTCGCGGCCGCAGGTCAGCCTGGTGTCGAGCGCGCCATCGGCATTCTGAAGGACGAGATCGAGCGCGGGATGCGGTTGATGGGCGTGACCTCGGTCGATCAACTCACCGCGGACCGCCTGCGCTGGCGCTATTCGTGAAAAAGGGGCAGCCGGCGGGTAGACCGACTGCCCCGGACGAGCGGGCAAGGATGGGGAGGCCCCACTCGCCCTGCCGAGGGGGTTAATCCCGGCCTTCCGGATCGGCCTTTCCCTCGACACGGGTCTGCTGTGAAGACGGATGGCTATCCGCCTTCAGAGCCCTTTCGGCTTCGACATTGCGTGCAGCGTCGCGTTCGGCGCGTTGCTTCTCGGCGCGGCGCTCGGTCCGCCTTTCCGCGCGGCGTTCGGCAAATCCGGCACGGTCGATGCGGGAGGCGAAGCCGGATGTCGTTCCGACCGGCTCGAAAGCCTGCGCCATCGGCGTCATGCCAAGGGTCGCGACGGTGCCGAGGATAAGGATGAGAGTTCGTTTGGACGGGGTCATGGCCTGCTCTTTCAGGTGCAGAAATTGCGGTGAGATGCCGCCGGGCGGAAGGGGTCGCCGCGCGGCAGGACATCGTCGCTGCGGCGTGAAGCTTGCGCCTCGTGTCCTAGGCTGCCTCCCGAGACGAGCAGGACGTGATCGAAGATCGATCGGATGGATGAGGAGAGAGTTTGCATCGTCACGACCTTTCAAGTCTCGACGCAAGCGCCTCGCCAGCGTCTGACCGGTGGTTCGCAAGTGATGCGGCTCAGGTTACAGGAAGCTCGCGCCTTGGCTATCGCATGAGTGAAAAACAGGCGCGCAACTCGGCGGCGAACAGCTCCGGCTGCTCCCACGCGGCGAAGTGTCCGCCCTTTTCGCATTCATTCCAGTAGACGAGGTCGGCGTAGCGACGCTCCGCCCACTTGCGGGGCGCGGGGATGATTTCTTTCGGAAAGGCGCTCACCCCGGCGGGTATCGCCACCGTCCCCTCGCCGAACCTGGCGAAGCTCTCCCAATAAAGCCGCGCCGCCGAGGCTCCGGTCTCGGGGAGCCAGTAAAGCATGATGTTGTCGAGGATCGCGTCCATGCTCAACGTGTCGAAGGGCGAGCCGCCGTTGTCGGTCCAGAAGAACATCTTCTCGAAAATCCACCCAGCGAGACCCACCGGGGAATCGACGAGGCTGTATCCGATCGTCTGCGGGCGGGTGCTCTGTTGCTTGGAATATCCCGAGTCCCAGTCCTGGTAGAACTTGAGCGCTTTCAACGCCTTGAGCTCGTCCGGTCCCGGATTGGCCATGTCGTCCGGCCCCGGTCGTCCGATCGGCATGTTGACGTGGATGCCCTTGCAACCCTCAGGTGCTTGCGCGCCGATGGCGGTCGTCACGGCGGAGCCCCAATCGCCCCCTTGCGCGACCCACTCGGTGTAGCCGAGCCGCTGCATCAGCGTGGCCCATGCCGTGGCGATCTTGTCGACGCCCCAGCCTGTGTTCCTCGGCTTGCCGGAAAACCCGAAACCCGGCAGCGACGGAGCGACGACATGGAAAGCCATTCCGTCCTGCGGCTCGGTCAGCAGCGGGATGACGTCGAAGAATTCGCGCACCGAGCCGGGCCAGCCATGGGTCAGGATCAGCGGCAGTGCATCGTCGCACTTCGACCGGACATGCAGGAAATGGATATCGAGGCCGTCGATCTCCGTGATAAACTGGCCCAACGCATTGAGCTTCGCTTCGCCGGCGCGCCAGTCGTAGCCGTCGCGCCAATAGGCGGCGAGATCCTGCAGTGCAGCGAGCGGTGTTCCTTGCGACCAGTCGTCGACCGGCTCCTTCTCCGGCCAGCGCGTATCGTCGAGCTTGCGATGCAGCCGATCCAGATCAGCCTTGGGAACGTCGAGAACGAAGGGCCTGATCTCGCTCATGCGCCGTCGCCGGTCGCTTTCCTGGAAGCCGCCATGACCCGGCCGACATCGGCGCGAAGGATCGTACTGGTCGCCTTGGCGAGGACCGTGCCATCCTTGTCGGTCAGGTGCCCCTCGTAGAAACTCGTGCGCTTCCCGTGCCGCTCGACCCACGCCTCGGCGATCACAGGACCCGGGCGGGTCGGCGCGAAATAGCTGACCTTCAATTCCAAGGTCATCGGCACGATGCCTTCGCCGTTCTTCGCCATCGCCGCATGCGCCATCGCTGCGTCGATCCAGCCACTGATGAAACCGCCCTGCACCACCCCGCCGGAGTGACACTGCTCGGGCTTGGCCTCGTATTCGAGGCTGGCACGGCCTTCCGGATCGATTGCGATGATGCGGACCAGCCCCATCGTTTCGTAGAGCGAATGGGAAGCGTCGGGAGTTTCAGGCATGGCTGTCCTTGCTGTCGTGAACGATTATTGCCCGCGATGCCTGTGCGGGAATGGGTTTACAACCCCCGTCGATGCCAGCATACAGCGCGCATGGTAACGAAGCGCGGCCTGCTAATTCGACTTACACGCCCTTGGGCGTGACATCCGGCGTGCGGTAACGGCGCGCCACGCGCCCAAGGGTATCCGCCACCTTCGACCAGACGACCGACACACCGGAAATCATGACCCAGCCCGAGCCAAGAATGCGCAATATGTTGCGCGACCCCGCGCGAAAATATGCGGCCTTTCCGCAAATCGACCTGCCCGACCGGCAATGGCCGAGCCGGACTATAACCGCCCCGCCGCGCTGGCTCAGCACCGATCTGCGCGACGGCAATCAGTCCATCATCGATCCCATGGATGCAGTGAAGAAGAACCGCTTTTTCGACCTGCTGGTGGAGGTAGGGATTAAGGAAATCGAAGTCGGCTTTCCCAGCGCAGGGGCAACCGAGTTCGATTTCATCCAGGGATTGGTGCGCTCGGGACGCATCCCCGATGATGTGACCGTACAAGTGCTCACGCAGAGCCGCGAAGAGCTGATCCGCACCAGCTTCGAAAGTCTGGCAGGCGCGCGTGCGGCGATCGTCCATCTCTACAACGCAGTCAGCCCAGCATGGCGCGAGATCGTGTTCGGTATGACGACCGAAGAAGTGATCGGCGTTGCTGTGAAAGGCGCACAGGTGCTTGCAGACGAAGCAGACAAGCGGCCCGACACCGATTGGCAGTTCGAATATTCACCTGAGACTTTCTCCACCGCCGAGATCGATTTCAGCATCGAAATCTGCGCGGCAGTGATGGAAGTTCTCCAGCCCACCCCGGACAGGCCGATCATCCTCAACCTGCCTGCCACGGTAGAGGCGGCAACGCCCAACATCTACGCCGACCAGATCGAGTATTTCTGCAAGCATCTGCCGAACCGCGAGAGCGCGGTGATCAGCCTGCATACGCACAACGATCGCGGCACGGGCGTGGCGGCAGCCGAACTCGGCCTGATGGCGGGCGCAGACAGGGTCGAAGGCTGCCTGTTCGGCAATGGCGAGCGCACGGGCAATTGCTGCCTCGTGACCATGGCGCTCAACATGTACACACAGGGCCTCGATCCGGAGCTCGACTTTTCAGACATCGACCGCGTGATCGAGACGGTCGAGTACTGCAACCAGCTCCCCGTCCACCAGCGTCATCCCTATGGCGGCGAGCTGGTCTACACCGCTTTTTCGGGCAGCCACCAGGACGCAATCAAGAAAGGCTTCGCCGCGCACGAGCGACAGAACGACGAGCGCTGGCGCGTGCCCTACCTGCCGATCGATCCGGCCGACCTGGGTCGCACTTACGAAGCCGTCATCCGCGTCAACTCGCAAAGCGGCAAAGGCGGCTTCGCCTGGGTGCTCGAGCAGGACCAAGGCCTCAGATTGCCCAAGAAGATGCAGGCCGACTTCTCGCCCCACGTGCAGGCCATGGCCGACAAACTCGGGCGCGAGCTCAATGCCCAAGACATCTGGCAGACCTTCCGCAGCGCCTACCATGTGCAGACGCCCGACAAGCGCTTCCAGCTCGTCAGCTACGAGGAAAGTCGCGCCAGCGACGGGACGCGCCTGTTCACCGGCACGATCGCGGTGGACGGCGAAGAGCGGAGCGTCAGCGGCCGCGGCAACGGCCTGATCTCCAGCGTGATGGCGACCCTGCGCGATGCATTCGACGTGCAGCTGGAGGTGGTGGATTATACCGAGCATGCGCTCGGTGCCGGCACCGACGCCAATGCGGCGGCCTATCTCGAATGCCGGACGCCCGATGGTCGCACCATCTGGGGCTGCGGGATCGACGAGGACGTCGCCACTGCCTCGGTGCGCGCGGTACTGAGCGCGGCCAACAGCGCCGTGACCTAGGCGAAGACAGGAGAGAGGCAAATGCAGGTTCGGACGTTTCTTGCTGGGCTGGCGATAGCAGTCGGACCTGCCATCCTTGCGCTCCCACTCGCGGCGCATCCTGCCATAGCCATGAGCGAGACCGAACAGGCCGACCCGCAAGTGCCGCCACTCCTCTCGCTGCGCCAGCGCGCCGAATGGATCGATGCAAATCTGGAAGAGCGGCTCGAAACCATCATCCCGCAGATCATGCGCGAACAGGGCATCGACATGTGGCTGCTGATGGCACGCGAATATTTCGAAGAACCCGTGATCGCGACGATGCTCGACGCGAAAAGCATGGCCGCGCGGCGGCGGACGATCCTGATCTTCCATGACCCCGGTGAAGGCCGGGAAATCGAACGCCTGACGGTCAGCCGTTATGGCATGGCCGATCTGTTTGCGCCGTCATGGGAGCCTGAAAAACAGCCCGACCAGTGGCAGGCGGTCGCCGATATCATTGCCGCGCGTGAACCCGACACAATCGCCATCAATTATTCGGACCTGAAAGCCTTCGGAGACGGGATGACGCTAAGTCAGTACCGGCTGATGACCGCCGCCCTGCCAGAGAAATACCGGGACAGGATTGTCTCGGGCGAAACGCTCGCCATACGCTGGCTCGAAAGCCGCTCGACCCGCGAACTCGAAATGTATCCGCTGGTCGTACGAACCGCCCATGCGATCATCGCGGAAGCGTTCTCGCGAAAGGTGATCACGCCGGGCGTCACGACGGCGGAAGATGTCGAGTGGTGGTATCGCGAGCGTGTTTCGAACCTCGGTCTGAAAGTCTGGTTCCACCCCTCGGTGGGCATCCAGCGACAGGGCGAGGACGAGATGCTGCGCGGCGATACCGTGATCCAGCCCGGGGACCTATTGTGGACCGACTTCGGCATCACCTACCTGCGGATCAACACCGATACCCAGCACCTCGCCTATGTTCTCAAGCCTGATGAGACCGACGCGCCTGCAGGACTGCGCCAGGGCCTCGCCAACACCAATGCCGTCACCGATATCCTGCGCAGCCATTTGAAGACTGATCTGACCGGCAATGAAATCCTCGCCGCAGCCCGCAAGGAAGCCATCGCCAAAGGCTATGATCCCTCGATCTACAGCCATCCGATCGGCTTCCACGGCCATGGTGCCGGAACCGCCATCGGGTTCTGGGACAACCAGGACGGCGATCCGCGCAGTGAATATCGGCTCTTTCCCGACACGGCATGGTCGATCGAGCTGACGACCTATGCCGACGTGCTGGAATGGGGCGACCAGCGGGTCGATTTCCGCACCGAGGAAAACGCTTTGTTCGATGGCGAGCAGGTGCATTTTCTCGATGGGCGTCAGACCGAGCTTGCCCTGATCCCCTCCGATTGAATGCGGCGGCCAGACAGGCTACAGATTGCAAAACGAGACCCGAGAGGAGCAGACCCATGGCCACCGTAATGGACAACAAGACCGCCAGCGACGACGCGCATATCCGCGACACCGTCAGCGACGAAGAATGGGCGGTCCGCGTCGATCTCGCGGCAGCCTATCGGCTGGTTGCACTCTACGGCTGGGACGACCTGATTTTTACGCACCTCTCGGCCCGCGTACCGGGGCCGGAGCATCACTTCCTCATCAACCCCTACGACATGATGTTCGAGGAGATCACCGCCTCTTCGCTGGTGAAGATCGACACCGAGGGACAGCCGGTCATCCCGACGTCCCATCCCGTCAATCCGGCCGGTTTCACGATCCACTCGGCGCTGCACATGAATTGCGACGATGCCCATGCGGTAATGCACCTCCATACGCCGTCCGGCCAGGCGGTCAGCGCCATGGCCGACGGGCTGATGGAGCACACCCAGACCGGCATGATCGCGCGCAGCGACATTGCCTATCACGAGTACGAAGGCATCGCGACCGATCTCGAGGAGCGCGAGCGCCTGGTCGAGGACATGGGCGACAAGCACGCCATGATCCTGCGCAATCACGGCACCCTGGCGATCGGCAGGACTGTCGGTGAATGCTTCCTGCGGCTCTATTTCATCGAGCGCGCCTGCGATGCCCAGGTCAAGATGCTGAGCGCGGGCCGCGAAAACCTCCATAACCCGCCGCAGGGCACGCCGGAAAAGGTCAAGGCGCAGACCCCGTCCGAGGGGATCGGCATGATCGCCAACGGTCTCGCTTGGCCGGCGCTGTTGCGCAAGCTCGACCGGATCGATCCGAGCTTCCGCAACTGACGCGCAGTGCGGCGTTTTCCTACTCGCATTCCGGCGGGTAGGAGAACCGCATGTCTCGCCGGATGCATTCACCAAAAGTTTTCGTACCCGCACCGATGAGGCGCCCGTTTTTCCTGCCTGGACAGTGGTCCATGCGGTCCATGTCTCCCGGGACAGCGGTGGCGGGGACGAGGAGAGTTCTGCCATGACCGAAGCGATTCTCGAGCCCGACCTGCCGATCATCGATCCGCATCATCACCTGTGGGACCTGCGGCCGATGGTGCCGGCCTTTCCTGAACCGCAGCACGATTTCATCGCCGCAATCGCCGGTGCGGCCTATTACACTTTCGACGAGCTGCAAGAAGACACCAGGGGCGGGCTCGCAGGCGGGCACAACATCGTCGGTACCTGCTTCATGGAATGCGGCGCATTCTACAACGCGGCCTATGGCGACGCGAAAAAAGTCGTCGGCGAGGTCGAGTTCGTCAACGGTGTCGCGGCGCAGGCTGCGAGCGGGCTGTACGGGAACTACAGCCCGTGCCATGCGATCATCGGGCATGCCGACCTGATGCTGGGCGACGGCGCGCGCCCGGTGCTGGAAGCGCTGCTGGCTGCCTCGCCGCGCTTCAAGGGTATCCGCCATGCAGCCGCGTGGGATGCCGATCCCGAGGTTCTCGGGCCGCCGTTCGGTTCGCCCGAAGGTCGCTATCTCGACCCGGTCTTTCGCGAGGGGTTCAGGCATGTCGGCGAACTCGGCCTGACATTCGATGCCTGGCTGCTCGAGCCGCAACTTGGCGATCTGCTGGACTTGGCCAAAGCGTTTCCCGACCAGCCCATCGTGCTCGATCATTGCGGAACGCCGCTCAACATCGCGAGCTATCGCGGAAAGCTGCACGAGAATTTCGATCGCTGGCGGCATTCGATCCATGCGCTGGCGGAGTGCGAGAATGTATCCGTCAAGCTCGGCGGCTTGGCGATGGCCTTTTGCGGCATGCCCGAGGACGGTCCGGCTAAAGGTCACAATTCCGAAGACCTCGCGGCATTGTGGCGACCCTATATCGAAACCTGCATCGAAGCCTTCGGCCCCGATCGCGCCATGTTCGAAAGCAATTATCCCGTAGACCGCTGGGGCGCGAGCTACGATGTCCTCTGGAACGCGTTCAAGCGCCTCGCGCACGGGCATTCGCAGGACGAAAAACACGCGCTTTTTGCCGGCACCGCAGCGCGTATCTACGGCATCGAAGATCTCCTGTCCTAGTTCGCCGACCACGGCCTTGAGGCTACTCGACAAGCGGCGCGCAGCGCTTTAGGCGCTCGGGTCGATTGCAAAACAAAACCGGAGTTCACTGGATGCCGCTTCCCGCCCCGTTCGACAAAATGCGCCTTCCCGTCATCGGATCGCCGCTCTTCATCGTCTCCGGGCCGGAGCTTGTCATTGCCCAATGCAAGGCCGGGATCATCGGCAGCTTCCCCGCGCTCAACGCGCGCCCCCAAACGCTCCTCGACGAATGGCTGCACCAGATCACCGAAGAGCTCGCCAAGCACAATCGCGAGAACCCCGATCGCCCGGCGGCTCCCTTCGCGGTCAACCAGATCGTTCACAAGTCGAACGACCGGCTCGATGCGGACATGGCGACCTGCGAGAAATGGCAGGTACCGATGGTCATCACCTCGCTCGGCGCGCGTACCGAAGTGTTCGACGCGGTGACGAACTGGGGCGGGATCACCATGCATGACGTGATCAACAATCGCTTCGCCAACAAGGCCATTGAGAAAGGAGCCAGCGGCCTGATCCCGGTCGCCGCCGGTGCGGGAGGCCATGCGGGCGTTCAGTCGCCGTTCGCCTTGATGCAGGAAATCCGCGAGTGGTTCGACGGGCTGGTCGCGCTGTCCGGTTCGATCGCGCACGGTCGTTCGGTGCTCGCCGCGCAGGCCATGTCCGCCGATTTCGCCTATATCGGCAGCGCCTTCATCGCGACCGAGGAAGCCAATGCCGACCAGGCCTACAAGCAAGGGATTGTGGAAGGCAGCGCGGAGGGTATCATCTACACCAACCTCTTCACCGGCGTGCACGGAAATTACCTGCGCAGTTCGGTCGAAGGGGCCGGTCTCGATCCGGACAACCTGCCGCAAAGCGATCCCAGCAAGATGAATTTCGGCAGCGGCGGCAACACCAAGGCCAAGGCGTGGAAGGACATCTGGGGCTCGGGCCAGGGAGTCGGCGCGATCAAGTCGGTCGGCTCGGTCGAAGACATGGTCGCGCGGATCGAAAAGGAATATCATGCCGCCAAGGCTGCGTTGATGGAGAATGTCGCGCCCTACAGCGACTGAGCGCTCAGGCCAGCCAGACCCGCACATAGCGGCGATTGGCCGAAGGCTCGAGCCGCAAGACACGACCGTCGGGCGCAGTGCTTTGTTCGGGCGCCTCGAGTGTGCCGCGATGGATCAATTGCTCCACCAGGCGATAGGCCAGCAATTTGGCCTGTTCGCGGTCGTCGGCGACGATCGGTTCGATGCGAACCTCCTGTCCTGTAAACCAGGCGAGACCGCGGCTCTCGATGGCGCCGTCGATCGCGGCGGCGAGGGTTACGACGAAAGTGGTCGGCATCGGTCCGCCCCCGAGCCAGCGGTCGACCGCATCTACGAAGGCGGGCTTACTCTGCGCGACACCCGAGGGAACCCAACATACTCCCGCACACCCGGCAAATGCGTCGCCGAGCAGCCGCGCCAGACGCAAGGCGCCGCGCACGACCGGCGTACTTGCCTTGCCGGCTTCGATATGCGGCCCCGCGGCCAGACCCACGCCCACCAGCGGCGCGCCACGCACCTCGACCGCGATATCGCGCCAATCGCGGATCTCGGGCACAGCGATACGGGGAGCGGGATCGAGCCCGACGAGATCGAAAGTCATTCCGTCGATGTGCAGTTCGAGCCGCTTGCTCGCCTGCTCGTTTCCGACGGCCTCGCCCACGACGGAAACCCCGTTCAACGACGCGACAACCGATACGACCTCCGCGATCGATGGTCTCTCCTGTGCATGGAAAAGCAGGACAAGGTCCGAACCGGATCCAGCGCCATCCCCTGAAGATTCGACCTGCGAAATCACCGCGTCCCTTGCTATTCTCGCGCGCACTTTCTGCGGCCTTTCGTCGCGCTAGTCGAGTCGTCAACGGTGATTTCGCTCGACTTCGGATCGGATTATCAGAAGACCCCCATGGAAAGGCCGGTCGCCAAGGCCTCCCCCAGCTCGCAGCATTGCGCGAGATCAGCATCGTCCAGCGTCTTCGGCGCTTCGATGGCTTCGCGTGTCTGGGCTTGGGTACAGACTATGATCGGCTCTGCCACGCGCTTCAATCGCCACCCCTTCGCGATGCGATCGATCTGGCGTTGCGCGCCCTCCCCGTCCGACCCTGCGGCAATAGCAGTGGCGTAGGGCCGCCCCTCGATCTTGCCTAGGACAGGATAATAACTGCGGTCGAACATCTCTTTCATCATCCCGCTCATGGTCGCGAGATTCTCGGGGCACACGAAGAGATAGCCCGACGCGGAGAGAAGATCGTCGGGTTGGACATCCTCGGCCCGCATCAAGCGCGCCGTGCCGCCCGCCCCTTTTGCCGCGGCTTCGGCCATGGCCCGGCTCGCACCGGTGCGGCTGTGCCACGCGATCAGCAGGGTGGGACCGTTGCTCATGACGGCACCTGCTCTTCCTTGGCTGGGTGAAAGTCAATGCTGCCCGCTTTGCGCACGCGGCCGTTGCGACTACCATTGCTCCATGGCCTCCCGATCCCTCTCGCATGTGTGCGGTGTCTCGCAATCCCTGTCCGGCAAGGCCTGGCGCTGGCGCGGCGGGAACATGGAGCTCGGCGATGGCGCGATCGGTCTGGAAGACGATATCGTCACCCAGTTGCTGCTTTCACGCGGCGTCGAGCGAGACGACCTGGAGCGGCATCGCGCACCGACGCTCAAGGCCTTCCTGCCCGATCCCTCGGTCTTTCAGGACATGGACAATGCCGCCGAACGCATTGCACAAGCGATCCTCGCGCACGAGACGATCACTATCTACGGCGATTACGATGTCGACGGGGCGACGAGCTCGGCGCTGTTGATCCGCCTGATCCGCATGCTCGGGCACGAGGCCGGCCATTACATCCCGGACAGACTGCTCGAGGGCTATGGCCCGAGCGGCGAAGCGCTTGTGAAGCTCGGCGAAAGCGGATCCAGCCTGATCGTCACAGTCGACTGCGGCGCGATGGCACACGAGGCGCTATCGATGGCGCGCGACGCTGGCGTCGACGTAATCGTCGTCGATCACCACAAATGCCCGCCCGACCTTCCGCCGACCGTGGCATTGGTCAATCCCAATCGCCTGGACGAAAGCGATCTCGCGGCGAGCCATGGCCATCTCGCGGCGGTGGGCGTTGCGTTTCTCCTCGCGATCGCTTTAGTGCGCACCCTGCGCGAGCGCGGTTATTTCGACGATCGCCCCGAACCGGACTTACGCGGATTGCTGGACTTGGTCGCGTTGGGCACAGTGGCCGATGTCGCTTCGCTGCACGGGCTCAACCGCGCCTTCGTTGCACAGGGTCTCAAGGTCATGGCCAAGCGCAACACGACCGGCATGAGCGCGCTGATCGACGCCAGCCGCCTGAAGCGCGCCCCCGCCTGCAGCGATCTTGGATTCGCGCTCGGGCCGCGCATCAACGCGGGTGGACGGGTCGGCGAATCGACATTGGGCGTGCGCTTGCTGACGACCGAAGATCCCGACGAGGCCCGCGAAATCGCCGAACAGCTCTCGCGCCTCAACGAGGAACGGCGCGCCATCGAATCAGAGGTTCAGGAGGCCGCCGAAGAACAGCTTGCCGCACAGCACAACCGCGCCGTGCATGTGGTTGCCGGGCATGGCTGGCATCCGGGCGTCATCGGGATCGTCGCCGGGCGGATCAAGGAAAAGACCGGCAAGCCCAGCCTCGTCATCGCGCTCGACGGCGAAAGCGCGCAAGGCAAAGGCTCGGGCCGCTCCATCGCCGGGGTAGATCTGGGCGCAGCGATCATCGCTGCGCGCGAAAACGATCTGCTGGTCGCCGGCGGCGGACATGCGATGGCGGCCGGCCTGACTGTGGATGCGGACAAGGTCGAGGCGCTGGCCGATTGGCTGGAGGCGCGGCTCGAGGGTCCGGTGGGGCGCGCAATGGCGGAAAAGGCGATGACGCTTGATCTGGCGGTCGGGCCTCGCGGCTTGACGCCAGAACTCGTCCATTCGCTGGACCGCGCAGGACCTTATGGCGTGGGCTGGCCCGGTCCGCGCGTTGCGGTCGGGCCGGTCCATGTGATCAAGGCGGACATCGTCGGCAACGATCACCTCCGCTTGATCGCCGGATCAGTCGAAGGAGGTTCGCTCAAGGCCATCGCCTTTCGCGCAGCCTCGACCGATTGGGGCCAGGCGCTGCTCCACAGCGCGCGCGGCCGCAGGCTCTGGCTTGCAGGACGCGCCAGGATCGACGATTGGGGCGCGCGTCCGGCGGCCGAATTGCATCTCGAAGATGCGGCTTGGGCCGATTGAGGCGAATTCCTGCGTTCGATCTGCATTTGCGGGGTTGACCACGCGCAGAGCCGCCACTAGATGCGCGGCTCGCCTCCGGGATGGGCCATTTGGCCCGTTCGTCTAGCGGTTAGGACGCGGCCCTTTCACGGCTGAAACACGGGTTCGATTCCCGTACGGGTCACCACCCGGAGGCGCAATTTCCCCTCATGCACCAGATATCCACTGCCGTTCGTGCGACGGTGGCGGGACGTGCGTTTCCCCTCTAAGGCCGCAGCGTGGATTCGCAGCCGACATTTCCCTGGCCCGGTCTTCTGATTGCGGTCGCGACGACGACAGTCCTGTCGCTCACCGGTCTCGAATGGCCGCTGGCGCTGGCGCTGTTCGTCGTCTGGTGCGGCACCTTGCTGCTCGGCGCGCAGCGCGAAGAAAGCCTGCCGCCGGAACCGCAGGATCCTGTCTTCTCGAAAGAGGGCATGGCGACGATGATCGAACATTCGGCCACGCCGCTCATGCTCAGCGAACGCAACCGCATCATCATCGCCAACCGCGCCGCACGCAGCGTTCTCGGTAGCCATGTCGTCGGTCAGGATGTGCGGGTCGCATTCCGGCACCCGGAAGCCATCGCCTTGATGGATCGCAATGAGCCTGGCCAAGCTATTGTCACAGGGCTGGCGCGACCCAAGGACATCTGGAGCGTCAACCGTTACCAGATGAACGAGGAGCTGGCAGTGATCGAGCTCGCCAACAGGACCGCCGAAGCCGATATCAGTCGCGCGCACACCGATTTCGTCGCCAATGCCAGCCACGAGTTGCGCACACCGCTGGCCTCGATCATCGGTTACGCCGAAACGCTGAGCGACACGCCCGACCAGATCGACACGCCCACAGCGCAGAAATTCATCGACACGATCTATCGCGAGGCCCGCCGTTTGCAGAGCCTCGTCAGCGATCTGATGTCGCTGTCGCGGATCGAGGCGGAAAAGCACGAACAACCGGTCGAGCGCGTCGATCTCAGTGCGGTGGTCGAGCGGGCCGCACGCGATGCCGCCAACCTGGGCGACCGCGCCGAGCGCCTCGTGATCGATATACACGGCCAATACGCGGTCGGCGGCGACGCGCAGCAACTCGAACAACTGGTCCGCAACCTCGTCGACAACGCCTTCAAATATGGCAGCAAGGATGCGCCGGTAACCGTCCGGCTGTCGCAAGCGGCCAGCGGCGACGCCAGGCTGGACGTGGTCGACCAGGGCGAAGGCATACCGCGCGAACACCTGCCGCACCTGACCCGGCGGTTCTACCGCACCGATCCTGGCCGCAGCCTCGCCTCTGGCGGGACCGGCCTCGGCCTCGCCATCGTCAAGCATATCGTCCAGCGTCACCGCGGCCGGCTCGACATCGATAGCGAGATGGGCGTCGGCACAACGATCACTGTGCGCATCCCACTCTGGCGCGAAATGGATGCACCCGAGATGGGCGGAGACGAGACCGCTAATGAGGTGGATAGCGGCGACAATGCAGGTGCCTTGTCATGAATTTGCCATATGGAGCCACCATCGCATTTCTGACCCGGGGGCAGGCGCAGACTCGCGTCCCGCCAATTGTGCTCGATCAGATCTCACGCATCCTTGATCGACCTGAATCTGGAACGCTTTGAGTTTATGTCGCCTGCATTTCTGATCCTGCTTGCGCTCGGCCTCGGGCTTGTCGGCTGGCTTGCCGGTCGTGCCCGCGCATGGACGTTCCTGAGGGCGAATCGCGAGACACCGATAGCGGCGCGGCCCAATTACCATGCCTGGTACGTCGCACTGTGGATTGCGGTGCCGCTGCTCCTGTTTGCAGCGCTATGGATGGCGCTGTCGCCGACGCTTATCATGCAATCGGTGCTCGCAAGTCCCGCCGCGCAGGCGCTGCCCGAATTCGGTTTCCAGCGCGACACGATCCTGTCGGAAGCGCGCGCTGTGGCGACTGGCGGTGCGCAGGACGTGTTCAATCCCGCCGCACGCGACTTGGTCGAGCCCTTCCGCTCGGCCATCTCTTTCTACAACACGATCGGTATTGCGCTCGCCCTATCGATGGCGCTGGTGGCGGGGATCTGGGCCTACACCCGGCTCAAACCCGATTTTCGGGCGCGCACGCGCGTAGAGAAAGTAGTCATGGCGGTTCTGTTGCTCGCCTCGCTGGTGGCGATTCTGACGACCTTCGGTATCCTTGCCAGCCTGATTTTCGAGACGATCCGGTTCTTCGGCATGGTGTCGCCGATAGACTTTCTGTTCGGCACCAGCTGGAACCCGGACCCGATGTCCAATCCCGAAGCGCCGCAGGGCGATCGCTACGGCGCCATACCGCTGTTCTGGGGGACGCTGTTCATCGGTGCGATCATCGCCATGATCGTCGCTATCCCGCTCGGCCTGATGAGCGCGATCTACCTGACGCAATATGCTACCCCTAAGTGGCGCAGATGGCTCAAGCCGGCGCTGGAAATCCTCGCGGGCGTGCCGACCGTCGTCTATGGCTATTTTGCCGCGCTGACCGTCGCCCCGATGATCCGCGATGCCGCCATCTCCATCGGCATATCCAACGCCTCCAGCGAGAGCGCGCTGGCTGCCGGTCTCGTCATGGGCGTGATGATCATTCCCTTCGTGTCCTCCATGGCCGATGACAGCATTGCCGCGGTTCCCCAAGCGATGAGAGACGGCAGCCTCGCCATGGGCGCCACCCAGTCGGAAACGATCAAGCGCGTGCTCATCCCCGCCGCCCTTCCCGGCATCGTCGCCGGGATCATGTTGGCGATCAGTCGCGCCATCGGCGAAACGATGATCGTGGTCATGGCCGCATCGACTGCCGCCAACCTTACTGCCAATCCACTGGAAGCGATGACGACCGTCACCGTGCAGATCGTCGCGCTGCTCACCGGCGAGGGAAGTTTCGACCATCCGGCCACGCTCAGCGCCTTCGCGCTCGGCTTCGTCCTCTTTATGGTGACGCTCGGCCTCAACTTCATCGCGCTCAGCGTCGTCAAACGGTTCCGTGAAGCCTATGAGTGACAGCGCACCCTCCACCATGCGTCCGACGCGCACCGAAGCGTTCGAGCAGCGCCTGAAGCAGCGCTATGCCTCGGAACGCCGGTTCAAGATGCTCGGCTTTTCGGCCATCGCCTTCTCCGTGCTCGTGCTTGCGCTGTTGCTCGGCAACATGCTCTATTCGGGCGTGGCCGGTTTCCAGCGCGACGAATTGCGTGTTTCGATCGATTTCACGCAGGCAGGGCTCGCTGGCAATGCCGATACGCTCTCGCAAAGCGATGCGGTGCAGGAGCTGGAACGACAGGGCCTGCCGCAAGTCATCGAATTCGCCGCGACCGAGCAGCTCGGCGCGGCCGGCGCGGCAGAGGTCAGCAATCAAGCGTGGCGCGAAGTGGCACAGGATATCATCGCCGATCCCGGCCTGCTGCAAAGCCAGGAAGACTTCTGGCTCCCGACTTCGGGCGACCTCGCGCAGGGTGTCGATGGCGAAGGCTCGCCCGAGATGCAGGCGCTGGCGCAAAGGCTCGTCGCAGAGGGCAAGCTCGAGACGAATTTCGATATCGGCTTCCTGACCCGCTCCGATGCGACCGATCCGCAGATGGTCGGCATCTGGGGTGCGCTCAAGGGCTCGATCTTGACGATGCTGGTGACGCTCGCCCTCGCCTTCCCGATCGGCGTACTGGCGGCGCTCTATCTCGAGGAATATGCGCCCAAAAACCGTTGGACGGACATACTCGAAGTTTCCATCAACAACCTTGCCGCTGTTCCGTCGATCATCTTCGGCCTCCTCGGCCTCGCGGTTTTCCTGACTATCTTTCCCAACATGCGCTCCGCCCCGCTGATCGGCGGCATGACGCTCGCGCTGATGACCATGCCGGTGATCGTCATTTCCGGGCGCAACGCGATCAAGGCGGTGCCACCCTCGATCCGCGACGGAGCGCTGGCGGTCGGCGCATCGCCCGTGCAGGTGGTGTTCCACCACGTCCTGCCGCTCGCCCTCCCCGGCATCCTGACCGGGACCATCATCGGCATGGCCCGCGCGCTGGGCGAGACCGCGCCGCTGCTGATGATCGGCATGCGTGCCTTCGTCGCCAGTCCGCCGGACGGATTCACCTCGCCGGCGACGGTACTGCCGGTACAGATCTTCCTGTGGTCGGATGAAATCGATACCGGTTTCATCGAAAGGACAAGCGCTGCGATAATCGTGCTACTGCTGTTCCTCCTGCTGATGAACGGCCTCGCAATCTACCTCCGCAACAAATTCGAGAAGAGCTGGTGACAGTCATCCACGACATGGAACATCCGGGCGCACCCAAGATGCGCACCAAGGACGTGTCCGTCTATTACGGCGACAAGAAAGCCATCGATCAGGTTACGATCGATATCCCGGCCGAATATGTGACCGCGTTCATCGGCCCTTCGGGATGCGGCAAGTCGACCTTCCTGCGTACGCTCAACCGAATGAACGATACGATCCCTTCGGCCCGCGTCGAAGGCACGATCGAGCTCGACGGCGACGATGTCTACGCCAGCAGCATGGATGTGGTGCAGTTGCGCGCGCGGGTGGGCATGGTGTTCCAGAAGCCCAACCCCTTTCCCAAGAGCATCTACGACAATGTCGCCTACGGGCCGAGCATCCACGGCCTCGCCCCGACCAAGGCCGATCTCGACCAGATCGTCGAGAAATCTCTCCAGCGCGCCGGTCTCTGGAACGAGGTAAAGGACCGCCTGCAGGAATCGGGCACTGCCCTGTCCGGCGGCCAGCAGCAGCGCCTGTGCATCGCCCGCGCCATCGCAGTCGATCCAGAAGTCATCCTCATGGACGAGCCGTGTTCGGCCCTCGATCCCATCGCCACGGCGAAAATCGAGGAACTGATCGACGAGCTTCAGGGCAGGTATGCTATAGTGATCGTAACGCACTCCATGCAGCAGGCGGCCCGTGTTTCGCAACGCACCGCCTTCTTCCATCTGGGCGAGATGGTCGAGTATGGACCTACGGACGCAATTTTCACCACTCCTCAAGAGGAGCGGACCAAGGATTATATTACAGGCCGATACGGATGAGCCAGGATCACACAGTCAAAGCTTTCGACGAGGACATCACGCGTCTCAGGGGCCTGATCGCCGAAATGGGCGGTCTTTCGGAAGTCGCCCTGCAAAAGGCGCTGCAGGCGCTGGTCAGCGGCGACGAGACGCTCGCGGCCGAAGTCGTCAAGAGCGACAAGGAGATCGACGTCCTCGAAAGCGAGGTCGACAAGCTCGCAGTGCGAATCATTGCCCTGCGCGCACCGATGGCGGACGATCTGCGCGAAGTGATTGCCGCGCTCAAGATCGCCGGCGTGGTCGAACGGATCGGCGATTATTCGAAGAATATCGCCAAGCGAGTCGGCCAGGTAGAAGGGCGCGACCGCTTCGAACCGTTCACGCTGCTGCCGACGATGGCCGACCTCGCCGCCGAAATGGTGCATGACGTGCTGACCGCCTATTCGGCACGCGATCCCGTGCTCGCGCTCGAAGTGATCGCGGCGGACGAGAAGGTCGATGCCTTCTATAACAGCATCTTCCGCAATCTCGTCAGCCACATGGTGGAAAATCCGGCGACGATCTCGACTGCGGCGCAGCTCCTTTTCGTGGCCAAGAACATCGAACGGATCGGCGACCACGCGACCAATGTTGCAGAAATGGTGCACTTTGCCGCGACCGGGCATTATCCGCCCGATGATGACTAAAAACTGTCATCGTTGAAACAACACTGACCCAAGATTGCAATATCGCCCCTCGCAAGGCTATCGAAGCGGGGTGGTTGAGTTGCCTAAAGCGAAACTCCTTCTGGTAGAGGACGACCCCGCCCTGGCGGAGCTCCTCGAATATCGGTTCACGAACGAAGGCTATGGCGTGCGCACCACGTCGGACGGCGACGAAGCGCTTCTCATGGCGAGCGAGGACGTACCGGACCTGGTCATCCTCGACTGGATGATCGAAGGCACCAGCGGGATAGAGGTCTGCCGCCGGTTGCGGCGCGAAAAGGAAACCGCGCACGTCCCTATCATCATGTTGACCGCGCGAGAGGCGGAGGACGACCGCGTTCGCGGGCTCGATACCGGCGCCGACGATTACATGGTCAAGCCGTTCAGCCCGCGCGAATTGCTGGCGCGCGTCGCCGCCGTGATGCGGCGCATCCGCCCTGCCCTTGCCGGCGAGACGATCCAGGCCGGCGACATCGTGCTCGATCCGGTCGCGCACAAGGTGTCACGCCGCGGTGAGACGCTACAGCTCGGGCCTACCGAGTATCGCCTGCTCAAGTTCTTCATGGAAAGTCCGGGGCGCGTCTTCAGCCGCGGGCAATTGCTCGATGGCGTGTGGGGCACGGGCAGCGATATCGAACTGCGCACGGTCGATGTGCACATTCGCCGTCTGCGCAAGGCAATCGACGTGCCAGGGGCGGACGATCCGATTCGCACCGTCCGCTCGGCCGGATACGCGCTGGAGACGAATTAGCGGCAGACGCCGCCGAAGCCGCGCGCCTGCTGGTCGAAATGGAAGTGATCGCGGTGCGCGGCATTGTAATCGGGTGACAGCACCGTCCCGAACACCTCGCAGGCGGCGTCGCGCGCTTTGCGCAGGAAACGCGCGTCGTCGTCTTCATCGTTCCAGTTGCCGAGCAGGCTGATCCTGCTGCCATCCTCCAGCACGAAGGCGGAGATATCGATGGCGTTGGCGGTCGCATGCTCGCTCCACGGGCCAGTGTCGGCACCGTAGAGCCTGCGGCAGCTATAGGCTCCGAGATGCTCGATCCGGGCGATGCCCTGCCCGTAAATCTCCCGCGCTGCGGGCTGAACGCCTTGCTCCAGCCAGATCTCCATCGCCGCTGCGACGGCGCAGCTGGTCGGCGGGGTATCGGGGCTGAGCGGATAGCCTTGCAGGCGTGTGGGGTTCTGTCGCCGACACGGACCCTCGCCCGCCGATGGCAGGGCGGTGAAAGCGACTTCGCTGCGTTCGAGCACCGCGCGACATTGCGCCGGGTCGTCGCGCAGGGCGCGGATTTTCCGTTCGGTCGCCCAGCCCGGCTCGTCGCGCAGGTCGAGCGGTGCCCAGGGGTTGGAGCCGGGGTTGTCGCGCAGCCAGCTCCACGTCGCGAGCGCCACTGCAGCGAGGATCAGCAGCGAGATAAAGCGCCGGTCCCAGCGCAGCTTCCCGATCCGGCGTGAGATTTTCCAGCGGCGTTCGGTCAAGACACGACTCCGCTCAATGGAAGTCCCGCGATTTCGGAATGATCCGCACATCGCGCGGATGGCCCTGGTGGTAGCCGCATTCGCGATTGCCCGGCGGCGGCTCCTGCCACGGTTCGACGGGCTGGTACGGATCGTCGCCGCCCTCACGCAGATCATCGCGCGGATTGAGCTTGTCGGGCAGCGGATTGTTGACATGGTCCGCCCGCGCGATCGGCGTTTTCAGCATGTCGTCGGAAAGCTTGGCCAACTGATGCGTCGCGTCGGTCATATGGTGGGCGATGACATGAATCACTTCATCATCGTACTCGACCCGCCCGCGCACTTCCATCAGCCGCGATCCCATCACCACCTTGCGCTGTTTTTCCTTGAGATCGGGCCAGACGACGAGATTGATGACGCCGGTTTCGTCCTCCAGCGTGATGAAACAGACACCCTTGGCGCTGCCCGGTCGCTGGCGGATCAGCACCACGCCCGCCACCTGCACCATGCTGCGGAACTTGCGGTCGCGTAGGTCGCAGGCGCGCACGAAGCCGCGCTCGGCGAGTTCAGGGCGCAGAAACGCCATCGGGTGGGCTTTCAGGCTAAGACGAGTCGTCTGGTAGTCGGCGACGACCTCTTCGGAGAGCGGCATGGCGGGGAGCATGGTGGGTTTACGCTCCGCCCCCTCGTCGCGTTCCGCCGCCGCGCGGAACAGCGGCAGGTCGGGCCCGGCGACAAGGCTGCGCGCATCCCACAGCGCCTGCCGCCGCGGTAGGCCCATCGAGGTGAAGCAATCCGCGCTGGCAAGCCGCTCGACATGCGCGGGGCCGATGCCCGCGCGGTCGCGCAGCGCCCTGACATCGGTAAACGGCCCATTGACGTCACGCTCCGCCAACATTTGCGCCGCCACATGCTCGGGCAAGCCATCGACCTGTCGCAGGCCGAGGCGTAAGGCAATATGCTTGTCGAGGCGGCCTTTATCGTGGTTTGCGCCGTTGCTGGTTTCGCGCAGAGACCGCAGAGGAAAGGGGGACGCAGAGATGTCGTCCGTGCCGAAGGCACTTTCACAATCTGCGACCTTCTCGCTAGACGCCCCATAGCAGGAGGAGTGCGGCTCATCCGCCGACACACCCTCTCTGCGTCTCTCCTTTCCTCTGCGCTCTCTGCGCGAAACAAAATCTTCCGCCAATACCTCCAGCGTGCAATCCCACTGCGAACAGTTCACATCCGCCGGCAGCACTTCGACCCCGTGCTCCGCCGCATCGCGCACGATTTGCGCCGGGGCGTAAAAGCCCATCGGCTGCGAATTGAGCAGCGCGCAGGCGAAGGCAGCCGGGAAATGACATTTGAGCCAGCTCGAGACATAGACCAAGTGCGCGAAGCTTGCCGCGTGGCTTTCCGGGAAACCGTATTCGCCGAAACCGCGGATCTGGTTGAAGCAACGCTCGGCAAACTCGCGATCGTAGCCGCGCGTCACCATGCGCTCGACCATCATGTCCTGCAGCTCGTCGACCATGCCGCGGCTGCGGAAAGTCGCCATCGCCTTGCGCAGCCGATTGGCCTCTATGCTCGAGAACCTTGCCGCATCGAGCGCGATCTTCATCGCCTGTTCCTGGAAGATCGGCACACCGAGCGTGCGTTCGAGGATGCTCGAAAGCTCATCCGGCGCGCCATGCTCGGGGCTCGGCGCCGGGATCACGACCTTCTCTTCCCCGCGCCGCCGCTTGAGATAGGGATGCACCATGTCGCCCTGGATCGGCCCGGGGCGCACGATCGCGACCTGGATCACGAGATCGTAGAACTCGCGCGGGCGCAGGCGCGGCAGCATGTTCATCTGCGCCCGGCTCTCGACCTGGAACACACCGAGCGAGTCCCCCTTGCGCAGCATGGCGTAGGTCTCCGGGTCCTCGCGCGGGACGGTCGCCAGCTCAAGCGGTCTTTCGTGATGGTTTTCAAGCAGATCCAAGCATTTCTTGATGCAGGTCAGCATGCCGAGCGCGAGCACATCGACCTTCAGGATGCCGAGCGCTTCGATATCGTCCTTGTCCCATTCGATGAAACTGCGGTCGGGCATGGCACCATTGCCGATCGGCACGGTCTCGGTCAGTGCGCCTTCGGTGAGGATGAAACCGCCGACATGCTGGGATAAATGGCGCGGCATTCCAATCATTTGCCGGGTGAGTGTGAGGACGCGCCGAAGCTGCGGATCGGCCACGTCCATGCCGGTTTCCGCGACATGCCCCTCGCCGATTTCCTTGCCCCACCCGCCCCACACGGTCCGCGCCAGCGCGCTGGTGACGTCTTCGGACAGCCCCATCGCCTTGCCGACCTCACGGATCGCCATGCGCGGGCGGTAATGGATCACCGTCGCAGTAAGCCCCGCACGGTGGCGGCCGTATTTGCGATAGATATGCTGGATCACCTCCTCGCGCCGCTCATGCTCGAAATCGACATCGATATCGGGCGGCTCCTTGCGCTCTTCGGAAATGAAGCGGTCGAACAGCAACTGGTGCTTGGCCGGATCGACACTGGTGATCCCGAGCACGAAGCACACGGCGGAGTTGGCGGCGCTGCCTCGCCCCTGGCACAGGATCGGCGGATCGACACTGCGCGCGTAATCGACGATGTCCTTGATGGTGAGGAAATAGCGCGCCAGGTCGAGCTTTGCGATCAGCGCCAGTTCGCGCTGCAGCGTTTCCCGAACTGAATCCGGCAAACCATTGGGATAGCGCCATTGTGTGCCTTTCCATGTCTCCTTTTCGAGGAACTGCTGTGGCGTCATGCCGTCAGGATAAATCTCCTGCGGGTACTCATATTTGAGCTCTTCGAGACTGAAATTGCAGGCATCCGCCACCTCGCGCGCCGCCGCGATCGCATGCGGCCAGCGGGCGAAGAGATGCACCATGGTCTCGGGCGGTTTGAGATAACGCTCGGCATTACCGTGGAGCAGGTGCCCGGCCCTGGCGACGGTCGTCTTGTGACGGATCGCGGTCATGACATCCTGCAAGGGCCGCCGCTCAGGCGCATGATAATGCACGTTATTCGTGGCGAGGAGCGTGAGATTGTTCGCCTTGGCGAGCGTATCGAGCCGGTCGATCCGGGCGATATCGTCGCCGCGGTAGAGATAGCTCGCAGCAAGATGGCGCAGCGTCGGCAACTGGCGGGTGAGATGCGGGAGGATATCCGGGAAGACCGCCTCAATCACTACCTTCTCGTCACCCCGGTCTCCGAGCCGGGGTCCCGCTTCCTCTGGCGCCGTTCTCGAAGAGAAGCGGGACCCCGGATCAAGTCCGGGGTGACGAAAGGGGATAATGTTGCTTTCTATCTTGATCGTGAAGCGCTGCGCCAGATCGTCCGGCGGCAGCAGGATCAGCTGCACCTCCTCGCTGTGCTCGGCGAGCATGGCGAGCGAGATGTCGCATTCGCCCTTGGCCTGCCACTCGCCCTCCAGTGTCGCCATGCGGCCGGCGCTGATCAAACGGCATACCCGGCCATAGGCGGCGCGGTCGCGCGGATAGGCGAGAAAAGCCAGCCCTTCGACGGTCTCGATCCGCGTGCCGATCACCGGGCGCAGCTTGAGCGTCTGCGCCTCGGTATGAATGCGCACCACGCCCGCCATCGAGTTCACATCGGCAATCCCGATCGCATCGTAACCGGCGCTGCGCGCGGACAGCACAAGATCGACTGCATCGCTCGCCCCGCGCAGGAAGCTGAAGCAGCTGACCAGCCCCAGTTCGACGAAAGGCGCGCGCGGTGGCGGATCGATGCTGTCGGAATCGAGCTCGATCGTGCGCTTGGGATTGAGGAGTTCGGTGTCGGGCATGAGGCAGGCCTCCCCGCCCCGTCATCCCAGCGGAAGCTGGGATCTCGTGCAGCAATGTCCGGCCCGGACGCACCAGATCCCAGCTTCCGCTGGGATGACGATACTCATGACAACTCCCCCAACCGCTCTTTCACCGCGGCGAGGTCGGCATCGAACAGCTTGGCCTGCTTCTCCGCAGCCTCCCCATCGAGCCGCAGCAGGTAGGACGGGTGCGCGGTCACCCACAACTCGCTGCCATCTTCCAGCGCGATCGGCTCGCCGCGCACCTTGGAAATGCTCACCGTCTTGCCGAGCATCCCGCGCGCGGCGCTGGCGCCCAATGCGAGCACGATCTTCGGCTTCACCAGCGCGCGCTCGCTTTCGATCCACCAGCGGCAGGTGTCGATTTCCTTCGCAGTCGGCGACTGGTGCAGCCGCCGCTTTCCGCGTTGCGCAAACTTGAAATGCTTGACCGTGTTGGTGACGTAGGCGCCGCGCCGCTCGATCCCGGCCTTTTCGAGATGGCGGTCGAGCAGTTGTCCCGCCGGCCCCACGAACGGCCGCCCGGCCTTGTCCTCCTGGTCGCCCGGTTGCTCGCCGACGATCATCAGGGCCGCAGCCTGCGGCCCCTCGCCCATCACCGCCTGGTTGTCGAGCTCGCCGATCGGGCACTGGCGGCAGGCATGGATCGCACGGTCGATCGCTTCCAGCGTCTCGGGCCGGTCTTCCAGCTCGCGGCTGCCTGCATCCACCATCGTCGCCTCGCGTGATTGCGCCCCGGCGATCAACTCGGGAATGAGCGAGGCCTCGGGCAGGTTCTTCCAGTATTTCTTGGGCATCTCGGAGAGCATCGCCCCGACCTTCAAACGCGCGGGATTGAAAATGGATGCGTAATAGGTGCGCCACAGATCCTCCGCCGGATCGCCCTGCGGCGCGTCGCTCTTCTGCGCAGGCGGACCTTCGCGCATCGTCGCGCCGTCCCAGTGCAGCGTCCCGCGCGGGGTCAGGATCGACCAGCGCATATTGGCGAAGCGGCGTTTGAAGAACCCGGCATTGGCGCGCACGATGTGATGGTCGGGCTCGAACCACGCGACGTAATGCTCGCTGCCATCCTCTTCCTTGACTTGCCGGAAGCGGACGAAGGCGTGCATCTTGTGGCTGTCGCGGCGGACATTCTTGTCGAGCTCCTCGATCCGCCGGACATCGGCATCGGCCCTGTCCTCCATCATCCGCGGGTTGCGCTGGAGCCGCCACACGAGCCGGTAGAGCAGCGTGAACCGCTCCGGATCGGAATGCAGCGCGGCGTTCTTCGCAAGGCTCAGGAACCGCTTGCTGGCGCGGATCGGGCGGGCATCGGCGGGCGGCACCGGCAGCCGCGTATCGCCGCCGGCGAAGAGATCGCCCGACCCGCCCGACTCGACCCACGCCACCCGGTCGGGCGGGACATCGCATTGCACGAGGCTACGCGCCCGCTCGCGCCAGAAGGCAAAGTCGTCCGGACGCGGCAGATTGACCACGTAATAGGTGCCGAGCTTGACGTGCTGGAGCGAGGTCACGACGGGTCCCCCAAGCCGTCGCCCCAGCGAAAGCTGGGGTCTCGTGCAGCCAAATCCGACTTAGCGGCGAGAGATCCCAGCTTTCGCTGGGATGACGGATGAAAGAGGGTCATGCTGCGAACAGCTCCAGCTGCTCCTGCCGAGGTGCCAGCAGACGGCGCAAATCGGCGCGGTCGGTCAGCAGCGTCGGTCGCCAGTCGCAGGTAACGATGAAGGGCCGCACCTTGGCGAGCGACACGGTGAGCTTCGCCACATCGTCGAGCCGCAAGGTCCGGTGCCGCCGCGCGGTGAGGATGCGCCGCACCGCCGTCGTCCCCAGCCCCGGCACGCGCAGCAATTGCTCCTTGCTCGCGCGGTTCACATCGACCGGGAAGCTGTCGCGAAACTTGAGCGCCCAGGCGAGCTTGGGATCGATATCGAGCGGCAGGTTTCCATCCTTCTCGGTCGCCTGCATGATCTCGCCGGGCTGGTAGCCATAGAACCGCATCAGCCAGTCGGACTGGTAGAGCCGGTGCTCGCGGATCAGCGGCGGGCGTTTCAGCGGCAGCACCGCACTCGCATCGGGAATGGGTGAGAACGCGCTGTAATAGACCCGCCGCAGCCGGAAATTGTCATAGAGGCGGCTTGCCTTGCCGACGATATCGGCATCGGTCGCGGCATCGGCTCCGACGATCATCTGCGTCGACTGGCCGGCGGGCGCGAAACGCGGCGCGTGGCGGAAACGCTTTTTCTCGTCCTTGGCCTGCGTAATCGCCATCTTGGTGCCGCCCATCGCGCCTTCGATCTGGCGCGCGTCCTTGTCGGGCGCGAGACGTGTGAGGCCAGCATCGGTCGGCAGCTCGACATTGATGGAAAGGCGATCGGCATAGAGCCCGGCCTGATGGATCAGCTCGGGATCGGCCTCGGGGATGGTCTTGAGGTGGATGTAGCCGCGGAAGTCGTGCTCCTCGCGCAGGATCCGCGCCGCTTCGACCAGCAGCTCCATCGTGTGGTTGGAGCTCTTGATGATGCCGGAGGAAAGGAACAGCCCCTCGATATAGTTGCGCTTGTAGAAGCTCAGCGTGAGGTCGGCGATCTCCTGCGGCGTAAAGCGCGCGCGGCGCACGTTCGAGCTCTTGCGGTTGATGCAATAGTGGCAATCGAAGATGCAGTGGTTGGTCAGCAGCACCTTCAGCAGGCTGATACATCGCCCGTCCGGCGCATAGGCGTGGCAGATGCCCATACCCTCGGTCGATCCGATGCCTTTGCCGCCCAAAGAGTTCTTCTTTGCCGTGCCCGACGACGCGCAGGAGGCATCGTATTTCGCCGCATCGGCGAGGATCTCGAGCTTCTGGAGGATGGTCTGATCGGACATTCGTTCTATATATGTTCTATTGCGACACCGGGCAATCCCAAAGCTCGGTTTTTGACTACCTGCTTTGGTCTAGGTCGTTGAAAAGGCCGGAACCTTGTGCAATTCCAAGCGTAAGCAGGACACGGACCGGGCCCCTCTGGCGGGCGCATGAAGCGCTCGTGATGTCGGACGTATCGCAACAGACCGGCCTGATCTTTCCAAACACAGACCGGTCAAAACGATGTTTCGCTGAGCGCGAAATGGCCGACCGATGCCACGATGGCAGTCAGCTCATGACGCGCTCCGCATACAGGAGTTGGATATGAAAATTCGTACCATCGTCGCCGCACTTTCCTGCGCGGCAGCCGTGCCTGCCATAGCGCAGACCACCGAACAGCCCATCGGCACCGGCCAGACCCTGCAGCCGACCGAGGCGCAACTGAAATGCATTACCGAACAGGAAGTCGTCGCCGCCCAGGAAGCGTGGGGCGAAGGCATCATCAATATCGGCAAAGTCTATTCGGATGGCGGCGACTACCGCAAGGCAGCGGCCGATCATATCAGCAAGTTCTACGCCTACGACCAGAGCCTCGTGCTCTTCAAGCCTACGCTGGCCTCGGTCGAACAATTCCGTCCGTCGTTCGACGGCGCGCTGTCCTATTTCGTAGGTGGCAATGCTTCGTACCCGGAAGACAAGGGTTTTGCGATCACCCCGTGGAGCAAGGTGCGATGGCAGAACGCCGGGATCACCAACAACGTCTGTCACATGGCCGTGGCCATGGGGAACTACTACTTCACCCCGGCCAATGGCGGAGATGAGGTAAAGGTCGAATATACGATCGGCTACATCCGCGATGCCGAAGGCGACTTGCGCATGGCTGTTCACAAATCGACGATTCCCTACAGCGGCGGCTGATCGAGCAGGTTCGTCTTGCTAGCATCCAGATTTGGCCGAGGAAGGCGCGTCTCCGTGGGAGACGCGTCTTTTTCTTGGCTGTCCTACAGAGCAATGACTTGTCATGGAGGTCATGGCCCTTTGACAATGTGATGTTTCCGGAAGAAAACGAATTAAAGGGTGTCACCCGTTCGCTTTCCGAAATCGTGTATGCTTTTCAGATACTTGAACAAGACTTCTCAGGGTGACAGGGTGTAACTTGTGTCACCTGTTCAGGCGCATAGCCCTTGCAGGTACCATTCGGGCAGACCTCCGCGCCCGTCGCCGATCAATCCGTGGCGATAGATCCAGTAGCGGCGGCCCTTGCTGTCCTCGATGCGGTAGTAATCGCGCAGCCGCACGGTCGAACGTTCACGCCACCATTCGGGCGCGATCCGCTCCGGCCCTTCGACGCGCACGACTTCGTGGACCTCGCCGCGCCAGCGGAAGCGCTGCGGATAACCGTCCGGCGTAGCGTAGAGCACTGCAATCGGCTCGGCCCGGTCGAGCAGTTTGAGTGGCCGCGCATGGAAGCGCAGTTCTTCCTGCGCGCTGGGTGGCGGATCAAGCGGCGGCTGCCAACGCTGGGCGCGCTCGGGAATGTGGCTGCCGAACGGGATCGGCCGCCGCACCGCCCGCGGGCCAAGGCGGGTCGTCAGGCGATCGACGAAGGCCGCGAGCGAGGTGCCATGCTCTTCCGCCGAAGCTTCGATATCGCCTTGCGCCAGCGCCAGCGGTTCGGCCCAGCTCGCGCGCAGCCGCACGGTCTCGATCCCGAAACCGGCATCGATATCCTCGAGCTTTTCCGAGAACAGCCGGCACATGTGATCGGCGTCGCGGGTGGCGGCGGCGAGTTCGAGGCGGCGCACCACCACTTCGCCATCGACCCGCCACAACCCGAGCTCGAGTCGCCGGGCGCCGCTGCCCCGCCCCTCAAGCTCGCGCACCATGTCTTCGGCGAGATCGCGCAACACCTGGTCTAGCAGGGCGCGGTGGCGGATCGGTTCGACCAGGCGGCGCTGCACCAGCGGATCGTGTTGCGCGATGACCGGCAGCAGCGGCTCGGGCACCTTGCCGAGCAATTGGTCCATCCGCACCAGCGGATTGGCGGCGGGCGATTTGCGGTTGCGAAACCGCCGCATGATCGCATCGCGGCCACCCCCTTCGCTTTCGACCTTTCCCAGCTCACCCAGCTTCTTGAGGCCAAGGCGGCGCAGGATGGTGAGGACATCATCGTCGAGCCGCAGCGCCGCGACCGGCAGTTCGGACAGCCGCGCTGCCATATCGTCATCGGCGGCAAGGATACTGCGCGGGGGGCCGTAATGCGCCAGCGCCCAGGCCGCACCGGCGGTCGGGGCGATGGCGAGCCGTGCCGTGATCCCGCGTTTTGCAAACAGCGCTTGCGCATCGGCCAGCAGCTTCGTCTCGCCACCAAACAGGTGGGCTACGGCGGTGACATCGACCACCACGCCATCGGGCGGATCGAGTGCCGACCACGGCCCCCAGCGCTGCGCCCACAGCGCGAGTTTCTCCAGCGCATCGAGATCGCCTGCAGGGTCGGAGGGCGCAACCTTCAGTTCGGGGCAGAGCGTGCGGGCATCGGCCAGCATCATGCCCTTGCGCGCTCCGGCAGCAGCGCCCGCATCGTTGGCCGCGTCGATCCGCGGGCCGTGGGCGGTTTCGGTGATCAGCGCGAGCGGTGCGGCATCCGGCCCTTCTCCGCGCTCGCAGCCCCTTCGGCCACGCTCAGGACAGGCCTCAGCAAGCCGCCAGCGATCGATCGCGAGACGCGCGCACCAGATGGAAAGGATTCGCCGCGGCATGAGGCTCAGGCACCAACCCTCTCCCCGTGCGGGGAGAGGATAGCGAAGCTTGCTCTTGCTGAGCTAGCGTAGCTTGGAGAGGGGCGCGCAGCAGTCGCAAAGTGGGCAATCCCCTCTCCAACTCCAGCTAGGCGCGTGCCGCGCCAAGCTTTCGTATCCTCTCCCCGTCCGGGGAGAGGGTATTGGACGAGGCGGCCCGCTTCCTCTCGCAAATACCATTTGCCCGGCGCGTGGGCCCGCGCGCGGAACAGTTCGGCCTGCCAACTGGGCACGCCTGGTGCCTCGGCGTTCCACTCCGGTGCAGGCGAAGGCGCGCTCGTCACCTCCCACCGCAGCCGCGCCGAAGACAGGTCGCGCGCCGCATCGAGCCGTACCAGCCACAGCGGCACGCCATGCTTTTCCGCCGTGAGGCTGAGCCGCCGCGAGGCCGTGAAATCGAGCGCCTTGGGATTGCCCGCCAGTTCGCCGATTACGCAGGCCAGATCGCGGCAGCGCAGCCCCTCTTCCAGCGCGAACAGCATGTCCTGCGGTTTCTCCGCCAACACGTGGATCACGCGGTGGCGGATCTCCTGCGGCAGGCCGGGGCGATAGGGCCGCCCGGTCAGCCGCGCCGCTTCCTTGTCCTGCACCCAGAGCACGCTGCGACGATCCTCCGCCTCGGCCCCCTCGCCTGTCGCTTGCGAGCGCAATTCATCGAGCGCGAGCGACAGCGCCAGCCCTGCCCCGCACGCCTCCCGCCCGCTGGCAAAGACCTCGCTATGCCGCGCGAACTGGCCCCCTTGACCATTTTTGCGCTCGGCGAGGCCCGGCCGCCAGCGATTGCTGCGCGCAGCCGAAAGGGCAGCGATCTCGGCGCTTCCCAGCTTCGGGAGCGCATCCAGGGGGCTTGCATCAGTCATGGCGAATCTACTTCTATGTTCTATTTATGTTCCAATTCGGGATGCGACGCAATGCCTCCTCCGCGCGACTGGAAATCCGGAACAAAAAGCCAGCTAATCCCGTTGATTGGACAGACCCCAACGGAGAACCCCCTCATGAAATACGACCAAGGCAATGCCGACGAACTGAAGACCAAATTCTGGAAGTCGCTGGCCGATTCGCCCTTCGTCTTCCTCGAACGCAAGGACGCACGCGACGACGCCGTCGTGATGACCGCGCAGCTCGACAAGGATGCCAATAGCGCGATCTGGTTCTTCACCACGAAGGATCACAGCCTCGCCCAGATGGGACCGGCGGTCGCAACCTTCAGCGGCAAGGACCACGGGATCTTCGCCCGCTTCGAAGGCGTGCTGAGCCGCGAAACCAGCCAGGAGCGCCTCGACAAGCAGTGGAGCAACGCTGTCGAAGCGTGGTTCCCCGGCGGCAAGAGCGATCCCAACCTGCTGATGCTGCGCATGGATCTCGGCAGCGCCGAAATCTGGAACAGCGATCTCGGCATCATCACCACCGCCAAGATGCTCATGGGTCAGGACGTGCGCGAGGAAGCCCGCGACGAACACGTCGAAACCGCGCTTTAAATGCGCATACTCAATGAAAGGGGCCGCTCCACCGAGCGGCCCCTTTTGCGTGCCAGCCTTAGCTGCGCGGAGGATGGATCGGGATCGCAGTCTCTTCGCCCGCGACATCGTCGACGACTTCGACGATACCCTGCCTAAGATGGCTACGCCGCCGCCCGTAAAGCAGATAAATCGCCAGCCCGATCAACGTCCAGACCGGCAAGACAATCATCGCGTCCGCCGGAAGGTTGAGGAACAGGAACAGGCATCCCGCCATTGTCGCGGGGCCCACGAACCACAGACCGGAAACGCGGAAATGGCGCGGGACGTCAGGCTGGGTGCGACGAAGCACCATCACCGCCAACGCGACCATCAGGAATGCGTAAAGCGTGCCGGCATTGGCGATGTCGGCAAGCTGCCCGACCGGGAAGAATGCCGCGCCAACCGCGACCACCAAACCAGTGATCGCCGTCACCACGTGCGGCGTATGCCACTTGGGATGCACCCGGCTCAGCACTTCCGGCAGCAGACCGTCACGGCTCATCACAAAGAAGATCCGGGTCTGGGCGAACAACAGTACCAGAATTACAGACGGCAGCGCCAGGAAGGCCGCTATCCCCAACGCATTGCCCACGCCCGACCAGCCAATCTGCCGCAAGACATGTGCCAGCGCTTCGTTTGAGCAAACCAGCGCGTCCGCATGGATTGCCAAGGCACATTGCCGCGCCAGCTCTTCCGATCCTGCAGGGAACGGGACCCCACCCGGTCCCATGATTGGCTGCCCGCCGATCGTTCCGATCGCTCCGGCCGCCACTAAGATGTAGAAAACGGTACAGACCAGCAATGAACCGACGAGGCCTAGAGGCACGTTGCGCTGAGGATTTTTTGTTTCTTCAGCGGCAGTCGAGACAGCATCAAAGCCAACATAGGCAAAGAAGATCGTTGCCGCCGCACCGACCGCACCCAGCCCCGAACCGAAGCCACCGAACGCGCCGGCAGGCAGGAAAGGATTGAAGTGGGCCACATCAAATGCCGAACTCGTCAGCGTCAGGACGACGAACGCAGTCAGGGCTGCGACCTTGATCGTTACTAGCACCGCATTCACCCTCGCGCTTTCGCTGGTACCGATGATCAGCAGACCGGTCACCAGCAAGGCGATGAGCAACGCGGGTAGGTTGATCAGGCCGCCCTCGACTCCGCCCAGTGCCAACGGCCCAGCAGAAAGCCATTGCGGCAGATAAATACCGAATGTCTCGTTGAGGATCGTGCCGACGAAATAGCCCGACCATCCAACTGACACAGCGCTCGCAGCGATGGCGTATTCAAGCACTAGCGCCCAGCCCACAGTCCAAGCCAGCAGTTCACCCATGGTTGCATAGGTATAGGTGTAAGCAGATCCGGAGACCGGCACGGCGGCTGCGATTTCGGCATAGCATAGCGCGGCGACAACGCAGACGGCCCCTGCGATCAGGAACGCCAGCATGAGACCCGGACCGGCTTTCTGCGCACCCGCAGCAGTGAGAACGAAAATGCCAGTTCCGATAATGCAGCCGATGCCGAACAGCATCAGCTGAAAGCCCCCAAGCGTCGGCTTGAGCGCCTTCTGTCGCGCCGCCGCCAGAATGGCGTCGAGCGGCTTAATCCGGTCAAGAAACATCGTGGAAGATTCCGTCAGGCCCGCAGCGGGCCACTCCCGCCCTGCCAACCGACGGCGTGCGAATTACTCCACAAATCTCCCGCCGCCAATGTCGTAAATCACGATCCCAGCACCGCCGGGAACAGGCCGGTGATCAGGATGATCGTCACCGCCAGCGGACACAGCCACGCGATCAGGAAGCGCCAGATGGCAAACATCGGCCCTTCCAGCCCGGTCACTTCCTGCACCATCTTGCGGTCGGCCTTCCAGCCGATGAATACCGATGTCAGCAGCGCACCGAGCGGCAGCATCACCTTGCCGGTAAAGCCGTCGATCGTGTCGAGGATGTCTGTCTCTGCAAACAGCGGCCAGAAGCCAAGCAGGCGCACGTCTGCCCAGACGTTGTAGCCGAGCAGGCATGCGATGCCGACGACGAACGCGCCGCCACCGAAGATGAGCGCCGACTGGCGACGGCTCCAGCCCCGCTCGCCGATACCGTATGCAGTCGGCACTTCGAGCAGCGAGATCGAACTGGTGATCGCAGCGACGAGGATCAGCACGAAGAAGAGGAAGCCGATCAGCGCGCCTGCCGGCATCGACTGGAATGCGAAGGGCAGCGTCTGGAACACCAGCGTCGGGCCGGCCGCCGGATCGAGACCGACTGCGAAAACGATGGGGAAGATCATCAGGCCGGCGAGCAGAGCTACGCTGGTGTCGGCGATAGCGATGGTGGCCGAAGTCGAGCCCAGCTTGCTGCCTTCGTTGATGTAGGAACCGTAGGTGATGAGACCAGCCACCCCGAGCGACAGTGAGAATAGCGCCTGGCCCAATGCGGAATTCATCACCGCAGGCGTCAGCTTCGACCAGTCGGGCGTGAAGAGAAATGCGATCGCATCGCCCATATCTCCCACGAATGCGCCGTAAATGGTAATGCCGACCAGCAGGACAAAGAATGCAGGCATCAACCAAGTCGCGGCTTTTTCGATCCCTGAACCGATGCCGCGCGCAACGATGAAAAGCGTGCCGCCCATGAACACGAGGTGCATTGCAAGCAGCAGCCCCGGACTGGCGAAGAGATTGCCCATCCGCCCCTGAATCGCCTCCTGGCTTTCGCCCGCCAGCGCGCCACGGAACGGCTCGCCTGCAGCGATGGCGCCCAGCAGGTCCGCCCCCATCACTCCGACGTAATAGAGCACCCAGCCCGCGACCACCGAATAGAACGACAGGATCAGGAACGCCGCCATTGCGCCGACCGCGCCGAAAATCGACCAGCTTTCCGACGCGCCGGAATCTCGTGCCACTTTCTTGATCGAACCCACTGCATCGGTCTGGCCCGCGCGCCCGATGAACACCTCGGAAAGAACCAGCGGCAGACCGAGCAGGAACACGCAGGCGATATAGAAGAACACGAAGGCCCCACCCCCGCTTTCGCCGGCGAGCGTCGGGAAGCGCCAGATATTGCCGAGACCGACCGCGGCACCGATGGCCGCAAGGATAAACGCCGAACGAGATGACCATCCGTCGCGCGCTGCGCTACCGGTCGAAGCTGAAGCTACCATATCGTGATTTTGTCCTCTCAACGCGCGACCCCCTCGCGCGGGTAATGCGCGCCTTCTGCAACGATTTTGCGCCTAGGCCAAGGGCCAAAGGAAACGGGACGCTTTGCCTTTGCCGCCACGCGCGGCTAATCCACGCGCCATGTCCACGACCTTCAAGCTCGATACGAGCACGAGCCGCGCCAATCCCACCCCCGCTCCGATGAAGCGGCTGACCGTGCCGAAAATCCGCGCGCGGAAGAAAGACGGCAAGACCGAAGAGCCGCTGGTCATGCTGACGGCCTACACCGCGCGGCAGGCGCAGCTGCTCGATGCCCATTGCGACCTGCTGCTGGTTGGGGATTCGCTGGGGCAGGTGATCTATGGTCTGCCCTCCACCATTCCCGTCACCCTGCGGATGATGGCGGACCACGCAGCGGCGGTCGTACGCGGGAGCTATCACTCGGTGGTTGTGGTCGACATGCCTTTCGGATCCTACGAGCAATCGCCGCAGCAGGCCTTCGAGAGCGCCAGCTTCCTGCTCAAGGAAAGCGGCGCAGCGGCGGTCAAGCTCGAAGGCGGCGAAGCGATGGCGGAGACGGTCGCATTTCTCAACCAGCGAGGCATCCCGGTGATGGGCCATGTCGGGCTGACCCCGCAAGCGGTCAATGTCCTCGGCGGCTATGCCGCGCGCGGCCGCAATGATGCGGAGGCCGACAAGATCGTCACCGACGCCAAGGCACTCGACGATGCCGGGGCCTTTGCCATCGTCATCGAAGGCGTGCTGGAGCCGATCGCCGTCGCCGCCACCGAGGCCGTTCGCGCGCCGACGATCGGGATCGGTGCTTCGGCGCAGTGCGATGGGCAGGTGCTGGTGACGGAGGACATGCTGGGCATGTTCGAACGCGTCCCGCGCTTTGTGAAGAAGTATGGCGATATCGCCGAAACCATCGAAGCGACGGCCAAGACCTATGCCGAGGAAGTCCGCGCGAGAAGCTTCCCCGGACCAGAACAGCTTTACCAGCCCAAATAGGCTTCCGGCGCGCTTGCGAGCCTCAGGCAAATACCCTAGCGCGCGCCGCAAACGGGTTCAGGACAATCGATGCAAACGCTGCTGCGCTACTACACTTTTTCGCTGGCTTTTACCGCGGTCTGCTTCGGCCTTGCCGCATGGTACGGCTGGGCCAGCACCGGAACGATCTGGGGCACGCTGTCGCTGCTCTGGATCGTCTTCGTCCTGTCGATCCTGGAGGTTTCGCTCAGCTTCGACAACGCCGTCGTCAACGCAACGGTTTTGCGCGAAATGGACCCGGTCTGGCAGCAACGATTCCTGACCATCGGGATCCTGATCGCCGTCTTCGGGATGCGGATCGTCTTTCCCATCGCCATCGTCGCGATTGCCGCCGATCTCGGACCGGTCGAAGCGATCACTCTCTCGCTCAACGAGCCGCAGGAATATGAGCGCATCGTCTCCGAGGCGCATCTGGGCATTGCCGGCTTCGGCGGAGCCTTCCTTGCGATGGTCGGGCTGACCTTCTTCTTCGACAGCGAGAAGAACGTGCACTGGATCGGCAAGATCGAGCGCGCAATCAATCGCGTATCCACCGTACCTGCGGTCGAGATCGGGCTGGTTCTGGCGCTGGTCTACGGTGTCTCGACGCTGCTGACGGCAGACGAAGCAATGACCTTCCTGACCGCCGCGATCCTCGGGCTTCTCACCTACATCGGCGTCAACGCCGTTGGCTCGCTGATAGAACAGCGCGAAACTCGCAAGAAAGCGGCCGGAGAAATCGTGCGTTCGGGACTTGGCGGCTTTCTCTACCTCGAAGTGCTCGATGCCAGTTTCAGCTTCGACGGCGTTATCGGTGCATTCGCGCTGTCGAACAACATGATCGTTATCGCGCTCGGCCTGTCAGTGGGGGCGATGTTTGTTCGCTCGATGACGATCCACCTCGTGCGCCAGGGCACGCTCGCGCAATATCGCTATCTCGAACATGGCGCGTTCTGGGCGATTATCGTGCTGGGCGTGATCATGCTGCTGTCGGCTAAGTTCCACATTCCCGAGACGATCACCGGATTGATCGGCGCGATCCTGATCGGGCTGTCGCTGCTGTGGTCGATCCGTTTCAACCGCAAGCAACCGGTGGGGACGGGCGAATAGGCTAGTCGGCGGTTTGTTCGGCAAAGAAGCCTGCCATCGGCGCGGCGATCATCAGCTGGACCAGATGGTAGAGCAGCAAAGGCGCGATCACGTAACCGGCCTGTTGCGCAGGGAAGAGCAATGCCGCCAGCGGCGCGCCGATAGCCACGCTCTTCTGGCTTCCGGCAAACAGGAATGCAATCCGATCCGGATATGGCAGGCTGAGAGCGCCACTTGCCACCCACGCTCCCACATTCGCGACCAGCAGGAAGGCGAGCGTGAGGACGACCAGCCAAGCGCCCGAAACTATCGAAAGATCGCGACCGATCCCCTGCTCAACCGCCCCGGAAAAAGCGACATAGACGGCGAGCCCGATTACGATACGGTCCAACCAGACGATCCGCGCACGGTGGGCCGCTATCCATTCGAAAGTCCAGCCTTGCAGCGCCTGGCCGATCACGAACGGCAAAACCAGCAGCAGTGCAATGCGGATGATGACGTCGGGCCCGGTGCTGGCAATGTCGCCACCACCCAATACGCCAAACAAAGGCGCGGTGATGAAGACGCCCGCGATGTTGATCAACGCGGCACCTATCACTGACAGCGCCACATTCCCTCCGGCGATGGTCGTATAGGACGTCGCTGACTGGATCGTCGACGGCAGCGTTCCGAGGTAGAGAAAACCGAGCGCAATCAGCGGCGGCAGGATATTATCCGCCAGCTTCGAGAAACCGAGGCCCGCCAGCGCCATGATACCGAAGACCCAGAGACCCAACGGCAGGAAGAAACGCCAGTTTGTCAGACCCCTCGCGATATCGCCACGCGCTATCCGCATTCCGTTGACGAGAAACAGCACAAAAATCGCCGCATTCGACACTGCCCGGATCGGCTCGCGCGCGTCACCTGTCGCCGGCAAGACGATCGCCAGCAACGTCGCCAGCAGCAGCACTGCAATCATCGGATCACGAAGGGCTTTGGCCAGCGGATGCACACGCCGCCCCTGCCTGCTCTCGGCATGCCTGTCGAGGTCTTGGGCGCGTTTCTCTCCGATCAGCGGCGGGCGACACGCGGACTGTTTCCGCTCCCGTTCGCTTTGGCGAGGAGCGCGGATGCCAATGGCTCGCGGGAGATCATTGCCATCGCCTGCAGCGTTGCCGGATGCATCGGATTGATCTCCATACCCCGCCTCGCGATGCGCGTGGCCAACTCCGGCTGGTCCATGCGCAAGGCAATGACGGCGCGCAGGGCGAGGATTTCCGGATCGCGATCGCCACCTGCCAGCAGCGCGTGATCCAGCAATTGCCCGGCGCGCGGGGAATTGCCGCGATCATAGTGCACCCGCGCCAGGAGCAGGGCCGGTTCGGTCGAGCCGGGATGGCCAATCAGATATTCCTCCAACAATCGCTGCGCCTGCGCTGCCTCACCGGCAGCGCGCAGTCCGAAATACCGCCGCCGCGCCAGCGGCCAAGACTGCCGGATGCGCGCAGACTGTGCGTACAGGTCGAGCGCACGGCTGACATCACGGTTGGCCAGAGCTGCGTCGCCCGCGAGGCTGAGCGCATCGGCGGAGCCCACAAAGCGTTCGCGAAAATCTTCCGCAACCGTGACGGCAGCAGGTCCGCGGCCAGAGGTGATGTAACTGCGTACCAGATCGAGTGCTTCTTGCCCGCTGGTCGCAGATGTCCGGTTTCGGTTGTCGAAGTCGCCCGAGGGTTTCACGGCGGCAAGGTTCTCGGCCTGCTTCTTCGCTGCGCTGTCGATCAATCCGGCTGCCTTGTCCCGATTGCCGAGCGCTTCATGACCGCGCGCCACGAGTGCTTGCAGGTAGGGGCTGGCGCTGACTTCGCGCGCAACCTCGTCGAAGCGATAGACCAGCTCGCGATGGTTCCCTCCCATCGCCAGCGATCGCGCGAGAAGCTCGCGCACTTGCGCATTCTCCGGCTGTTGCCGCGAGAGCTTGTCGAAGTTCTGCGCAGCGCTGGCGAAATTGCCTGTCTCGAGGTCGATGATGCCTGATAACAGGATCCCGGCCGGCGTATCGTTTACAAAGCCGCCGCTCCTGAAAAGCAGTTTGCGCGCAAGATCGTACTGACCCGCACGGGCGGCCAGAACGGCTTGCAGGTAATAGCTTCGCAGATATCCCGGATTGCGCGAGGCAATGTCCCTGATCACCGCCAGCGCCTCTTGCGCTTCACCGGCGTCTCCCAACGTCGCCGCATATTCAGCCATTAGGTCGAGCTGGTCGGGTTTGGCAGCAATAGCCCGTTCGAACCAGGGAAGCGCCGCCGCCATACCGTGTGAGTCGCGCGTTAGCTGTGCCATGAACAGGAGCGCTTCCGAATTCTCAGGACCGAGCTTGACCGCATGTTCTGCGGCATCGACGGCAAGCCCCTGCTCTCCCCCGCGATAGCGCAGCCGGCCGATATCGGTCCAAAGACGCGGATCGTCCGGAATAAAGGCGATCGCCCGGTCGAACGCCTGCCCCGCAGCGGGGAGGTTGCCTTCGCGCATCTCCAGGCGGCCGAGCATGTGGAAGCCGCGTCCGGCCGTGGCATCGGTGAAGGCACCTTCCGCCAACCACCGCCGCGCCTCCGCAGGCTGACCCTGGATCAGCTCCGCTTCACCGAGAAAAGCAGAGATCGCGCTTCGCTCGACGCCATCTGCCAGCATCTTGCGCAGGATCAGTTCCGCGCCGAACCCATCGCCGTCCTCGAGCGCCGCAATCGCCCGCTCGAGCGGCGGCTGCTCGGGCGTGTTCTCGCTGCAGGCCGCAAGCGACAAAGCGAATACCGCAACGCCGAAGATACCGCGCAGGGTTTTACGCGTGCAGATCATACTGCTTGAGCAAATCGTAGAGCGTCGGGCGGCTAATCCCCAGAAGCTTGGCTGTACTGGAGATATTGCCTTCGGTACGCGCGAGCGCATGGCGGATCACACGGCGGTCGGCCAGTTCGCGCGCGGCCTTCAGGTTGAGAGCCTGGCTCTGCTCTTCGCCATCGGGAGCGAGATCGAGATCTTCGGCGCCGATCAATCGGCTGTCGGCCATGATAACGGCGCGCTTGACGCGGTTCTCGAGCTCGCGGACGTTACCTGGCCAGCCCCAGCCATCGATCGCCGCGAGCGCATCGGGAGCAAAGCCCTTGACCTGCGGGTTCATTTCCTTGGCGAAGCGCGTGACAAAGGCCTTGGCCAGCAGCGCCGCGTCGCCGGGCCGCTCTGCCAACGACGGAATCTTGATGACGATCTCGGCCAAGCGATAGAACAGGTCCTCGCGAAACGTACCCTCCGCCGTCATGGATTCGAGATCCTGGTGCGTCGCGCAGACGATGCGAGTGTCGACAGCGATCTGCTTGCGTCCGCCAATTCTTTCGATCGTGCGCTCTTGCAGGAAGCGAAGCAACTTGACCTGTAACGGCAGCGGAATGTCACCGACCTCGTCGAGAAACAGCGTACCGCCGTGGGCCTGTTCGATCTTGCCCTCGGTCGTTTTCACCGCCCCGGTAAACGCGCCCTTTTCATGCCCGAACAGTTCGCTTTCCAGCAGGTTTTCCGGGATCGCCGCACAATTGATGGCAACGAAGGCCGCATCGCGACGGTCACTGCTGTCATGAACGCCGCGCGCGAGAAGCTCCTTTCCGGTCCCGCTCGCGCCCAACAGCATCACCGAAACGTCGGTCTTGGCGACGCGCTCCACCGTGCGGGCGACCTTGGCCATTTCCGGCGCCCCGGTGATGAGCGAACCGAGCACGGTACGGTCTTCGCCGACCTGATCCGCCAATCGGCGGTTCTCCGCTTCGATCGCATGCAGATTGAAGGCACGCCGCACGATCAGCCCGAGGTCGTCGATATCGACGGGCTTCTGGTAGAAGTCATAGGCACCGCGCGCGATCGCCTGAAGCGCGCTTTCCCTGGCACCGTGGCCCGAGGCAACGATCACTTTCGTATCGGGTTTTATCGCCATGATGGCGTCGAGCACGGCAAAGCCCTCGCTCGTACCGTCCGGGTCGGGCGGCAGGCCGAGGTCGAGCGTTACGACCGCCGGTTCGTCCGAACGCACCGCCGCAAGCGCCTGTTCGCGATTTCCGGCAATGACGACCTCGAAGTCCTCGTAAGCCCATTTGAGCTGGGCCTGCAGGCCGGGATCGTCCTCAATCACGAGCAGTTTGGGTCGGTTCTGGGCCATCAGGCAGCCTCTTGGTCATTATTGGAGGAGAGGAACCTCGCCGCTTCGGCAAGCGGCAAAGTGATGGAGAAGCGCGAGCCGATACCGGGGCGCGACTGGACATCGAGACGGCCCTGCATGGCCCGGACCAGTTCGCGCGCCTCAAGTGCGCCGATCCCGAAGCCGCCCTCTTTCGAAGAAACGAACGGCTTGAAGAGGCGGTGGCGGACGAACTCCGGATCCATGCCGCAACCACTGTCGACAATTTCGATCTTGCCGTGGAGGCCATCGCTCGAAACATCGACCGAAACCGGCATGCCCGGATCGCTCGCATCGATCGCGTTTTGCACCAGGTGGACAACAGCCTGCTCGAGGCACTCCATATCCGCGAGCACGCTGCATGCATCGGCGCGGGTGAGCGCAACCGGATGGTCGGCCTCGAAGCGACGCACCACGCCGCGCGCAAGGGCGCTCAGATCGACGGGCCTGGGGACGACCGGCTGCCCCGTGCCATAGCGACCGAGCCGCGCAAGCAACTGGTTCAATTTTCCTGCGCTGCTCGATAAGGTTACGAGCATGTCCTTTCGGAAGTCGGGGTTTTCAGAGTGCTTTTCGGCATTCTTGCTCAGCAATTGCAGCTGGCTCGCCAGGTTCTTGATGTCGTGCATCACAAACGCCATGCGGCGATTGAAATCGTCGAACTGTGCGGCTTCCATCAGCGCGTTCTGGCTTTCGTGCTCGGCAAGGTAACTCGCCAGTTGCCGCGCCGCGATCTTGAGCAGGTCAAAGTCTTCCCAGTCGAGCGACCGGGGCACATTCGGCCGTTCGAGCAGGACCACGCCGACGTTGCGGTCGAAATGCAGCAAGGGAATGATGACCCAAGCCTTGGGGTCTGCTTCAAGCTCGGCCGGGACCTGCGGGTAACGGGGATCGCCGCTCGGACGCTGATGACCAATTTCGACAATGAATTCTTCGCGCGCGAGGCGCGTGACGAAATCCGGCGAGAGCGCTGCAAGGCTCTGGTCCGCTCCGGTCCAGTTCCAGCGTGACTGTTCGATCATGCGACCGTCGTCGTCCGGCAGGAACAACACTGCGCCCGGGCTCTGGATGATATCGGCCATCGCCTTGGCCGCACGCTGGAAGAGCGGGAGATCCCGGTCGTTTGCCCGGCCGATCGTCTCGGTAAACCGCATCCACTCTTCGCGATAGTCATAGCGGTGCTTGAAGAGGTGCTTGAGCACGGTAACGCGAACCCATGCGCGCAGGCGCTCGGACGGCAACCAGAGCAGCGTGACAGCCGCCGCCACGACCAGGAAACCGACCTGCGCCAGACGGCCCAGATCGCCGCCAAGCAGCGAAACCAGTTCGGCCGCGATCACAACCAAGCCGAGGTAGGCGCCAATCACCAGCAGCGACAGCGTTCTGAATGCGACTGTATGGCTGGCCTGCAACCTGCGCCCGGCAAGACCGTTCGATGCCCCTAGCGCGAGCGGGATAGCCATCAAACCCGCGACCAGTCCGCGGATGGCGGCGAACTCCGGCGGCGCCTGACCGACCAGATATGCGAACACGAAATAATTCAGTTCGACCGCCCAGAACCCGGTCAGACCGGCCGCACTCCATCGCAGCGTAACCCGCGTATCGGGAGCGGCGCCGGCATAGAGGTTATGCAGCAAAACAAGCGCGCCGATGGCCACGAGCATATGGAGCGCGGCAGCAGTTTGCGCCGTAGCCTCCTGCAATTCGGGGGTGATCGCCCAATTTGCCGCGACGAAGAGGAGAACCGGCTGCATCAGGGATACGAACGCCAGGGCGAGCGCAACGGGCCTGATGCCGGTCATGCCACGGTCGCGGCCGTCGTGACCGAACAAGCGGTACAAGACGAGGATCCAGGCGAGATTGCGACCAGTCTCCGCCAACACGGCCGGGTCCGATTGCGCACCGAGCGAGGCGGCGATGATCGCCCAAATTGTCGTGAGGGCGAAAGCAGCGATCGTAGGCTTGCGATCGGGCCGTTTGGCAAGCGGGCGCTTGATCACCCAGGCGGCCGCCACGATGCAACCCGCCGCACTCAGCAAGTGCACCAGCATGACGAGAAATGCCCACAAGCCGGAGCCCGTCATCATCGCGCACCGTCCGGCCACAGGATCACCCTGAGCGTCTGAAGCAGAATCAGCAGATCCAGGAACGGCGTGTAATTCTTCGCGTAGTAGAGATCGTATTCGAGCTTGTGCCGGGAATCTTCGATACTGGCGCCATAGGGATAGTTGATCTGCGCCCAGCCCGTGATGCCCGGCTTTACCATGTGGCGCTCGGCATAATAGGGCAATTGCCTGTCCAATTCGGCCACGAACGCCGGAACCTCTGGCCGCGGTCCGACAAAGCTCATCTCGCCTTTGAGAACGCTCCAGGTCTGAGGCAATTCGTCGATCCGTACCTTGCGGATGAACTTGCCAAGCCGGGTAATACGCGGATCGTCCTTCGATGCCCATTTCGCGCCGTCCTTCTCGGCATCCGTGCGCATGGAACGGAGCTTGATGACGTCGAAGGTCTCGCCGTAGAGCCCGACGCGCTGCTGGCGGAAGAAGGCAGGACCCTTGCTGTCCAGCTTCACGAGCACTGCAAACAGGCCGATTATCGGGAAGGTGATCAGCAGCAGTAATCCGCTGGCGACAATATCGAACGCACGCTTGGCGACGCTCGAGATCGCGCGCCCCGAACTGAAGCCGTCGGAGAAGATGAGCCAGCTAGGATTGAGCGTATCGAGATCGACGCGCCCGGTTTCCCGCTCCATGAAACTGCTGAATTCGTTGACATGGACGCCCTTGGTCTTGACCCGCACCAGATCCTTCAAGGGAAGCGAGTTGCGCCGCTCCTCGATTGCGAGCACGACTTCGGTGGCGCGTTGTTCGGCGACGAATTGTCCGAGGTCCGCGATACCGTCGCGAGCGATGGCATGATGCATGGTGCGGCCCGCTTCCGACATCGCGATATTGGCAACGATCTGGAATCCGCTTTCCGGGCGCTTCGCCAGTTCCGCCAATCGCTGAGCACGCTGCCCCGCGCCGAGGACAACGATGCGCCTGCGAAAAGCGTCCATGCCGAGCATTTTCGAGATCACGATGCGATTGCCCATCAGGGCAACAAAGGAAAGGCCCACCGCGTAGGCCAGCGTCGATCGCCATAAGGTGACGCCTGGCAGGAGGAAATCGAGTACTGAATGCGCGATTACGCCGAGGCTGATGGCCACCAGCAACCGGGCCGCCGCGAAGCGCATCGAGCGCACCGCCTCAGTGCCGTAGATCCCGACCGAGATCATGGCGAGCCAAACCACCAGGGCGAAGGACATCAGCAGCGAGGTGCGCCCGAGCAAGGTCCCAAGCGACATCTCGACTTGCGCAGCCCGCACGTGCCACGCAATTTCCGCCGCCATTACCAGCAGGACGAGGTCGATGAGCCCCATCAGTACTACGGCATACGGGATATAATGTTTGAACAGGCGGATCATGGCCCTGGTCGGTTTCCCTTCTGCGAGGGATCACCGACTAGGGGCATAAGATGAAATGTCGGTAAATTTTACACCGCGTGCGGATCGCCTGTCATCGGGCGTGCACGATGGTTAAGATCGATCTATTCTCCCCCGGTCAGGTTGTCGGCCGCATCCTGCGCCGCATCGCCGACCTGTTGCGCTGCATCGCCGACATCGTTGGCCGCGTCAGCGATCGCGGTATCCTTGGCCACTTCGGCGCCGGACATGTTATTGAAGATGAAGAAACCGGCGACGATTGCAATCAACAGCACGATCGCAATCAGCCAGATACCGCCGCCGGAACGCGGTTCGCGCTCGCCTACGGATGTCGTCCTCGTGGTGGTGATCGAACCGTCCGGGTTCTCTGTCGTGGTAACGCGTTCTTCAGTCATGGGATTTCCTCCTCAAGCGCAAATGCCGGGGCGATCCTTCGGTTCCCGGCTCAGCTATCGAATTGGAAAGGCGTATTGGCGCGCGTGATCAATTCGAACTGTAGCGAGGCACCACGAGGCGGCAGCGAACGCTGACGGCAATCGACCCAGGTGCAGGTGGTGCAACCCAGCCCAACCTTCGTCGCGGACTCAGGATTGAGCGACACCCCCTTCGCCTGCGCCAAATCGCTGGCAAATTTCGCTTCGAGACCGACGACAATGGCAAAGCGGGCATCCGCCTCCCCGGTCGATGATGTCGCCGCATGGCTCATGGTTAGCCAATGGGTCGGACCGCCACGCCCCTCTTCCAGCAATACGGCCTGCACGAGCCAATCATCAGGCCGCTCGATCGCGCGATTGACGTTCCAGCGCGGACAGGAATGCGGCTGGTCAATCAGGGTCGCACCGCTCTCGCCGACGAAGCGCTTGGAGAACTGACCTGCCCTGTCGATCCTGGCCATGAAGAAGGGCAATCCTCTCTGACCGACACGCTGGAGCGTCGTCAGGCGGTGGGAGACCTGTTCGATGCTGGCACCGAAGCGGCGCGGGAGTACCGTGAGGTCATAGCCGGTGGATTCGCAGGCCCGGAGGAAGCGGCCGTAGGGCATCATGAGAGCAGCTGCGAAATAGCCCGCGAGGTGGCGTTCGAACAGCTTGCGCCCGGCCGGGTCGCTGAAGGTCGAGCCTTCGGCGATTGCCTTTACCGCGGAGCCATATTCCAGCTCGGCAAGCTGAAGCGCCAGCTGGAAATTGCGCGATGGCGGCAAAAGCATTTCGCTGAGCTGGACTTGCCTTGCGTGAAAATCCAGGCGCCTGATAGACCCGGGCATGACATCGCGTGGCAGGATGCGAATGGCGAGGTGATGCTTCTCCCGCAGACGCTCGGTCACAGCGGTATAGAAATCGGCGCGTGACAGGCGCAACTCGTCCGCCAATTCCTCGGCAGCGACGTCGAGATCCCCGAAATAATTGCGCCAACGCTCGATTTCTCGGCGCGATTCCGACATTGGATTTTCGGCAGATGATCCACTTCCTCCACCGCTGTCGAACAGGCGCGCAAAGGCGGCGGCGGCCTGGGGAGCATTGGACAGAAATTCCTCGGCCTCATCGCGATCGATGTCCAGATCGGCAAAGCGCTCGTCCCGCAGCCGTCGGTACAACCCGTCAAGCCCGCCGATCGACTCGTCTTCGCGCAACTGGCGCGGATCGAAATCGTATTGTTCTACCAATTGTACGATCACGCGGGCGGAAACCGGGCGCTGATTGCGTTCCATCAGAGTGAGATAGCTGGCCGAAATGCCGAGGCGCTGCGCCATTTCGGCTTGAGTTACGCCTTCGCGCTTGCGCAATCGGCGCAACGCGGCGCCCGCGAAAATCGATGATTCAGCCATTTGTATCGATCCTTACATCTTGACACGTCCAACTGCCATACGGCCGCTCGATAAACAAGATTTCCTGTAAGAATTTCTATCACTTTAGCAAATTGGATGCGAAAAGCTGCTCCAACACATCTTTCCCCGGACAGGAGATCCGCCATGACCTACCAGCAAACCATCGCGAAGATGAACGAAACGATCGCCAGCAACGGCGCACCTTGGGATGCCATCGATGCCGAAGCGGCAGCCCGGATGCAGATCCAGAACCGGTTTCCCACCGGCCTCGATATCGCGCGTTATACCGCGAAGATCATGCGCGATGACATGAAGGCCTATGACAACGACCCTGCCAATTACACCCAGTCGCTGGGCTGCTGGCACGGGTTCATCGCGCAACAAAAGATGATCAGCATCAAGAAGCATTTCGGCAGCACCAAGCGCCGTTATCTCTATCTGTCGGGCTGGATGGTCGCTGCATTGCGGAGCGAATTCGGACCCCTGCCCGACCAGTCGATGCATGAGAAGACCAGCGTTCCGGCCTTGATCGAGGAGCTCTACACTTTCCTCAAACAGGCCGATGCCCGCGAACTGGGCGGCCTGTTCCGTGAACTCGACGCGGCGAAGGAAGCCAGCGACGCAGTGAATATCCACCGCCTGCAACGCAAGATCGAAGAGCACCAGACCCATGTCGTCCCGATCATTGCCGATATCGATGCCGGCTTCGGCAATGCCGAGGCGACCTACCTGCTCGCCAAGAAGATGATCGAAGCCGGTGCCTGCGCGCTGCAGATCGAAAACCAGGTTTCGGACGAGAAGCAGTGCGGCCACCAGGATGGAAAGGTCACTGTCCCGCACGAGGACTTCCACCAGAAGATCCGCGCGATCCGCTACGCCTTCCTCGAACTGGGCGTTCCGGACGGCATCATCGTTGCACGTACCGACTCGCTCGGCGCGGGCCTCACCAAGCAGATCGCCTACACGACGGAAGAAGGCGATCTCGGCGACCAGTACAACGCATTCCTCGACTGCGAAGAAGTCTCGCCCGAAGACATGAAGAATGGTGATGTGTTCCTGAGCCGCGAAGGCAAGCTGCTGCGTCCCAAACGTCTACCGTCGAACCTGTTCCAGTTCCGTGAAGGGACGGGCGAAGATCGCTGCGTCCTCGACGGCATCACCAGCCTGCAGGCCGGCGCCGACCTGCTGTGGATCGAAACCGAGAAGCCGCATATCGGCCAGATCGGCGGTATGGTGAAGCGCATCCGCGAAGTGATTCCGAATGCCAAGCTCGTCTATAACAATTCGCCGAGCTTTAACTGGACGCTCAACTTCCGCCAGCAGGTTTTCGATGCCTGGAAGGAAGAAGGCCGCGATCTCACCAATTACGACCGCGCCCGTCTCATGGACGCAGAGTACGACGAGACCGAGCTCGCCGCTGAAGCCGATGCGCGCATCCAGACCTTCCAGGCCGATGCGGCGCGCGAGGCGGGCATCTTCCACCACCTGATCACCCTGCCGACCTATCACACGGCAGCGCTGAGCACGGATAACCTCGCCAAGCGCTACTTCGGTGACGAAGGCATGCTGGGCTACGTCAAGAACGTTCAGCGCGAGGAGATCCGCCAGGGCATCGCCTGCGTGAAGCACCAGAACATGGCCGGTTCGGACATCGGTGACGATCACAAGGAGTATTTTGCCGGTGAAGCTGCCCTGAAGGCGGGCGGCGCAGATAACACCATGAACCAGTTCGAAGCCGCCTGATCGGGCAGCGAGAAGAAGGAGAGGAACGATGACCGACACCGAAGCCAAAAAGGAACCGGGACGGGCGCGCGCCCTGCTCTCGACTGCGGATTTCAAGCTGCTGCGGCGTGCGCTGGAGAGCCATGCCAAAGCTACCGAAGACCGCGAGGAACTGGCCAAGATCAACGCCTTGCACCATCGCTTGGGCAATTACGGCTGAGCGACGCTAACCGATCTCCTGGGGAGGAGATGGCGGCCGTCGGAGTTTGACGCTCCGGCGGCCGCATAATTTTGCGTGAGGTGACGCTCGCGATTGATTAACCGCTTGGCGCTATGGCGGCCCGCATGGTCCGCAAAGCCAAGAAGAAGCCGCTGAGCACCGCGAAGATGTATCAACACTTCGCCGTTGTGACGATCTGCGTCACCGCGGCCATCGGCTTTATGGCGGATGACGAGGCGCAGGACGCTGTAAAGGCCGAGATGGCCAAGCAGGTCGCCGATGTGCGCAAGCCCGACGGCGAGCCGGTCAGCGCGATCATCACACGGCGCGAAGGTTCCGACGCGCAGCAGGGGGGCGGCAGTTTCGGCCCAGACACAGCCCTGGGCGCGCCAACGCTCGCTGCGCGCGGCAGCGGCAGGCTGTCTGCGACCATGCGGCGAGCCCCTTCGAAAGTGGGGCAGGGAGCTGCAATCTGGTCAATCCTCGGCATGACCGAGGATGAGTGGTTCGCACTCTCCCCCGAATTGCGGCGTCAACTGACCGGTGGTCGTAACGTCCTCCTCTCGGGCACATCCGCAGAACGCCAGGCAGCGATGGAGCGGCTGACGCAAGCATCGCGTGCAAGAACCGGCGGTTCGAGCGCGGCGGTCGATCTGGCGTCCGATGCCGGCGACGACTTCTAGCAGCCCCGGCTAACCTCCCGACGCGCTCATCAGGTCGAGCGTCGACGCGACCATGGCTTCGGTAGCCGTCGCAATCACCTTTTCCGCATCGGGTGCCCAGAACGGGCTGTGCAGCGACGGCAGCTTCGTCTCACCACGCTGCGCTGCGTCGAACTCGTCCTGCGGGACGCCGCCGACCCAGAAGATCAGCGATTCGATGTTCTCGCGGTCGGCGCGGTAGAACTGGCCGAAGTCCTCGCCGCCCATGACCGAAGGTACCTGCATCACGCGCCCTTCGCCGAAGCGGTCTGTTAGCTTCGCCATGACCTGCTCTGTGAATTCGGGCGTGTTGTAGGTCGAAGGCGTGTACGGAAGGATGACGTTGACCTCGGGCATCCTGTCGTCCGGCATGCCCGCCGCCATGGCCTCACCCTTCACGATCCGCTTGATGCCATCAAGCAGCAGCTGGCGCGATTCATCGCTGTACGAGCGCACGGTAAGCTGTAGCTTCGCCTCGTCCGGGATGATGTTGTGCTTGGCTCCGGCTAGGAAGCTACCGACAGTCACGACTGCCGGATCGAGCGGCGAGCTTTCGCGGCTCACCAGCGTCTGCAGCTTCATTACGATCGCACTTGCAAGGACGATCGGATCCTTGGCCGTATGCGGGTACGCGCCATGCCCGCCGACGCCTTTGACAGTGATGTCGACGCTGTCAACGTTGGCCAGCGCGTAGCCGGGCGAATAGCCGATCATGCCCGCAGGAAACTGCGCCGCGTCGTGGAAACCCAGCACGTAGTCCGGCTTGGGAAAGCGCTCGTAAAGCCCGTCTTCGAGCATTGCCAGAGCGCCCAGCCCGATCTCCTCCGCCGGTTGCAGGATCATCACCAGGGTGCCCGACCATTCGGCCTTCCGCTCCGACAGCAATTGCGCCGCACCGACCCACGCCGCCATATGCGTATCGTGACCGCAGGCGTGCATTACGCCGGTTTCGACCCCGGAGGCAGGCACCGCAGTCCGCTTTGACGCATACGGCAGTCCGGTCTGCTCGACTACCGGTAGCCCGTCCATGTCGGCGCGCAGCATGACCGTGGGGCCTTCGCCGTTGCGCATGACCGCGACTACGCCGGTCTGCCCGACCCCCTCGGTGACCTCGAACCCGAGAGCGCGAGCCCTGTCGGCGAGTTTCTTGGCCGTTTCGAACTCCTGGAAACTAAGCTCGGGGTTGGCGTGCAGGTCTTTATAAAGCTCCACCAGGCCCGGCATATCGCCCATGACATCTTCGCGCAGTTCATTCGCCGAGGCAGCACTCGCGACCAGCGCAAGAGCCGAAACTGCAGCTAAACCCAGAACCCAGTTCATATCCACTCCCCAATTCCCGATGCGATGGACCGCACGAACCTACGTTCTGGCGACCAAAAACTGTCTTGTTGGCAGCGCCACTCCAGTGAACCGCCGGAAGGTGCCGCCCCGAATGGACTGCACTCTGCCATGTCCTTGCGCGGCAGGGAAGCCACCCTCGCTGCGCGTCACATCCCGTAAGTCAGCACAAGCAACGCCGTGAGCGTAGTTACCATGATCGCAACGAGCGGCACGCCTGTGCGGACGTAATCCTGGAAATTGTACGACCCCTCGGCCATGATCAGCATATTGGTCTGATAGGCGATCGGCGTCGCGTAGCACAGGTTGCAGCCGAACAGCACCGCCAGCACCAGCGGCTCCGGCGGCAGGCCAAGCTGATTGGAAATGGCAAATGCGATAGGGGTGCCGACTGTCGCCGCGGTCGCATTCGACGCGAAATTGGTCAGCACTGTCATGAAAAGCATGATGACGGCGATGGTGATGGCGAGCTGGATATTCGCCGGCCCGTCGAAAGCGATTGCCAACGACAGCAATTGTCCCAACCAGTCGGCCGCGCCGCTCTCGTCAATCAAGCGACCGATCGCAATGGAGGCCGCGACCAGCACGATGACCTGGCCGGACAACGCCTTGCCGACACGGTCGAATTTAACGCAGCCGGTCACGAACATCAGGATTGCGCCGCCCAGCGCAGCGATGGCGATGGGGAAAATGCCGAGCGAGGCGAGACCGACGGAAATGCCCATGATGATGGCGGCGAGAAGTGCCTTAGACCGACGCGGCAATTCGCGTGCACCCTCGAGCTGCAACAGGCTGTCCGATCGCGCAAATTCCTGCACGTCGTCGATCAGGCCCATGACCAACAGCACGTCGCCTTCGTTGATGCGCAGGTCGCCGCCGGAACTGTATTTGTCCTTGTCGCCGATTACGGTGTCGGGGCGATGGATGCCGAGCACGGCGACGCCGAACAGGTCGGCCACGCCCGATGTCGGCAAGGTCCGGTTGAGCAGGCGCGAATCCGCCGTCACGGTCATTTCGACGACATTGATATCCTGCCCCAGCTCGCGCGACTTGCGGCGGATCTTGTCGATGACCCAGATCGGCGCAACTTCGCCGCCGATCTCGCGCATGGCCTCCTCCAGCGCTTCGTGCGTGCCGGATATCAGCAGCCGCTCTTGCGCGGTGATCGTACCGTCGGTCTTGTCGTGAAAGGTGATCCCTTCCGGCAGGCGCGGCAAGATATCGGCGATTTTCTCGCCGACGAGCTTGGATTCGTCGCCCACGCGCAAACGCGAATAGAATTTCCGTTGCTGCTGAAATTCGGTGGTGCGATTGTCCTTCAGCATGCGTGGCATCACGAGCCACAGGTATGGAAGCGCCAGTGCACCGGCGACCAGCACGATGGGCGTGAAATGGAACACCCCCATACGGTCCATGCCGAGGTCGACCGCGATCGAAACGACGAGGATATTGGTCGAAGTGCCGATGGTCGTCGCCAGACCGCCGATCAGCGAAGCGGCGTTGAGCGGAATCAGCGTCTTGGAAGCGGGCAGCGCACCGCGCGCCGCGAGCGTCACAAAGATCGGGATCAGCAACACCAGCACCGGTGTGTTGTTGACGCCCATCGACAGCACGAAGGCGATCAGCAGCGAAAACAGCAGGCCAAGCTGAATGTTCCACTTAAACACCCGCTCTAGAAATCGCGCGGCTGGTTCCAGCGCACCGGTCACGACCAAGCCCCGCCCCATGATCATCAGCGCACAAATGGTAATCAGTGCGTAATGACCGAAGCCGGAGAATGCGAGCACGATACCGTCTGTCGGATCTGTGCCTTCGATGGGAAAGAAATAGAGCCCCACCGCAATCACCGCGATGGTCAGCAGCGAGACGATCTCTATCGAAAGGCGCCCGCGGATGAAGCCGACGAACATCGCGATCGTCACGGCTATGGCAGCTATCGCATGGAAAGAGGGTGCGGCGATCATCCTTGCCGCAGGCGATAGCGAACTACCGCGTTACTAAGCAATCGCTATTCGTAACGGGAGGTGCCCGGGAATGCAGGCACCTCCCCACCTAGCTGGTTTTCTCAGCCAGCCTCGCCCTTCACGACAAGCAGGGCGGTGAGCGCAAACAGCGCCGTCGCCGCAGTGCCCGAGGCGCCGGCGGGGAACATGACTTCCATTCCGTTGGCCATCGCGAGCAGGTTGAGGACGGCCGCCGCAGCTCCTGCGAGAATCGACAATCCGCCGAGCACCTTGCCGAGGGTGCCGTGAGCAAGCGCTGAAAGGCCGAGTCCGATCGCAGCCATTCCGATGAGCGCCTTGGCATGGAAATAAAGGAAGAAGGCGCCGCCCAGCACGCTCTGGAACACGGCCTCGTCCGCCGCTTCTCGCGCAGGACCGAATTCGGCGAGTCCGATACCGACCTGGATGACGTTCATGATACCGGAGATAGCGATGGCAGCCCACACCAGCGGCACCGTGCTGCGCGAGGCCAGCGGCAAGGCCGCGATCGCCACGAGCGAAAACATCGCCATTTCCGTAGTCCACGTGACCTTTCGCAGGAATGTCCCGTCATCGAGTTCAGCGACGACACCGATGTAGAATAACTGGCTCGCCACCGTGGCGAGCAATGCGAGCGAAACGGCGATGACGGCGCCGCGAATAGTGAATGCCATGATTTCGGTCCCCGATTGCAGTGATGAGCGCTCTCCCACCATGGGCAAGCAACTGTCAGTGCCTCCATTCGCATGAATGCGAAGGGAGGTTACACTTAATCGGGAAATGGAAAATGGTGCCCCTGGTCCGACTCGAACGGACACTCCTTTCGGAACTCGATTTTGAGTCGAGCGCGTCTACCAATTCCACCACAGGGGCTCACCTTGAGCGGAACGGCGCTGTTAGCGCTCGCCCGCAATCACTTCAAGCTGTTGGCCAAGAGTTTGTGCAGTTTGGAATGCAAACCGTCGTTCGCAGCCAGAACCTGCGCCGAATGGATCGGGTTGGACCGACCGCGGAAGTCGGTAACGAAGCCGCCGGCCTCGCGCACAAGCAGGCAGCCGGCCGCCGTATCCCAGTCGTTGAGACCGCTTTCCCAGAAGCCGTCGAAGCGCCCCTGGGCCAGCCAAGCGAGATCGAGCGAGGCGGCGCCAAAGCGGCGGATGCCGGCGACTTCGGGTCCGATGGCACCGAAGATGCGGCTCCACTCTGCGAAATCACCATGCCCCTGAAATGGAATCCCAGTGGCGATCAGAGCGTCGGTGAGGTTACGCCGTGACGAAACACGCAGGCGGCCATCGTGCAGCCACGCACCGCGGGTCTTCTCGGCCCAATAGGTTTCGTCGTTTATCGGCTGGTACACCACCGCCGCCGTCACATCGCCCCAGCCCGAGCCGTCGAGCTTTGGCTCCTGCACAGCGATACTGATTGCGAAATGCGGGATACCGTGGAGAAAATTGCTGGTCCCATCGAGCGGGTCGACGATCCAGCGCGGCTTGCCCGGATCGCCCTCGATCGTGCCGCCTTCTTCCAGCACGAACCCCCAGTCGGGCCGCGCATAGATCAGCTCGTCATAAAGCGTCCGTTCGGCAATCTGGTCGGCCTTGGAAACGAAATCCGCCGGGCCCTTGCGGCTCACTTGCAGGTGCTCGACCTCGCCGAAGTCGCGGCGCAGCTTTCCGCCCGCCTTGCGCGCAGCTTTTTCCATCACCCGGATGAGGCCGGAATACATCGACATGACGCTTAGCCAGCCTTCCCGACATAGGTCTGCTCGTAGACATCGACCACAATGCGCGTGCCGCTTTCGATATGCGGCGGGACCATGATGCGAACGCCATTGTCGAGCACGGCCGGCTTGTAGCTGGACGAGGCCGTTTGGCCCTTTACCACCGCATCGGCTTCGACGATATCGGCTTCCACCTGCTGCGGCAGCTGCACGCTGATGGGTTTCTCTTCCCACAGCTCGAGCTGGACAGTCATGCCATCCTGCAAGAATGGACGGGCATCGCCCAGCAGGTCACTGTCGAGATTGATCTGCTCATAGGTGTCTTGGTCCATGAACACGAGCTGGTCGCCGTCTTCATAGAGGAACTGGTAATCCTGCGTGTCGAGACGTACTTTCTCGACCGTGTCGGCGCTGCGGAAGCGAACATTGGTCTTGCGACCGTCCTGCAGGTTCTTCATCTCGACCTGCATATAGGCACCGCCCTTGCCCGGCTGGGTGTGCTGGATCTTGGCGACTTTCCAGATGCCGCCTTCATATTCGATGATGTTGCCGGGACGGATGTCCACGCCGCTAATCTTCATGGGTGAATGCCTTGCTGTGAGAAAGAGCGCGCCGGTAAAGCGACGCATAATCTGGCGCGCCCTCTAGCCTGTCGCTCATGCCGGAGCAAGGTTGGTGGTACTAGGGAGCGCGCGCTGGTAAAGGACACTATAGTGAAACGCGCGCTCTCCCTCGCCGCGGCCCTGTCGGCCATGCTCGCCGCCCCGCTTGCTGCGCAGTCCGGCGCGCCGCTCGGCACGTTGCCGGTCGGGCGCTACCAATGTTCGCTGCCCGGCGATGCCAGCGGGCCGGCCTGGCGGGACATCGACGACATGCGGTTCTCGATCAAGAATGCCTCGCGCTATCTCAGCCCGACAGGCGACGGCACCTATCTGATGCAGGGAGACGAGCTCGTGTTCACGCGCGGACCGATGAAGGACCAGCGCTACAAGAGGATGGGCAGTTCCATTCTGCGCAAACTGAAATCCGACGGATCGCTTGATCGGATACGCTGCGTGCGTATCGGACCGCTCCAGTAGGCTTCAGCGACTGCCCGACAGCAAGGGATACGGGTTGACGGCGTTGGCCGGCTCCCACCATTCGGCATCGGCGGTGGTCCGCAGGATTGCGAAGTGCAGATGCGGGGCCTCCTCGCTGGCATTGCCGCTCGATCCGACGGTGCCGATGCGTTGACCGCGCCTGATCTTTTGCCCTTCACGCAGTCCCTCGGCATATTCATCGAGATGCGCGTAATAGTGGATGGTCTTGCGATCATCCGAACGGACGTAGATCGTCTTGCCGCCGGCAGCCGACTGGAACAGTTTTTCGATCGTGCCAGCGGCCGCCGCGCGAACAGTCGTACCCTTGGGGGCCATGATATCGATCGCCTCATGCAGGCGAACGCCGCCGCCACGGGCATCGGTAAAGGTGTCGGACAGATCGCTCGGGCGCACGTTGAGCACGGGAACCAGCAACTGCGCATTCTCGCGCTCGGTAGGCTGCGATGCCGTCTCCGTGTCGAGAACGCGGGCCGATTCCCCCGGTTGCGGCGTACGATCCGCATCTTCGTCTTCGACCTCGGTCGGGGACGGGCTCGGCTCCGCCTCGGCAGGACGCGTCTGGTCGATCTGGTCGCCCGACGTGGCGTTTTCGATCAGACTGCCACCGGCGACGATCCAGATCATCGACGTTACCGTGGCGGTGATGACTATTGTGAGAATGCGATCAAGGAACTTCATCCAAGTGTCTTAGCCGATCACGCGACGAATTCCACTGCAGTATCGGTCGAAACCATCTGGCTGAGCCGTGCCGCATCCCAGTTTGTCAGGCGCACGCAGCCGCTCGATTGCGCGCGGCCAATGGTTTCAGGCTCGGGCGTTCCGTGGATGCCATAGTGCTCTTTGCTGAGATCGATCCAGACCACGCCGACCATCCCGTTGGGTCCCGGCGGCAAGGTATAGGTCTCGCCCTCGCCCTGCCCAAGCACCTCCGGGTCATAGCTGTAAGGCGGATTGTACGCCTCGCCGACAATGTCCCATTCACCCAGCGGCAGCGGGAACTCACTGGAACCCGAGCTGACGGTGAACATGGCGACCAGGGTATCGCCCTTGTAGGCTTTGAGGGTATCTTCGGACTTGCTCACCACGATCCGGTCGACTTCGGGCTGCTCGGTCCCGACACCGAGCGATGCCAGCGTGCGCTGCCAGTCTGTGTCTTCGAGCGATCCGGGTGCGATCCGGTCGGCACCGATATTGGGAACGCGAATTTGCTGGCCGGCGCGGAAAAAACCTTCGCTTGTTTTAGATGCGCCGCCGGTGCTGCTCGACGTCGAGCTCGGCGTAGCGCTCGAGCTGCGGTCATCGGCCCCCTCGGCACCGCTGTTGCCCTGCGAACCTGTGCCAGTCTGCGATCCGGCAGGCTTTCCGTTGGGGTTGAGCCGCTTGAGCACATCGACCGTCGTGTGGAATCGCTCCGCGACCCGTTCATCGAGCGAACGATAGCCGAGCCTTTCCATTTTTGCCTTGGCCGCGGTATCGTCCGGGATGTCGGAGTAGGTCGCATCGCTCCAGCTCGTGGGAATGGTCACCACGCGAGTTGCAGGGATGCGCTCCCAATCTTTCAGCGCTTCCTTCGTAGCGTCATCGAGCTTGCCGCTCGTCTCAAGGTCATTGGCCTCCTGAAATCCCAGCAGCGCGTTTTCCGTGCTCATGCCCATCTTGCCGTCGATGACTCCGGGGCCGAAACCTGCACGGTCGAGTACGACCTGGGCCTGCATGATGGGGCGCTCTTCGGAATCGGGGAGGTCGGTAGGCGTCGCGTCCTCGCTCCCGGCATCGGATCCGCTCTCGTCCATGTAGCGATCATCGTTGGACGCCATCGTATCGGCGAGATTGTCGTCGCTATACGTCTCGTAGCCGTAATCGTTCGTTTCGGCGGCAGCCGTTTGTTGCTCGCTGCTGTCGCCCGATTCCGCACTTGGGCCGCACGCGACAAGTGCGAAGGTAGAAAGGGTGGCAAGAAGGGCGACACGCATGAGGAAACTCCCGAATGACGGGGCGCATTTTGCCCCTTTTCGAAAAGTTCAACTCACGCCGCGGCTATTTGCTCCGCAAAGGCTTGAACTGCCGCTCTTTCATCGCCGCTCCAGACCGCTCCGGATACGGCCAGGAAATCGGCCCCGGCTTCGATCAGCGGCTGACAATTATCGGGCGTAATCCCGCCGATTGCGACGCAGGGAATTTCGAACACCTGGCTCCACCATTCGAGCAATTCGAGAGTCGGCTGTTCGGCGTCACCCTTGTCCTTGGTCGCGCTGTCGAAAAATGCGCCGAAGGCAACGTAGTCCGCCCCGGCCTCACCCGCCTCCATCGCGAGGTGCCTCGAAGCATGACAAGTGACGCCAATCTGCGCCTCGCGCCCCAACTGCTCACGCGCCTCCTTGGGCGATCCGTCGTCCTGTCCCAGATGGACGCCGTCAGCCTTCAGGCGCTTTGCCAGAGCGATACTGTCATTGACGACAAAGGCGACATCATGCGCGGCACAGATCGCCTGGAGCGGCTCGGCCAGGCGCGCGGCTTCGTGCTGGTCGATGCCTTTCACGCGGAACTGGAAAGCGGTGACAACCCCCCGTCCCGCTTCGAGCGCCCGCTCGAGCCGCTGCGGGAAACCGCCACGCACGTCGAGCGGTGAGATCAAATAGAGCTGCGTCGGAATTTCTGTTTCAGCCATGCGCGCCCCTTAGCCGCGACCTCCGCCTGCGCCAATGGGCGATCTGTCAGCGATTGGGACAGTGCAAATCCCGAGCAGCGCGCGGGCTCAAACCCGGCTACAGCTGCGACAAGGAGACTCGCCCATGTCCATGGTCCTTGCCGCCGCACTCGCTTCCAGCGTCGAGAACGTCCCGATCTTCCAGCGGGTCGCGATAACGGACGATGTTTCGGTGGTCGCGTTCGGGATTATCGAGGATTCACGCTGCAGTGACGTGCGTTTCTGCTTCCGCGACGACGAATTGCGCGTAGCTGCAGTGCTCGCCTATCGCGGGAGGGAGTACGAAGTGGTCCTCGACTGGAACCGTCCGCTGCGCGTGGGCGATGGCCTGCTCTACCTCACCTCGGCCGGAACGCCCGCCAATCCCAACGGGGCGATACGGCTCGAGAAGTATCGCTTGTCGCTCGCCTACGAGCCTTTCGACATGGTGCGATCAGCCGGCGACTGACGCGTCGTAGATCCGGTCGATGGCGTCGCCCAGCGTCGCGTCGAATTCGGCATCGCTCTGCATCGCGCGCAGGTCCTGCAGCAGGCCGCGGCTGAAGCTGGCGATCATGCCCTTGTTTTTGGCCAGTTCGCTACAAGCGTCCTCGGTAGAATATCCGCCGCTCAACGCCACGACGCGCAGTACCTTGGGGTGATCGATAAGCGGAGCGTAGGTGTTCGGCTCGATAGGAATGGTCAACTTCCACATCACCTGCTTGCCTTCGGGCACGCGTTCGAGCTGTTCCAGCGCATTGGCCAGCAGGAGGGCTTCGGCCTGGGCGCGCGAATTGCTCTTCAGGCTGACTTCCGGCTCGAGGATCGGCACTAGGCCGTTGTCGAGGATCTGCAGGCCGAAATCCATCTGCTGGCGAACAATGTCGGCAACGCCAGTTTCGTCGGCTTCGTGGATGACAGACCGCATCTTGGTGCCGAATACACCCAGTTCCTTGGCCCGCGCACAATTGGCATCGAGTTCGGGCATGTCCTTCATGAGCTGCGCGCCATTGGCTTCGTCGTGCATGCCTTTATCGACCTTGAGGAACGGCACGATCCCCTTGGACCGCAGCCGCTCCGGGATCGGCATTCCCTCGGGGTTGCAGCCTTCCATCGTCCGCTCGAACAGGATCGCACCGACGATCTTTTCGCCGTTGAAGACGGGGCTTTCTACGATGCGGCAGCGCATTTCGTGGATCTTGTCGAACATCTGCTCGTCGCCATCCCATTCGCTGTCCTCGACACCGTAGCCACGCAAAGCCTTGGGCGTCGATCCACCCGACTGGTCGAGGGCTGCGATGAAGCCGTCGGCCGATGCGATCTTGGCGGTCATGTCGTCGAAATTCATGCGTTATCCTGTCCTGAGAAGCGGTTGGGCGCGTAGCCGTGCATAGGAATGCACGCGCCCTTACCGCCCTCCTGCGCGGCTCGCAACACCGCTCGGGGCAGAATCCGTGGTTCGCGCGTTCAGGGTGTATCGCAGCGGGAATGGGAGGCGCGAATGCTCGATACAACGCAAGAGAGACTGTGCAGCGAGAATACGACCGACTTCAGCGATCTGAAGGCAGTCACGGTGAATTGTACGCTCAAGCCGTCCCCGCAGGGATCGCATACCGACAAGCTGCTGGGCATCGTCGCCGCGATCATGGTGCGCAATGGTGTATCTCTCGAGCAGATCCGCTTCGTCGATCATGATGTCGCGCCCGGTGTCTATCCCGACATGACCGAACACGGGTTCGAAACGGACGAGTGGCCACAGCTCTGGCCGCGCATCCGCGATGCCGACATTCTGGTCATTGGAACCCCCATCTGGCTGGGCGAGAAAAGTTCGGTCTGTCAGAAATTCATCGAAAAGCTCTACGCCCACTCGGGCGAGACCAACGACAAGGGACAATATGTATTCTACGGCAAGGTTGGCGGCGTCATCGTCACCGGCAATGAAGACGGGATCAAACACGTCGCCATGGGCACACTCTATTCGCTTCAGCACGTTGGATACACGATCCCGCCGCAAGCCGACGCCGGATGGATCGGCGAAGCGGGCCCCGGCCCAAGCTATGGCGACCCGAAAGAAGATGGCAGCGGCTACGTGGGAGACGACAACGAGTTTACCCGGCGCAACACGACTTTCGCGACGTGGAACCTGTTGCATCTGGCGCGCATGTTGAAAGATGCGGGGGGCATCCCTGCCCATGGCAATTCGAAAGATCTATGGAACGAGGGCCATCGCTTCGACGCCCCCAACCCGGACTATCGCTGAAGGTCAGCCAGTCTTCAGCGCCGCCACCAGATTGATTGCGATCGAGATGCGCGTCCCGGAGCCGTGAAACGGCCGGACCGCGTGTTGCAGCCAGCTCGGAAACATCACGATCATTCCAGTCTTCGGGTGGATGGAAATTTCGTTCTGCTGCGGCTTACCATCGGCATCGAGCATACGCAGGTCCGGCGCGGTCATGCGCACCATCGGCATGCGCGGATCGAGCAATTGGAGCTCGCCTCCCAAGGCAGGATCGTCGCTTCCGCCATAGCCATCGTCGATATAGGCGACGGCCGACCAGAAGCTCCCGGGATGGAAGTGATATTGGTTGGCATGACCCTTGGATGAGACATTGGCCCACATCTCGGGCACCCATCCGAAACGGCTCGCTTGCGAGCTCTTGGCATCCTGCGTGATTGCATCGGCCATAGTCATGGACTTGTAAGCCAGCGCCCGCGCCGCCTCCCCGCCCCATTCGAGCATCCGGGTGTTGGAATGCCAGCCACCGATATTGGAGATGCTGACGCCCTGCCCGTCGCGCGCATGTTCGGCCTCGATGGCTTGCCGCAGTGCCGCGATGCCCGCAGCGCTTTGTAGCTCATCAATGACAAAAGGTGTCGAAAAAAGGCGGCGTGTTTCAGCCATCGTCAGGTCTTCTTCGGCCCGACTTTGCGGATGATGGCAGTGAAACTCAAAACGGGCGTGCCATCTGCGGTAGCGATACCGCGAACATAGATCGTCTTGCCCCCGGCCCGCGTTACTTCGCCGCGCGCTTCAATCAGTTGTCCCTCGCGCGCCGCGTCGAGGAAGTCTCCCGAGAGGTTCATTGTCACGCCATGCGAGTCGCCCAGAGCGTCGGTCGCTATGGTAAAAATGGCCGAGTCCGCGAAAGTCATCAGGCAGCCGCCGTGCATGAAGCCTGCGCCGTTCATGTGGCGCGCTTCTGCTCGGAAAGCGGTCACGCGCGATCCGTCGGCATTCTGCTTTTCGTAGAACGGCCCCGCGCGCTGTTCGAAGGCATCGCCCTGCCAGGTCGACCACCCGGCCCATTCGCCCTCGGTGATCGGGACCAGCCCGCCACTGGAACCTACAGCTTCGTTCTCGCTCACGCGCTCAGTGCCTTGACCCCCGGCAGTTCCTTGCCCTCCATCCACTCGAGGAAGGCCCCGCCTGCGGTAGAAACGTAAGTCACATCTTCTGTGACGCCCGCATGCGCCAGCGCCGCCACGGTGTCGCCTCCGCCTGCGACGGAGACGAGCGAGCCATCCTGCGTCAGCGCGGCCGCGGTCTTTGCCAATGCAACTGTCGCCGCATCGAAGGGCTCGATTTCAAAGGCACCGAGGGGGCCGTTCCATACCAGCGTGCGGCAGGTCTTGAGCACATCGCCCAGCGCCTCGGTCGCCTGCGGACCGACGTCGAGGATCATTTCATCCGCGGCGACCTCGTGGACATTGCAGGTCCGCACGCTCGGCGGATTGGCCGCGAACTCCTTCGCCACCACGACGTCATAGGGCAGGTGCACCGTGCAGCCGGCGTGATCGGCCTCGTCCATGATGGCACTGGCGGTGTCGGTGAGGTCGTGCTCGCACAAGCTCTTGCCGACATCGACCCCGCGCGCGGCAAGAAAGGTGTTGGCCATGCCGCCGCCGATGATCAGGTGCTGGACGCGCCCGACCAGGTTTTTGAGCACGTCGAGCTTGGTCGAAACCTTGGCCCCGCCGACGACGGCCGCGACCGGCGCTTCGGGATTACCGAGTGCGGAATCGAGCGCTTTCAATTCCCTCTCCATCGCGCGGCCTGCATAGGATGGCAGGAAATGCGTGATGCCTTCTGTCGTCGCATGGGCGCGATGTGCGGCGGAAAACGCGTCGTTGACATAGAAATCGCCGTGCGCGGCGATGGCCTTGGCAAAATCAGGATCATTGTCCGTCTCGCCGGGCCAGAAACGCGTATTGTCGAGCACGCCGATGTCGCCATTGCGCAGGATGCCGATCGATTGCTCGACAACCGGTCCCGAGACCTCGGGAATGAACATCAGTTCCTTGCCGAGCACGCCTTCGACATCGCCCACCACCATGCTGGTCGAAAGGACCGACGAGCGCTTCCCGCCCGGACGCCCGAAATGGGCGAGGAGCAGGACTTTCGCGCCTTTCTCGCTCAGTTCGAGAATGGTCGGCTTGACGGCTTCGACACGGGTGACGTCGCTCGCCGAACCATCCTTCATCGGCAGGTTGAGATCGACGCGCACCAGCGCGACCTTGCCGGTGATATCGCCAAGGTCGTCCAGGGTCTTGAATGTCGGCACGAAAGCCTCCTTAAAGCAGCCCCGCCATGACACCGGCGGTGTCGATCATGCGGTTGGAGAAGCCCCATTCGTTATCATACCAACTTACGACGCGGGCGAGCTTGCCTTCCATCACGCTGGTTTCAAGGCTGTCGATGGTCGAGCTGGCCGGATAGTGATTGAAGTCCGAGCTGACGAGCGGCTGATCGGTGTAGTCGAGCACACCTTTCATCTTGCCTTTTGCAGCGGCCTTAAGCGCGTCGTTCAGTTCCTCGGCGCAGGTGTCCCGCCCCGGGGTGAAGACCAAGTCGACGAGGCTCACATTGGGCGTCGGCACGCGAACAGAGCTGCCGTCGAGCTTGCCGGCAAGTTCCGGCAGGACCAGGCCGACTGCACGGGCAGCGCCCGTCGTGGTCGGGATCATGTTCTGAGCGCCGCCACGGGCCCGGCGCATGTCGCCATGCATCTGGTCGAGCATGCGCTGGTCGTTGGTGTAGCTGTGGATCGTCGTCATGAAGCCGCGCTCGATGCCCACCGTGTCGTGCAGCACCTTGGCCATCGGTGAGAGGCAGTTGGTCGTGCAGCTGGCGTTGGAGACGATCACGTCGTCGCTGGTCAGCACATCGTGATTCACCCCGTAGACGATGGTAGCCGAGACATTCTTGGCCGGAGCCGAGATCAGAACGCGCTTTGCGCCAGCCTTGAGGTGCGGTTCGGCAGCCTCATGGCTCTGGAAGAAGCCGGTGCATTCGAGGACGATGTCGATGCCCTGATCGCCATGCGGCAAGTTGCCCGGATCGCGCTCGCTGGTCACGGCAATGCTCTTGCCGTTCACGATGATGGCATTGTCGCCGACTTCGACGGTGCCGGGGAAGCGACCGTGGGTGGAATCGTACTGGAACAGCAGTGCGTTGGATTTGGTGTCGGCAAGGTCATTGATGCTGACGAGGTCGAGATCGTGATCGTCGCGCTCGAGAATGGCGCGCGCCACGAGGCGGCCGATACGTCCGAAACCGTTGATGGCAACTTTGGTAGCCATGAAGAACTCCTGCTTATGCTTTGATCTTGTTGAGTATTTGCGGGACGATGGCGTCCGCAGTGAAACCGAATTTTTCGAACAGGTCGCCTGCCGGAGCGGAAGCTCCGAAACGATCGAGACCGATCTTCAGCCCGTCGGAACCCACGTAGCGATCCCAGCCGAAGGTGGAGCCCGCCTCGATCGATACCTTGAACACGTCGGCGGGGAGGAGGTCGGCCTGATAGCTTTCGTCCTGCTCCTCGAACAGTTCGGTGCTGACCATGGACACCACCTCTGCGCCGATGCCCTGCTCTTCCAGCTTGGCTGCACATTCGGCGGCGACATGCAACTCCGAGCCACTAGCGACAATCACGACCCTGCGTTCTGTCTCCGCAGCTTTGATCCGGTAGCCGCCCTTCTCGCTCAGATTGCCATCCACTGCCTCGAGCCTCATCTGCGGCAGACCCTGACGGCTGAGGGCAAGGATGCTGGGTCGGGTCGCGTTGCGCAGCGCAATTTCCCAGCATTCGGCAGTCTCGACCGCGTCTGCCGGGCGCATGACGAGGAGGTTGGGCATCGCTCTGAGCGAAGCAAGATGCTCGACAGGCTGATGCGTCGGGCCGTCCTCGCCCAAGCCAATGCTGTCATGCGTCATCACGTAGATGACGCGCGCTTCCTGCAACGCCGAGAGGCGGATCGCGCCGCGCGCATAGTCGGTGAACACCAGGAACGTGCCGCCGTAAGGAATCACCCCGCCATGCAACGCCATACCGTTCATCGCCGCCGCCATGCCGAATTCACGGATGCCGTAATAAACGTACCGGCCCGAATAATCGTCCGCCGTCATCGCCTCGATGCCGCCGGCTTTCGTATTGTTCGAACCCGTCAAATCGGCGCTGCCGCCGATGGTGTCCGGCAGGCGCGAATTGATCTCGGCCAGCGCCATCTCGCTCGCCTTGCGGGTTGCGACCTTGGCCGGATTCTCGACGAGTGAGGCGATATAGTCCTTCGACGCGTCACCATGCGGTAGCTCGCCCGCCATCCGTCGCTGGAATTCGTCTTTGTGCTCGCTGCCGTCTACCCGGCTTTCCCACGCTCCATGCGCGTCCCGGCCGCGCTCGCCGGTCGAGCGCCAGTCGGCCAGGATGTCCTCGGGAATGACGAAAGGTTCGGCGTCCCACCCCAGCGTTTCGCGCGCTGCGGCTACTTCGTCCTCGCCCAAGGCCGCACCGTGCGTGGCGCTGGTGCCCTGCTTGTTCGGCGCGCCCTTGCCGATCACCGTCTTGCAGGCAACCAATGAGGGGCGATCGTCGGCGGCGGCTTCTTCCAGCGCGCGGGCGATGTCGGCAAAATCGTGACCGTCGCATTCTGCGACATGCCAACCGGTTGCGGCATAGCGCGCCTTGATGTCCTCGCTGGTGGACAGGTCCGTCTCGCCATCGATGGTAATGTTGTTGTCGTCCCACAAAACGTTGAGGCGGCCCAGCTTGAGATGACCGGCCAAACCGATCGCCTCATGGTTGATGCCTTCCATCAGGCACCCGTCGCCCGCAATCACCCACGTGCGGTGATCGACCAGGTCATCGCCGAACAACGCATTGAGGTGCCGCTCCGCCATCGCCATGCCGACGGCCATGGCGAGCCCTTGCCCCAGCGGCCCGGTGGTGCATTCGACCCCCGGCAGGAGGAAGTTCTCCGGGTGGCCTGCACACGGGCTGCCGAGTTGGCGAAAATTGCGGATGTCCTCCATCGTCGGCTGCGCATAGCCCGACAGATGGAGCAGGCTGTAGATCAGCATCGAACCATGGCCCGCGCTCAGCACGAAGCGATCGCGGTCGGCCCAGTCGGGCGCCGCGGGATCGAACTTGAGGAACTGCGACCACAACACCGTCGCCACATCGGCCATGCCCATCGGCATGCCAGGGTGTCCCGAATTCGCCGCCTGAACCGCATCCATCGAAAGCGCGCGAATGGCGTTGGCCATGGGCGCGAGGCGGGCGGGATCGAGGCTCATGGGCGGAAGGCTCCTGCGCGTGAAATTTGAGCGGCGATTCGCCGCGCGCGCAGCCTTCGCGGAGCCTCGCCAAGAGGTCAAGAACAGCCTCGGCTTGGTCCACCGGACACCTCGTTTCACCGCATGCCTCACCCCACTTATCAACAGGTCCAACCAAGGCTTTGCCTGTGAACGATAAACGGAGTAAATTGCGACCATGAGCGGAGAACGGATCGAGCATGCTGTCCAGCGGATCGAGCAAGCGCTCGCGCGGATCGCGGATATTGCCGACAAGCCGACCGGCCAGACAGCTTCGCAACAAGGCGACCCGGCAGTCGGGATGCCGCCCACTGTTTCCCAACTTGTGGTTCGCCATGAGGAATTGCGCGAGACCGTGGCAGCGGAGATCAAGCGGCTCGACGACATTATCGGGAAAGTCGAGAAATGAACCAGATCGACATCACTGTCGGGGGGCGGCAATTCGCCATCGCGGTCCAGCCGGGTGACGAAGAGCATGTTCGCAATCTCGCCGACCGGATAAACGAGCGTTTCCAGCAGCTTGCTAATCGTTATTCGCAAAATCTCCTGTTCGCCTCCTTGCGGATTGCGGACGAACTGCATGCCGCCGAGGCAAGACGCGCGAAGATCGAAGCAGACAGCAAGACCGCGCTGACCGGCATCGCCGACCTCAAACGCGAAGCGGAGCTTGCAGAGGACAAGGCCGCCAAGCTCAAGGAGCGTGTCAGCGGGCTCGAGAAGGAACTCGATCAGGCGCAAACAGCTATCCAGCAGGAGTCCAATAAATACAACGATTTGATTGCCGATAATGAGCGCTTCAAGGTAGCGGTTATGGAAGCCGATAGCGAAAAGTCGCGGCTGCAAGGCGAACTCGCGAGCCTCAGGAGCGAGCGCGACGCACTGGAAGCCAAGTTGGCAGAAGCCGAAGAGCAATCTGCCCCCCCGCAGCAAGCCTCATTCATCAATCCGGCTGCCGCGCCCGACGATCCGGAACTAGCCCCGTCGCTCGAACGATTTGCCGAACTGCTCGAAAACTGCGCCGCCAAGCTTGAGGGCGTGGGCGAGACTTCCTAAATAGCGCAATGGCGGGACTGCCCGGCACGAGCCGTTCGAATATCCCTGAGGCTATAAGCAATCCTAGGGAGCTGTCCCTGCCCTGGAACACGGGTTCGTCCTGGGAACCGGGGCATACGGCGCCCACCTGACGTTTAGGCGTCAGAGGATTTCACTGGCACCGACCCATGGTGGTTCCGTCACTTTCTTTGTTTGCTTCAAGCGCCAGCGCCGACATCTGTCCGCTTGGCTTTCCTCGCTCATTGCGATCGAAGATCGCATCGCTGCGGGCGGACAGTCGCCCTTTGGGCCCTTCAGGCCGATGATAACGTGAGGATTGATAGCCTTGGAGATTAAGGCTCAACTACGTCGAGAATTGCGCAAGGCCCGCCGCGAACATGTCGCGACCCAACCGCCATCGATACGTGCGCTGCTGTTCAATCGACCGCCGGCCCCGCTTCTCGACATGATCGACGAGGATGCGGTCATTGGTCTCTACCACGCTACGGCAGACGAAGCGCCGACGACATCCTATACCAAGTTCTTCTACGAACGCGGCCATCGCATCGCCCTGCCCCGTTTCAGCAGCGCCAATGAGCCCATGACGTTTGCAGAGCACACGGATCCCTTCGACGAAAGCGATCTTGTCGCAGGGCCCTTCGAGCTGCGCCAACCCGTGGAGGATGCGCCGCGGCTGGAGCCGGACTGCCTGCTCATCCCGTTGATCGGTTTCACGGCAACCGGAGAGCGCCTCGGCCAGGGCGGTGGGCATTACGACCAGTGGCTTGCCGATCATCAAGGCCGGACCAAGATCGGTCTTGCCTGGGATGTACAGCTGGTCGAGAGCCTGCCCATCGAACCGCACGATCAGCGGCTCGATGCTGTCGTCACTCCGACGCGCCTGTACGGACCATTCTGATGCGAGACCAACCCACTTGGCGAATCCCGATCGGGCTCCTTGCACTCACGCTAGGCCTGACGGTCTATGCCGTGCTCATTGCACGCTACGTGCCGGAGTGGATCGGCGGATGGCATGCCATCTTCCAGACGGTCGTCTACCTCTTCCTAGGCCTCGTATGGTTGTTACCGCTCGGCCGCTTCCTGAGATGGATGGAAACCGGAAGAACCAAGTGACCAACCGACTGGGTTGATCGACGAGAGCGATTGACGCGCCGTCGCATTCGGTTAGCTTTCCCTGAGGGAGAGAAAAGCTGGCCACGCAAACCGACGCTCCGCTCGCACACGGCGCTGACAAGCCGCCGATCGCGACCAAGCTCGCCTATGGCTTCGGCTCCGTCGCCTTTGGCGTGAAAGACGGCGGGTTCAACTATTTCCTGCTGCTGTTCTACGGCACTGTCGTTGGGCTCGAACCGGGGCTGGTCGGCCTTGCCATCCTGATCGCCCTCGTGCTCGATGCCGTGTCCGATCCGCTGGTCGGCTATTGGTCGGACAATTTCCGCTCGCGCTGGGGCAGGCGCCACCCCTTCATGTATGCCGCCGCCATTCCGGTTGCGGCGAGCTATTACATGCTGTGGAACCCGCCCGACTGGAGTCAGGGCGCGCTGTTTGCCTACCTGCTCGGGCTCGCCGTGTTGATCCGCACCTTTATCACCTTCTACGAGACGCCCAGTTCCGCACTACTTCCCGAGCTCTCGTCGGACTACGAAGAGCGCACCAGCCTGCAGACCTATCGCCTCTTCTTCGGCTGGACCGGCGGCAATGCGATGACTGTGCTGATGTTCGGCGCACTGCTGGTGCCTACCGCAGTCTATTCGCACGGCATACTCAACCGCGAAGGCTATGCGACCTATGGTGTGATCGCTTCGGTGCTGATCTTCGCCGCCATCATGATCTCGGCTCTCGGCACCCATCGCAACATACCGCAGTTGCGCGAGGCACCGGTCAATACCGAACGGTTTTCGCTGCGCAAACTGTTCGGCGAAATGTTCGAGACGCTGAGCGAGAAGAGCTTCTTCGCGCTGTTCGTGGCCACGCTGCTTGGTTCGGTCGCCACGGGCGTGGCGGCCTCGCTGGCCTTCATCATGCTGACCTATTTCTGGGGCTTTTCCACCCAGCAGCAATTCATCTGGACCGCGCTGGTGTTCTTTTCGGCGCTGATAAGTTTCTTCGTCGCACCCTTCGCCGTCAAACGCGCGGGCAAGCGCAGAGCCGTTATCATCCTAGGGCTGATCGCTTTCACCGTTGCGCCAGCGCCCGTGCTTCTCCGGCTGTTCGGTCTCATGCCGGAAAATGGCGATCCGATGCTGTTTCCGCTGATCGCGACCATCAACACGCTGGACTTGTCACTGATTATCGCGCTGCAGGCGGTGCTCTATTCCATGATCGCCGATCTCGTGGAGAGCAGCGAGCTAAGGACCGGGCGCCGCTCGGAGGGCGTGTTCTATGCCGCAGTCACCTTCACCCGCAAATGCACGGTTGGCCTCGGATCCTTTGTCGGTGGCATCATCCTGTCGATCGTTGCCATACCCAAGGCAGCGGATCCCAGCGATGTCACGCCCGACAAGTTATGGCTGCTCGGCGCATTCTATGCCCCTACCCTGCTCGCGCTGTGGATGGGCATGATCTACGCGATCAGCCGCTACAAGATCAGCAAGGAAGAGCACGAGGAAAACCTGCGCAAGCTCTCCTCGCAAGGCACCTGATCAGGCGGGTACGCTTTCCTTCTGCATCGCATTCATGCGCGCGAGGATATCTTCCGCCTCCCGCATGGTGCGGTCGATCAGTTCCTGACATGTCGGGATATCGTTGATGAGGCCGGCGACCATGCCGCAGCTCCACGCACCTGCGTCCATGTCGCCCTCCGTCATGATCTTTGGGTAAACGCCCGCGACTTCGGCGATGATATCCTCGAACTTGAGGTCGTCACCGAGCGCCTTTTCCTTTTCCAGCAGGCGCTCGACGGCGTCATTGGTCATCACACGCTCCGTGTTGCGCAAGGGGCGCATGACGAGGCGGGTGTCGAGCTCGCTTGCAGCGACGATCGCCTTCTTCACGTTCTCGTGCACCGGCGCTTCTTTGGTAGCGATAAAGCGCGTGCCCATGTTCATACCTTCCGCGCCCATGGCGAGCGATGCGACGAGGCTGCGCCCGTCGGCCATGCCGCCGGATGAGACAAAGGGAATGTCGAGCTCGTCGGCTGCGCGCGGGAGCAAAATGAAGTTAGGAATGTCGTCCTCGCCCGGATGCCCGCCGCATTCGAAACCGTCGACCGAGACAGCGTCGCAACCGATGTCCTGCGCCTTGAGCGAGTGCCGCACGCTGGTGCACTTGTGGATCACCTTGATCCCAGCATCCTTGAGCGCAGGCAACACCTGCTGCGGATTGCGCCCGGCGGTCTCGACGACCTTCACGCCGCCCTTGATGATGACATCGACCAGGCCCGGATAGTCGGGCGGCGTCAGGCTCGGCAGGAACGTCAGGTTCACGCCAAAAGGCTTGTCCGTCATGTCCTTGCACTTGTCGATCTCACTGGCGAGCTTTTCGGGGGTGCCCAAGGTCAGCCCGGTGATGATGCCGAGACCCCCCGCATTGGATACCGCCGCCGCCATCTCCGCAAAACCGACATAGTGCATGCCCCCCTGGATGATGGGGTGCTGGATGCCGAACATTTCGGTGATGGCGGTCTTCATTGCTGGATCTCCCTCTGATGCCTTGGGCGGACCCTTGCCTGTTCGCGCGCAAAGCTCAAACGGATTTTTCACGCAGCGCGGAGTGCGCCTGCAATCTGCAAAAAGGAAAATGTCCCAAGTGGCGCGAGTGACGGGACTCGAACCCGCGACCCTCGGCGTGACAGGCCGATACTCTAACCAACTGAGCTACACCCGCGCATTCAAGCGGCTAGCACCTCTTGGGAGCGGCGCAATTAGGGCAGCACCCGATTCCTGTCAATGGTCCGCAAACAGGAATTTCAGCGCTGTGAAATTTATGTCCGCGTTAACCATATATTCGGCTCTCCGCGGCACTTTCCCGAGCGAACCAGATGGCTGGAATTCGGGGGAAACGGGCCATGCGCAATCTGTTGTTGTTCGGAAGCCTGGCATGTCTTGCGGCCGGCGGCGTTGCCGCCAATTCGGGCGTCGCGATCGAAAAATCGGTCTATGTCGAGCGCGCGGATGTGCGCGCCGGCAAACCGGTGCGCGCGCTCGAACCGGCCGAAGAAGTCCGTAAGGGCGACACCGTTGTCCTGATGCTCGAATGGAACGCACCGGGCCGCGAGCGCAGCTTTACCGTATCGAGCCGGGTCCCGCGCGATCTCGCGTTTCAGCGGAGCGGCGGCAAGGCGCCGCAAGTCTCGATCGACGGGGGCCGCAATTGGGGCGATCTTGCAGAGCTGCGCATTGGCGCACGCCGCGCTTCGCCTGAGGACGTCACGCACCTGCGCTGGCAGGTCAGCAACGCCGAAGCCGCGCTTGGCCGCGGTGTCCTGACCTACAGCGCAATAGTTCGCTGATCAGTCGACCAAGAGCAAAGTCGGCGTCTCGATCAATTTCTTGAGCGCCTGGACGAAGCTCGCCGCGTCGTAGCCGTCGACCACGCGGTGGTCGCAACTGATGGAGATATTCATCAGCTTGCGCTTTTCGATCCGCTCGCCGCCCTGCCCGTCGGGCACGAACATCGGGCGCTCAATGATCCGGTTAGGCCCGATGATCGCGACTTCCGGGCGATTGATGACCGGCGTCGTCGCAACACCGCCGAGCGGGCCGAGCGAGGTGACGGTCAGCGTGCCGCCGGACAATTCCTCCGACTTTGCCTTGCCGGTGCGGGCAGCCTCGGCCAGGCGCCCGATTTCCTTGGCAAGCTGCCACAGGTTCCTTGACTGCGCGTCGCGGATCACCGGCACCATCAGCCCTGCATCGGTCTGTGTCGCCATCCCGAGATGGACCGCGCCATGTCGGGTCACGACCCCGCCCTCATCGTCGTAACGAGCGTTGATCATCGGGAAGTCCGGCAGCGTCTTGCAGATCGCGGTTATCAGCAGCGGCAGGATCGTAAGCTTGGGCTTCTCGCCGCGATTGGCGTTGAGCTGCGCGCGCATGGTCTCGAGGTCGGTCACATCGACTTCTTCAACATAGGAGAAATGCGGGATGTTGCGCTTGGAGGCCGCCATGTTCTCGGCAATGCGGCGACGCATGCCGATGACTTTCAACTCTTCATCGCTGCGCGTCGGAGCGGCAGCGGAGAAACCGCCGGTGTAGGACAGGAAAGCGTCGAGATCGCCGTGGCGGATGCGTCCGTCTTCGGCAGGTTTCACTTCGCTGAGGTCGATGCCGAGCTCCTTGGCCCGCTTGCGCACGGCAGGACTGGCAAGGACCTTGGTTTCGGCCTTGGCAGAGGGCGCTTCCTCGACCGGCTGCGCAGGTGCCGGTTCAGGATCGGCCGCCATCGCATCGTCCGCGTCGCTCGCATCGGGATTTTCGACTTCGATGCGTTCTTCGACCGGTTCGGATTTCGGAGCGGGAGCGGGTTCAGCTGCAGCTGCTGCTTCCTCATTGGCCTCCTCGACCTCGTCCGGCACTTCGCCTTCGACTTCGATCACGAGCAACATCGCACCCACCGCGGTTACATCGCCCGGCTCTCCGGCCAGTTCGAGCACCTTGCCATCGACCGGACTTTCGATGTCGATCGTCGCCTTGTCGGTCATCACGTCGACCAGATGCTGGTCTTCGGACACCGTATCACCGACCTTAACGTGCCATTCGACGATCTCCGCCTCGGCTACGCCCTCGCCCACGTCGGGCATGTTGAAAGTGAACTTTGCCATCGGGTCAGTCCTTCAAAAGTCGGTCAATTGCTTCGCCAAGGCGAACGGGGCCGGGGAAATAGGCCCATTCGAGGCTGTGCGGATAGGGTGTGTCGAAGCCGGTGACGCGTTCGATCGGGGCTTCGAGGTGATAGAAACAGCGTTCCTGGACCAGCGCGGAAAGCTCGGCCCCGAAGCCGGATGTGCGCGTCGCCTCGTGGACGATCATGCACCGACCGGTCTTCTTGACCGACGCTTCGATCGCTTCGATGTCGAGCGGCACCATGGTGCGCAGGTCGAGGATGTCGGCCTCGACGCCCTTCTCGCGGCATACAGCCTCGGCGACATGAACCATCGTGCCGTAGGCCAGCACGGTCAGTTCTTCGCCCTCGGTCACATGGCGCGCCTTGCCAAGCGGTATCGTGTAATGCCCTTCGGGGACCACGCTATCCTTATGCTTCTTCCACGGTTCGACCGGCTTGTCGTAGAAGCCAGAAAATGGGCCGTTATAGATACGCTTCGGCTCGAAGAAGATCACCGGATCGTTGTCTTCGATACAGCTGATCAGCAGGCCCTTGGCATCATAAGGCGTCGATGGGATCACAGTCTTCAGGCCGGACACATGCGTGAAGATCGCCTCGGGCGATTGGCTGTGCGTCTGCCCGCCGAAAATGCCCCCCCCGAATGGCGAGCGTACCGTCATCGGCGCGATGTAGTCGCAGGCCGAGCGATAGCGCAGGCGAGCAGCTTCGGAGATCAGCTGGTCGAGGCCCGGATAAATGTAGTCGGCAAACTGGATTTCAGGCACTGGGCGCAGGCCATATGCCCCCATCCCTACGGCGACGCCGATGATCCCGCATTCGCTGATCGGCGTATCGAAGACCCGCGTCTTGCCGTGCTTTTCCTGCAGGCCCGCAGTACACCGGAACACGCCGCCGAAATAGCCGACGTCCTCACCCATTATGATGACATCGGGATCGCGCTCCAGCATGATGTCGAGCGCATCGTTGATCGCCTCGATCATGTTGAGGCGGCGTTCGGTGCCCTGCTCGGCCACAGGCTTTTCCCTCGCGTGTGTTTTTAAGGCGTCGCTCATGACCAGGGCTCCTCACCGGGCCATTTGATCTCGCGTTCGCGCTTGGCCTGCGCGGCCTGCTCTTCGAGGTGCCAGGGCAGCTCTTCGTAAACGTCCTGGAACATGGTGCGGAACGGATGGTGCAGGCCGTGGCCGAGGATGCCGTTCTTCTCGGCCTCCTTGGTGGTTGCCTTGACCTTCTCCGCCGCTTCCTTGTCCATCGCCGCCTGCCGATCCTCGTCCCACTCACCGAGCTCGATCAGGTGGTTTTTCAAACGGTTGATCGGATCGCCCAGCGGCCATTCCTCGCGTTCCTGCGCGCTGCGATATCCGCTGGGATCATCCGAAGTGGAGTGCCCCTCGGCGCGATAGGTGAAGAACTCGATCAGCGTCGGTCCCTGGTTGGCGCGCGCGCGGTTGGCGGCCCAGCGCTCGGCGGCATAGACCGCGAGCGGGTCGTTGCCATCGACGCGGAGGCCGGCCAGACCATATCCCAGCGCACGGGCTGCAAATGTCGTGCGCTCAGCCCCGGCAAAGCCCGAAAAGCTCGAGATCGCCCACTGGTTGTTGATTACGTTGATGATGACCGGCGCATTGTAGACTGTCGCGAAGGTGCAGGCGGAGTGAAAGTCACCTTCCGCCGTCGAGCCTTCACCCACCCACGTCGCAGCAATCCGGCTGTCGTTCTTGATCGCGCTCGCCATCGCCCAACCGACCGCTTGCGGCGTTTGCGTGGCGAGGTTGCCGGAAATCGAGAAGAAGCTGTGCTCCCGGCTCGAATACATGATCGGCAGCTGGCGACCCTTCAGCTTGTCGGCCTTGTTCGAATAGATCTGATTGATCATCTCGATCATCGGGTAGCCGCGCGCGATCAGCACACCCTGCTGGCGATAGCTCGGGAAGACCATGTCGTCGCTGGCGAGCGCCATGGCGGCGGACACGCTTGTCGCTTCTTCGCCGGTGCACTTCATGTAGAAGCTGGTCTTGCCCTGCCGCTGCCCGCGGAACATGCGCTCGTCAAACGCGCGCACGGTGGCAAAATGTTGCAGCATCTGGCGCAAAGTCTCAGGGTCGAGCTTGGGATCCCAAGCGCCATGCGCCTTGTTATCCTCGCCCAGCACCCGGATCAGGTCGTAGCAGAGCGGCAGGGTTTCCTTCGCGTCGCAGGCTTCATCGGGGCGCGGCTGCGCACCGGCTTCGCCGATGTCGATGTGCGAGAAATCCGCCTGGTCGCCGGGCCGGAACTTCGGCTCGGGCACATGCAGTTCGAGATGGGGTTTATTGGACCCCGCAGGCCGGTCGACCATTCGACACTCTCCCCTCTGCCGAAAAATCAGGCAGATGCATTCTTACAATTGCGCGAACATTTATTGCGCGCAGAGCTTATGGTCAAGGCTATGGACCCGGATCGGGTCAGACCGCAACAGGTGCTTTGATCGGAGGGTGCGGTTCGTAATTATGCACCACGAAATCCTCGATCCGGTAGTCGAATATGCTGTCGGGCCGCCTTACTATTTCAAGCGTGGGATGGCCTTGCGGTTCCCGATTCAGCTGCTCGGTGATCAAGTGCTCGTGATTGAGGTAGAGATGCGTGTCTCCGCCCATCCAGACCAGCTCGCCCGGTTCCAGGTCGGTCTGCTGCGCCATCATGCGCTGCAACAGCGCTGCCGACCACAGGTTGAAAGGCAGACCGAGCGCGACATCGCAACTGCGCTGGTAAAGCAGACAATTCAGGCGATCGCGCCCTTGATCGTCCTTAGCGACGTGAAATTGATAGGTCTTGTGGCAGGGCGGCAGCGCCATGCGGTCAAGCTCGGCGACATTCCAGCCTTCGATGATGTGGCGGCGGCTGCCAGGATTGGTCTTGAGGCTTTCGACAACCTCGGCGATCTGGTTGATGCCTTCGCTTTTCTCGTACAGCCCGTCCTTGCGATAACGATAGGTCGGCCAATCGACCCATTGCTTGCCATAGACCGGGCCGAGATCCCCCCAGCGTTCAGCAAAGGCCTCGTCATCGGCGATGCGCTGGATGAAATCGTCGAGCGCAATGTCCTCGCCCGTTTCGTTAACATAGCGGGCATGCGGCCACTCATTCCAGATCTTGACTCCCTGCAGCACCAGCGGGCGGATATTCGTGTCACCGGTCAGGAACCACAGCATCTCGCGCGTCGCGGTTTTCCAGTAGACCCGCTTCGTTGTGAGCAGCGGCATAGCCCCATCGGCCAGGTCGAACCGCAATTGTGCCCCGAACACCGAACGCGTGCCGACACCCGTGCGATCGACCCGCTCGCTGCCCTCCGCCCAGATGCGCCGCATCAGGTCGAGATATTGCCATTCGGAATGGCGTTCCGAGTTGCTGGGCCCCATGAGCTCGGACGGAATCGAGACGCTTGCCATGCAAAGTCTCTTACCTTGCAATTGCCCGCTTGCCACCCCGCCCATCCACACCTATAGGGCGCGCCTTGCCTCGACCCGCACAGGCGATTGGCCATGCGGGACCGACACGGTCGGGGAGTAGCTCAGCCTGGTAGAGCACTGTCTTCGGGAGGCAGGGGCCGGAGGTTCGAATCCTCTCTCCCCGACCAGTTTCGACCAAAGAATTCAATCCGGGGGATCGAATTCCGTCGAAACTCCCGAGCGATAGCGAAGGGCTATCCCCCCTCCAGAGCAAGCAGCGCCAGCACGAGGCTCAGCCCGCCCAGCCCTACCGACAGCCGCCAGCGCAGCTTCATCCATTCCACGCCGCCAAGCCCCAAGCGCCGATCGACTAGCGGCGACAGCACAATCGCAATCCCCAACCAGAGCAATGAAGGCCCGGGCCAGTCGGCGCCGAATGTCCACGGCAGGAAAAGCGCGAGACCGATCAGGCTCGGCATGATAGCGACGGCATACCACCAGCGCGAAGCTTGCGAACTCTGCAGCACTTGGCCCCACCACACACCGCCCAAGAAGCTGAAGATCAGTGCCGCATAGGCGTAGCTTGCAGCGAGCGCGATCCATTTCCAGTCGCCGCCGTACATGACCAAGCCAACCGCGACGAGCTGCGGCAACAGGCCGGCATAGCCAAGCCACATCGCCATCGGCGGAACACTATCCTGCGCGGCAGGTTTCTCCTGCATATCCCTCATTTCTGTGAAAACGGCCCCCTACATGTCCGACTCCGATAATCCCCCGCGGCACCGCGCGGTTCCCAGCGGGCGCATTTCGCGCCTTGCGGGTTTTGGCCGGTTGGCGGGCGGCGTCGCGGGATCGATGCTAGGCGAAGGCGCGCGGAGACTTGCTGCGGGCCAGCGGCCGAAGCTCGATGAACTTATTCTCACCACCGGCAATGCCAGGCGGCTGACGGAACGGCTGGCTCACTTGCGCGGAGCCGCCATGAAGCTCGGCCAGATGATCAGCATGGATGCCGGCGACATGTTGCCGCCGGAACTATCGCAGATCCTCGCCAGCCTGCGCGACCAGGCCAATTTCATGCCGCCGAAACAACTCGACAAGGTTCTCGCGGCGGAATGGGGCAAGGATTGGCGGAAGCAATTCCGCCGCTTCGAGCCTCGGCCCATCGCCGCCGCCAGCATCGGCCAGGTCCATCGTGCGGTCACTCGCGATGGCGAGACCCTGGCGATCAAGGTGCAGTATCCCGGCGTCGCGGAGAGCATCGACAGCGATGTCGACAATGTTGCGACATTGCTACGCGTCTCGGGATTGCTGCCCAAGGAGCTCGATATCGGTCCGCTCCTGACGGCTGCCAAGGAGCAACTGCACGAGGAGGCAGACTATATTCGCGAGGGCGAGCAGATGATGCTCTATCGCGAAAGGCTCGCCGACCTGCCTGTCTTCGTCATACCCGAACTGCATAAAGAGCTGACCAGCGAGCGCATCCTGGCCATGTCCTTCGTCGAAGGTATTCCGATCGAAAGTCTGGAGCACGAGCCGCAGGACCTGCGCAACACCGTGTTCGAACAGATGATGCGACTGGTGGCGCGCGAGTTGTTCGAATTCGGGGTCATGCAGACCGACCCGAACTTCGCAAACTTCCGTTACCAGCGCGATACGGGGCGCGTCGTCCTGCTGGATTTCGGTGCAACCCGCGAAGTCGATGACAAGATACGGATTGCCTATCGGCGATTGTTGGAAGCCGGACTTGCCGAAGACAAACTGGGGATCAAGCAGGAGGCTTTACGGGCAGGGTTCATGAGCGCAGCCGTCGTCGAGCTTTATCCCGAGCGCGTCGACCGCATGATCGACATCATCGTCAACGAGATGAGCCAGGACGCGCCCTTCGATTTCGGCGACCGCAGCTTCGTGCCGCTGTTGCGCGATGAAGGCATGGCGATCGCTCAGGACCGCCGGACCTGGCACCTGCCGCCGGTGGAAACGCTGTTCGTGCAGCGCAAGGTGAGCGGCACGGCCCTGCTCGGCGCGCGGCTGAAAGCGGTGGTGAATGTACGCGCGGTCGTCGAAGAGGTCCTCGCAGCGACGGCGTGATGCCTAACCGGTTTGCTGCGCTGCAATCCAGCGGTCGATATGCGAGTCCAGCACATCGAGCGGAACTGCACCATTTTCCAGCACCGCATCATGGAAGGCGCGCAGGTCGAAGCGTTCACCTAAGGCCTCGCTCGCTCGCTGGCGGAGTTCGCGGATCTTGAGCTCGCCGATCTTGTAGGCGAGCGCCTGCCCGGGCCGTGTGATATAGCGATTGACCTCGGCATCGACATTGGCCGCCGTGAGCGCGGTGTTGTCGAGCATGTAATCGACTGCTTGCTGCTTGCTCCAGCCCTTCGAATGCAAGCCGGTATCGACCACCAGCCGGGTCGCCCGCCACATTTCGTAGCTCAACCGGCCCATTTGCTTGGCGGGCGTATCGTAGAGACCCATCTCGATCCCGAGCCGCTCCGAATAGAGCCCCCAGCCTTCGACGAAGGCGGTGAAGAACGTACCATTGGCGCGCAGCGGGTGGATATCGAGTTCCTGTTGCAGCGCGATCTGATGATGATGGCCGGGCACTGCTTCATGGACGCCGAGCGCAGGCAATTCCCACAATGGACGCTGGTCGAGCTCGGTGGTGTTGATGCGATAGATACCGGGCTGTCCGGTCTCCAGCGATCCACGCTCGTAATAGGCGGTGGTATTGCCCGGCGCATTGGCGGCAGGGATCGGCAATACGGTGTAGGGCTGGCGCGGGAGCTTGCCGAACAGCTTGGGCATCCAGCCATCGATCTCCTTCGCCAGTGCCCCCACATAATCGACGTAGTCGTCCGCGTCGGTCATGTAATATTGCGGGTCGGTTCTGAGGTGCTCGATGAAGGCTTCGCGCGTGTCGAAGCCCGCTTCCGCAGCGACCTGCTCCATCTCGGCCCGGATTCGCGCAACTTCGCTAAGACCCAACCGGTGGATCTCGTCTGCCGTCATGTCGGTCGTGGTATAGCTGCCCACCAGATACTCGTAGTAATCCGCCCCGCCCGGCGTGCCGGAAACGCCGGGCGCGCCGGTGCGGCAGGCAGGCGCATATTCGTCGGCGTAGAAGGTGAGGAAAGCCTCATAGGCCGGGACGAGGCCGTCTTCGATGGCGGTCGCCGCCCTCGCCTTCAGGGCTTCCCAGTCGGCTTCGCTGATGCTCGACGGACGCTCACCGGCAAACGGACGCCAGAAGGCCGTCTTGGTATAGTCTTCGTCGATCTGGCCTGCGATGCGATCTTCGAAACCCTGCATGGGCTCGCACGCCTGCGTCAGCCCGCGCGCCACCGCTTCGCGCGAACGGGAGATGCCGTCGGCGTTGACCTTGGGATAGGCCTCCAGCCGCCCTACATAGCTTTCGTAATCGGCCTTGGTGAAGAAGGGCGAGCGATAGGGCAGCGCTGCCACGAAGGAGAACCAGCCGCCGCGATTGGTGAACAGCACGTAGGCATCGTGGTCATGTTCCGAGGCCGCGACCGCATCGGCCAGCCCACTGCGAATGATGCCGAGATCGACCGCAAGATCCTGCGGTAGGGCATCCCTGTCGATGGCGTCGATCTGCGCGAGATAGGCTTTAGCTTCGTCGATAACCCGGAAATGCGTTTCCAGCGACCAGTCGCCCAACTTACCGTCGCCGCGACGGTCTCCGATGCTGGTGGCTAGGCCGGGACTGTTATCGAGCCGCCACTGCCAAATCTCCTCGCGCAACTCCGTGTAATCTTCGACCGGGCTCGCATAGGCAGGCGCGACGATCGCCGTGGACAGGGCCAGCGCGGTGAACAGGTGACGCATCGATAATCTCCTTCTTGCGCGCCTCCCTATTGCGGGCAGGCGCGAGGGTCCAGTAGGCAACAGACATGAACCAAACTCCTGCCGTCCTGTTCGTCTGCCTCGGCAATATCTGCCGGTCCCCTTTGGCGGAAGCCGCGTTCCGCAAGGCCAGCGCCGACGCTGGTCTGGACGCCGAGGCCGACAGCGCCGGTACCGCCGCCTATCATGTCGGCGAGCCGCCGGACCCGCGCAGCGTCAGCACCGCGGCGAAATACGGGATCGACATCGCCCAGTATCGCGGGCGGCAGATCGAGCAGGCGGATTTCAAGCGCTTCACGCATATCCTTGCGCTGGACCACTCCAACCTCGCCAACATCAAGGCCATGGCGCCGGACAGGCATGACGCGCATGTCTCGCTGCTGATGGACATGGTGCCGGGCCGCGAAGGTGCTGCGGTCGCCGATCCCTATTACGATGGCGAGGAGCATTTCGAATATACGTGGGACGATG